>NZ_JXIQ01000108.1 GCF_000934845.1 Mesobacillus subterraneus
GTCTGAAACAGGTAGCTAAGAATCCCACTGACGTTAGTCAGCTTGCGACTTTAGTCGTGGGAG
Source organism: Mesobacillus subterraneus (assembly GCF_000934845.1). GTDB lineage: Bacteria > Bacillota > Bacilli > Bacillales > Cytobacillaceae > Mesobacillus > Mesobacillus stamsii. The sequence continues at coordinate 64 of NZ_JXIQ01000108.1, forward strand.
TCTCAACCTAATCGTTTCTCATTTTTTAAACTACGTTGAATGCTAACAATTCCCTTGACCTAGGATCCACTTGTCTCACCCTACTCCCAAATCCTTCAGCATTTTCTCGAAGTTCTCTGCGTATTTTTCCAGGCTGAAGTTTTCCTTTAGATGTTTTACGCCGTTTTCGCGGATTTGCTCTCGCAATGGTAGATCGTTCATCAATTCAGTGCCTTCCTTGATTGCATCCTGGATATTTCCAATCGCATAATATTTCCCTGTATAATTATGAATCACCGAGCTTCTGACTCCATCTGAATCGGTTGTAAGGATCGGGCATCTACAGCTCATCGCTTCGAGAATCGAGTAGGGAGCCCCTTCTACTTTGGAGGTGGAGCACAAGAAGCCGCCGGAATCCCCTATGATGGAATAATAATCCGCCATTTGATGATTGGGGATGTTTTGCAGGGTAACCAATTGATCGCTCAGCCGATAATCTATTACCTTCTGTTGGAAACGCACACGCTCTTGCGGGGTGGACAGTGATGGGTCTTCGAACATGAATAACAGAAGGTCTTTTTTCGCTTTCACCAGCTTATTTCCAATCTCTATGAATTCTGTCCAATTCTTATTTTCTTCTAATCTCCCGACCCAGCCTATAATCGGACCCTTCGCCTTTTTGATCTGCCGGTAGGAGAATTTCTCTGAATCAAAGCAGTTATTAAAGCTGAACTTCTTCTTGTTTGGGAAAAACTCTTCAATCAGGCGATCGATATGCGGGGTGCAGGGAGTCAGCAGTCCGTCCGCATACTTTTGGATTGAATGGGATGCCATCACGAAAAAATTTCTTGCTCCTTCTTTCGACCCGAGCCCCTGGATTTCTAGAACAAGCGGTCCCTTATACCCCCATGCCCTATATTTCGAGAGAGAATAAAAATCAGAAATCACAATTACAGCCTGATAGTTGCCGGCGAGCAGGATTTTTTGAATTTCATCGTCTTTCTTGGCAATGAACACATTCCCGTCATGGTGATTGATGGTATCCCGCTTGTTTTCAAAATAAAGGAAATCGCATTGAATATTCTTTTTTTTCAAGGCCGCGGCTCTTTGCCTGTTAAGCGTCTCGACCCCCCCGCTTGGAACATAGAAGACAAATAGTACCTTCATTCTTCGTCCTCCTTTTTACCATCCTGTACGGTGCTTTGATAATATTCGAAGGTTTTTCTTAAACCAGCTTTCAAGTCCGTAACTGGCTTCCATTGCAGGGCTTCTTCTGTTTCTCTTATACATAAATAACTTTGCCGAATATCGCCTTCTCGTCCGGGAGCATAAATCGGATCGATGTCAGAGCCGCTAATGGATTTCATGAGGCGATAGAGCTCATTGATAGAGACTTGTGTCCCTGATGATACGTTCAATGTTTTTCCGCTGCCATGATGGAGCGCCTGGATGTTCGCAGAAACAACATCCTCAACAAAAACAAAGTCTCTCGTCTGCTCTCCGTCTCCATAAATAACCGGCCGACTATTTTGGGCCAATGCTGTTGAAAATACAGCGACCACTCCGCCTTCGAGCTTTGAGTTCTGCCTTGGCCCATAAACGTTCCCATATCTTAAAATTGTATAGTCTAGTTGATATAACTTTTTTGCGATGGTTAAATATAGCTCTGAAGCATATTTTGAAGTTCCGTATGGTGAAAGCGGCCTTATTTTATGCTGCAAATCGATCGGGAAGTATTCTGGTTTTCCGTAGACAGCCGAAGAGGACGCAAAAATCATTTTCTTCACCTTGGATTGAATGGCAGCATCCATCACTTTTAACGTCCCACGCACATTCACCTGCTCGTCGTACAAGAAATTTTGAATCGATTTATGGACATTGGCCTGGGCAGCAAGGTGAATCATATAATCTGGACTGAATTCCAAAACTGTCGGGGTAAACCGATCCTCCAAGATGTCGCATATTTCCAACCTGATCCCTTCCTGGCGCAGATTCCCAAGATCTCCCGTTGCCAGGTTATCAATGACAAGAACGTCATAATTCCATTCAGCAAGTTTCTGGGCCAAATGCGAGCCTATGAATCCGCATCCACCCGTGATTATCACCTTTTCCATCTTATCTTTGTTCCAGAGCTGTGCGGCAAATGTTCTCAAAGGTATCGACACTCCTAGTCAAGGTCCACTTTTCAGCCTCTTGTTTCCCGTTCAAGGCAATTTCTTTTCTTAAGGCAGGATGTTCAATCAGGCGAATGATGTCAGCGGCAAGCCTATTTTCATGCCTGTAAGACATCAAACACGTCTCCTCGTGGCGGCCATACTCTGTATTCCCTCCTGAATATACTGTGGCAAGGGCTGCACCGCATTTCATCGCTTCCAACCCTGGCAGCTGCGCCGCTTCATAAATGGAAGATGCAACAAAAATATCTGTCTGGCTGTATAAAGAACAAAGTTCAACATCGTTCTGTGGGGTATGGACGACAAAACGGTTCGATTTCTTTAATTCTTGTAAAAATGGGGAATGTTCGAATTCCCTTGGAGGACAAATCAAATTGTATTGCAAATCAGGATAGTGATGCTTCACGTTATAGAGTTGTTCAAACAGATAATTTTGATCCCTGTGCCAGGCATCCCCGCCCTCCGGCTTCCTGACAATAGCTGAAATTTGCAGGTTTTTATTCTCTGCCCGCAGCTCTTGATCGAAAAAATTCGGGCTGACATAGATTGGAATGGTCTGACCCTTCAGGCCATGCAGCAAGTGAACGAGCTCCTGTTGGTGTTTTGATAGAAGCAATAGATACGGAGCTTCAAAGTAGGAGGGAAAAGTAACATCCTGATTAGGAAGGAACACCGGTTCATAACAGAGGCTTAAGCGGAAGTGCAGACCCCTCCCTTTTTCAAAGGCTTGCTGAGCCGAGTCTACAGTTGTATAAAAATTCGATACAATGATATCGCTCGGCGGATAGTCGTTCCACTGCAGGGTCGTATCGTTCGCGTACAGGATTTTCGCACGGACATCGTATTCTTTGATGCTATATTTTGGCATAAGGATGGTCACATCATGTCCCCTGTCTACAAGGCTGTTGGCGATGTCAACCAGCATGCGCTGAGCACCGCCTTTGTTCAGCGACAGGATCGGGAAGGTGAACTTCATCCTTTTTTCTTTCTCCATCATCTTGTTGAGTACCTCCCTGTATTGATGTTGGATTTTTTCAATTTCTTTCGTCTGGAAATCGGGATATTTACGTGAGCCCATTCCTTCATGAACCCGGTATTGGACGAGCGGCTCATTGAGGAAGTAAAATTCATAAGATTGCACGGCTCTCAGCCAAAAATCATAGTCCTGGGTATAGAGCAACTTTTCATTGAAGAGACCGACGGAGCCTATTACTTCTTTCCTCATCATGACTGTGCATCCATTGATATGATTGGAGGTTTTCAGGTTCTTGAGAAAATCGACTTTACGGGAAATCACAACCCCTGCGGAAGAAACGTACACTTTGCCTTCTTCATTCATCAAGGAGAAATTCGTATAACTGATATAGGCATTCCTTTTTTTCATGAATGCTACTTGCTTTGCCACTTTATCCGCGGAATAAAGATCGTCGGAACTGAGCCAGGTGATATACGTTCCTTCCGCTTTTTTAATCCCCGTATTCAAAGCGCTCCCTGTTCCTCCATTTTCTTTTTCCAGATAAATGATTTTGTCCATGTATGGTAGGATCTTTTCCTTGTATCGATTCGATCCGTCGTTGACGACCACGACTTCTTTGTTTGGATACGATTGATTTAAAGCGCTCTGAATCGATAAGTCGATATACGGGCAATTGTAAAAAGGAATAATGATTGATACTTTCTCCATGATTTCCTTCATCCTTCTCTCCTGACCAAGATTCCAGGCAGGTGATGATCATAATTCATGCTCAACTCCCCGACCTCCTCTCATATCCATAAATCTCGAAATCCTTTTGGAAGATGTCATTGACAAGGCGGATTGCTTCTTTGTCATAAAAGCTTTCATAGGTTGGAAACCGGCCGATTCCAATAAAGCTCTCATTCGTCAATTCCCTGTCAGCCCAATCTCCCTTTAGGACCATCGATTTTTTCATATGATGGGATGAATTGGCCAGCTTCTTGATATTGGAGGTCTTCAGCTGGTAGGTGCTTTCTAGTTGTTTTATTTCCGTAGTAAAATTCTCCAGATGGATATAGTGTTGGACGAAATTTTCTTCTCCTTCGGTATATTGGGGATGGAAGTGATTATCTGCCATTTCCTGGTGATCCCGGATATAGCCCAAAAATTGCTTAAAAGTGATCCCCTTCTCCCTATCTTTGTCTCCATAGAGAACCGACCTGATTTTCTCCCATTCCTGATTCCAGTAAAGGCTCTTGCTAGTCAACAGGATCATAAACTGGCTCACTGCCCTTGTATAAGGATTGCGGACGAGCTTGAAAGCATCCTTTTCTCCAGAAACCGCTATTTCGAAAAGCTTGTCGCGATAATTGGCTTTGTTCTTATAAACCTCCTGATCGTAAAAATGAATCCATTCGTTATATGCAAGTGCTTCATCCAATAATCCAATCTGGTCATAAAACCATTTTGCCAATGTGGTACAACCGCTTTTTTGGCTCCAAAAAAGGATCAGCGGGAAATCTTCCTGTTCGTGCGGCACTCTATATTTCACAACATGATCCCAAACCTTTTTCAGATCAACGCTCAAATGATCACTACCTTTCTATTACTTTCCTGCAGCTATTTATCCTCTCTAGTTACTACTGTATGCCAGGCCGCAGTGTTTGCTATAGGCAGAGAGATTATCTTGTCTGCCAGAATGCCTAATGTGAAAAAATACGTTCATAGCAGGCGGATTTTCTATACAAGCCGGCAGGAATTGCATATTTTACTATCAATCCAACTTAGTGGCCAATTCAGTTCCCGGTGGTACTTACAGGGGCATCCCCTTCTGGAAAGGAGGAATTTTACTTGGAAAAGAAAGAATCAGCAGCCACTATCTTTTGGCACAGGCACGCCGTTACAAAAGAAGACCGACAGCGGCTCCATGGTCATAAGAGCCTCATGGTTTGGTTAACTGGACTGTCAGGTTCCGGAAAATCAACAATTGCCAACGCTGTTTTGCTTGAATTATTTAACAAAGGAATCAGCGCCTATCTATTGGATGGTGATAATTTGCGCCATGGGCTCAACAGCAATCTATCCTTTTCTCCCGAAGACCGGAAAGAAAATATCCGGAGGACAGCAGAAACAGGCAAATTGTTTGTCGACGCAGGAATCATTGTCCTTTCAGCGCTCATTTCCCCCTTCAGGGAAGACAGGCTGAATGCCAGGAACATTTTAGGTAAGGGGAATTTCATCGAAGTATATATCAAATGTCCTCTCGAAGAATGTGAAAAACGTGATCCAAAGGGTCTATATAAAATGGCCCGAAGAGGGGAAATAAAGCAGTTTACTGGCATTGACCAGGAATACGAGGAACCGGAAGCAGCGGAACTCGTCCTCGACACAAACGAGTCCTCGATGGAAAAGGCAGTTGATACTTTAGTCACTTTTATCATGGAAAAAATAATCTAGGATAGATAGGGAGGGATTGATTTGGTGCCTATCACCCCACACGGCGGCGTCCTTGTCAATCAGGTTGATTTAGGCAGCGATCTTACAGAGATCGAGGTGGAAATCGAATTGGATGCGATGGCTCTTTCGGACCTGGAGCTGATTGCCACTGGAGCATACAGTCCGATTGATGGCTTTATGGGCAGAGAAGACTATCTTTCTGTTCTTCACAATATGCGGCTGGCAAATGGGATGGTTTGGAGCATTCCCATCACACTTGCCGTTGATGTGGACAGGGCAAAAGTCCTGTCACCTGGACAGAAACTTAACTTGAAATACGGCGGGGAAAGCTATGGTGTCATGGAGTTAAGGGAAATGTACCATCCAGACAAGAAAAAGGAAGCGGAAGCCATCTTCCAAACAACAGACCTGCAGCATCCGGGAGTGAGCAAGCTTTTTGACCGGCCCGGCCTTTATCTTGCAGGCCCTGTGAAGCTGACAAAATTCCCGAAGAAGAATCCAGAATTTTCGCGTTATCACCTGACACCGCAAGAAACAAGGAAAAGGTTCGCAGAAAACGGTTGGAAAACAGTCGTCGGCTTCCAGACGCGGAACCCCGTCCACCGCGCGCATGAGTATATTCAGAAGACAGCACTGGAAACAGTTGATGGGTTGTTCCTCCATCCATTGGTCGGCGAAACGAAAAGAGACGACATACCGGCAGCGATCAGGATGGAAAGCTATGAAGTGCTCCTTGAAAACTACTATCCAAAGGACATGGTTGTATTAGGCGTCTTTCCGGCTGCGATGAGATATGCTGGTCCGAGGGAAGCCATCTTCCATGCGCTTGTCAGAAAAAACTATGGCTGCACCCATTTTATTGTCGGCCGGGACCATGCAGGGGTAGGCGATTACTATGGCACTTATGACGCCCAGAAAATCTTCGGCCATTTCCGCCCAGAAGAACTAGGCATCACCATCCTCGCTTTTGAACATAGCTTTTATTGCAAAGCGTGCGGGAACATGGCCACCAGCAAGACATGCCCCCACTCCGCAGAGGACCATCTGCACCTTTCCGGAACGAAAGTCAGGGAAATGCTCCGCCAAGGAAAATTCCCGCCACCACATTTCACCAGGCCCGAAGTCGCTGAAATCTTGGTAAAAGGGCTTACGGCTGAACAGACTCATTAACATAAAAACGAGCTGCTCGCTCGTTTTTATGTCATTACATCCCTATATAATTTTCATTCATTTGTGAATGATGCTTTAGTTTTTCAGGCGAAAATCATGTACAGGCATCCTAACCTCCACATACCCTGTCATTAGTATGATTTTAAGGAGGAATCAAGTAATGACAATCCAGGCAATAGGTCTATGTATCATTCTGCTAGCCATGTTCATTGCCTTGTTGAGGGAGCAGCTGCCTCCAGAAATAGGAGTTTTTCTCGCTCTTGCCGCCATCACTCTCTTTGGGATTCTAACACCAGAAAAGGCTTTATCTGGTTTTTCTAACCCGGGAGTACACACCGTTGCAAACCTATTGATCGTAGGTGCTGCCGTATCAAGAAGTGGTCTGCTTCATGGCATCATCGAAAAAATATTAACAGGAAGCAAGTCCATTTCCTCCATCATTCTAAAAATCATGCTCCCGACTGGAATGTTGTCGGGATTTATCAACAACACTCCGCTTTTAACCATTATGCTGCCTTCGGTCCAAAGGTGGGCGCTTGCCAATAAGGTCAGCCCGTCTAAACTCCTCATCCCTCTGTCCTACGCGAGCATACTCGGCGGAACAACCACCCTGATTGGTACTTCATCCAATCTACTTGTGCAAGGATTGCTACTGGAAAATGGAATCAACGGGTTCCAACTATTCGACTTTGCCTTTATCGGGGTGCCGCTAACGGTGATCGGAATACTCTATTTTTCCTTATTAGGACATCGGCTGCTGCCAGACAGGAAGCCGAATATTGATAAATTCCAAGAAGAACAGTATTTATATATCCATCATTACAAAGTCAGGCAAAATTCCACCCTGGTTGGCAAGTCTATAACAGAAGCGATGCTGCAAAACTTGGACCATCTATTCTTAATCGAAATTCACCTTGATGGCAAATGGATCACCGCCGAAAAAGATGAAATCATCCACGCAAATGATATCCTTTTGTTTTCAGGGAATCCAAAAGGAGTCTTGAATGCTGGACTCTATCTTGGCCTGGAGAAGTGCCTGGAAGGAGAAGTGCCAGAATTGTCAAGCTCACGGTCTGCCCTTATCGAAGCAAGTATCCCTGAAGGATCTGCCCTGGCTAATAAGAGAATCAAGGATATTCATTTCCGTTCAAAATACCATGCTATCATTCTAGCAATCAAAAGAAGAGGGTGCGAAATCACCAGCGGTTTTGGCAATCTGTCTCTTAAAGAAAACGATACCCTTGTGCTAATGGCCGACCAACATTTTTTAAAAAACTGGGGAGAATCAGATATTTTCCGCCTGCATTCTTCTGTTCAGCCAGAGCCGAAAAAAACAGGCGGGCATATGGTCATAATCTGTATTTTGCTGCTAATGATGGGCATGGCGGTCTTTCAGGTGATGTCCATTTACAAAATCTCCTTGTTCACAACCGTCCTATTAATTTCCACTAAATCGATCAGTCTGGCTGATGCCTTTCGTGCTGTCAATTGGCGGCTGATCATCATGATGGGATCCTCAATAGGAATCGGGAAGGCCGTGGAATCAACCGGGCTGGCAAAAATCCTGTCAGAACATCTTTTATCCATTGGCGGAATCAGCGGGTTACTTGGAATTCTAATCTTCTTTTTCCTGGCAACCATGCTCCTGACCGAAATTCTTAATAATCTTGCAACTGCAGCTGTGATGTTTCCTGTCGGATTCAGCATTTCAGAGAAATTGATGCTGGATCCCCTAATGTTCGCGATTGTCACCGCCATAGCCTCTTCCTGCAGTTTCCTTACCCCCATCGGCTATCAGACGAATATGATTGTTCTTGGACCTGGCGGCTATAAATTTTCCGATTACCTTAAAGCAGGATTCCCCTTGAGCCTGCTCTGCATGGGAGCCACCATCCTGCTGGTTTCAATCAGGTGGCTTTAAAAGCGGCACTGGGGCGGTTCTCCCGTCCCATTTGAGAAACGAAATATTTAAGAATAACCCTAATCAATCCCCGATGAGCCACGGCTTACAATTTTTTTGAAAAGATTGAGACAAAGCTCATTTTTCCTGAATATGATTACATAGTTATATTCTTACAATTCCCCCCGACACCGGAACATTCCCCTTGTCGCCCTTGAGTTTCAGTTCAAACCTCTAGATACTGTTGGGTAATCGCGGGGAAAATAACCTCAATGACCGTTCCTTTATTAACCTTGCTATTGATGACCATTCTGCCCTTATGGCTTTCGATGATTTTAAAGCTTGTCATGAGACCAAGGCCGGTGCCTTTTTCTTTAGTAGAATAAAATGGCTCACCCAATGTTGGAATCCGATCTTCAGGGATTCCTACGCCATTATCTTTTATGATGACAGAAACTTCTCCGTTGCCTTTATTTTGGATTTTCACCTCAATAATACCGCCAGTCGCCATCGCTTCTATTGAGTTTTTCAATAAGTTTAAAAACACCTGTTTCAATTGATTTTTATTGCAATTTATCTTTGGCAGATCACTCTCAACTTCTAGAAAGATCTGAACATTATTCAATATAGATTGGGTGTTACTCAACGTTATGATGTCTTTTACGATTGTCTTAACATCCTGCTCCTCAAAGATCATCACGCTTGGCTTGGAAAGGATGAGGAATTCTCCAAGAATGGAATTAATCCTCTCTAGTTCAGAAAAAATGATGTCAAAGTAATAGTGATTGGAGTAATTGGATCTTAAGAGCTGAATGAATCCTTTTATAGATGTAAGCGGATTTCTTATCTCGTGAGCGATGCCAGCAGCCATCTGTCCCAACATGGAAAGTTTTTCCGATTTTAATAGTAAGTTTGCCGTTTCCTCTTTCACTATAGAAATATCCTTTCCGACTGAAAGGATTGCTTCTTTGCTGTCGAAGCTGATTTTCATTGAAGTCCCTTCGAAAAATAAGGGGGATCCATCCATTCTGATAATCTGGTATTCCATCTTATTTAGCGGATCCTTTTCCTTACCGGCATGCATCATTCTCTGTAAAAAAAGCTGTTGATATTCCGGCTTAATAAAATTGAAAATGGATTTTCCGACCAAATCTTCTTTGCTTTCGGCTCCCAGGAGAACAACAGTTGCTTGGTTAACATAGATTAACTCCTCGTTTTGGTGGATAAATATACATTGAGGCATAACATCAATTAGTTTAATATAATTCTCCTTGGCCACATTCGCCTTCTTTTCATTATAACGTGATTTATCATAAGACCAGCCAACTATGTATGCAAGAAGGGTGAAAATAAGGAAATCAATCGTAAAAATAGGTTCGGCATGGTAAATATATTGATAGAATGTGAACAAAAAAGATACTAGAACAAGAGAAATTCTCCCCCAATATTTCATTTTATACCTCACCATAGTAGTTATTTCCTATAGTATAATTCATATCATCCCTAGAGGATATACAATTTTTAACAAAATTTGCTCTGATTTTTCCAATTTTCTAAGTCAACTATTGCATTCACTTACTGCCTTTCTATTAAAATCGCCTAAAGTAGTATACAGAACCTGAAATCTGGAAACATAGTAACTGAGGGGAATTAAATAATTGGGTAGCGTAATGTTGTATTTCTTTTTATCACTACAGTGGGAGCAAGGGGATATGCTAATGATCTTAATATCCAATTATTGATGGGTAGCTTTTGTGGAAAACTGGATTGAGTCGATATATGAAAAAGTGGATTCCTTAGAAAAAAGGGTTTGCATTATTTTCCTTGTTTCCATCTTTCATTTGTTCTCTAAACCTATAATCCCGTACAATAGAAGCAAATTATTATTTAATTCAGAGGGGCGCTTATGTATCAAAACAAAAAGCTGGAGGACTGGATTTTGGAGTGCAGCCGCTTGAGAAAGGAGAATGCCCACCTTAAGCAGCAGATTGCCGGTCTTCTCCATCAGAAAAAAGCAGAAAAAAATTCATTAGAATCTCCTGAGGTTGTGACGAAACATTCGCCGTTGCCTGTAAAAATCCAGCTTTTTAACAGCTTGTTCAAAGGGCGGGCCGATGTGTACGCGACTCGCTGGGAAGCTAAGGATGGACGGGCTGGATATCTTCCGGCATGTGCCCATGAATGGGATCGGCCAATTTGCCAGAAACCGAAGATAAAGTGTTCAGAGTGCCAGCATCGCATGCTGTTGCCTCTAACTGATCAGGTGATTGAAGGCCATCTTTATGGCCAGCATATTGTTGGCCTGTATCCGATGCAGAAGGATGAATCATGCTCGTTTCTGGCGGTTGATTTTGATAAAGAGAATTGGCAAAAGGATGTATTGGCGTTTATTCAGATTTGCAAAGCGTACGGTATTCCATACAGTTTGGAACGTTCCCGATCAGGCAATGGCGGGCATGTTTGGTTTTTCTTTTCTGAAAAAATGAATGTTGCTCTTGCGCGGAAACTAGGCTTTGCATTACTCTCCAAAACATTGGAAATTCAGCATGAAGCGGGAATGGATTCTTTTGATCGCATGTTTCCTAACCAGAATACTCTGCCTAAAGGCGGCTTTGGCAATTTGATCGCCCTTCCGTTGCAGCGTCATGCGGGTCTGAACGGAAATAGCCTGTTTGTCGATGACCGTTTCATTCCCTATCCTGATCAGTGGATTTACTTGTCGACGGTGCAAAAGCTGTCCAAAAAAGATATCGTAAACTTTTTGAAAAAGTTGGATGCTCCATCAGGTGAACCGTTCAAGGAAGATCACATTTTTCCAAAAAAATTAATGATAGTGATTAAAAATGGGCATTATATAAAGAAAAAACTGCTCCCTTCCTCCCTTGCTGCAAAATTAATGGAGCTTGTTACAATAAAGAATCCTGAGTACTACAAGGCGCAGGCGAAAAGATTATCGACCGCCAGTATTCCCAGAGTCATCAATTGCTCCGGGGAAGATCTGGAGCATCTCATCCTTCCCCGCGGCTGCAAGGAAGGTCTCGTTTCATTACTCGAAAACCACGGAATTGAAGCTGTTTTTGAGAATGAAACGTATGAAGGAGAGCGATTAGATATACAGTTCACCGGTAAGTTAACCTCCCAGCAGCTGGACGCTGTTTCCCAGTTGATGCAATTCGATCACGGGGTATTATCTGCCACAACTGGTTTCGGAAAGACGGTTGCAGCTGCCGCCTTAATCGCTGAACGGAAAGTGAATACGCTGATTATTGTTGATAAAACTCAACTCAAGCAGCAATGGGTCAGCCAGCTAGCATCCTTTTTAAATTTGGATAAAACAGAGATTGGCGAAGTAGGCGGAGGTAAAGAGAAAATTACTGGGAAAGTAGATGTTGTCACGCTTCAAAGTCTTGCCTATAAGGGCGAGATCAAAAGCTTTATCACCCAGTATGGGCAAATTATAGTAGATGAGTGCCATCATATTTCAGCATTCACCTTTGAAAGGGTTCTGAAGCATGTCCGAGCAAAATACGTTTGCGGCCTAACCGCAACACCAATTAGGAAAGACGGATTACATCCAATTATTTTTATGCAATGTGGCCCAATCCGATACAAAGTAGATGCCCGGAGCCAGGCAAAAGTCCGACCGTTTGTGCACAAGCTCATTGTCAGGAATACAGATTTCACTTCAGATTCTGATTCCATCCAGGATCTATATAAATTACTGGCGAAAGATGAAGAACGCAATCAGCAGCTGTTCGATGATGTATTGCATACTCTGGAAGAAAAACGCTCTCCGATCATTTTAACAGAACGAATTGAACATCTCGAACAACTCCAGAACATGTTCAAAGGTTTTGCCAAGAATATCATTACGCTTTCCGGCAATCTGTCTAAAAAAGAACAAAGGTCCACACTCGAGAGATTGGCAAGCTTAACAGACTCTGAAGAACGGCTAGTAATTGCCACTGGTAAATATATTGGGGAGGGATTCGACGACGCACGCCTCGACACCCTCTTCTTAGCCATGCCAATCTCCTGGAAAGGGACACTACAACAATATGTCGGACGCCTCCATCGACTGCATGATAACAAACAGGAAGTACGAGTATATGACTATGTTGACCAGAATGTGGCGATGCTAGAAAATATGTTTAAGAAAAGGAAGAGTGGATACAGAGCGATGGGATATATAATGGAAGGCAAAGATCAGAATAATGCTGAGCAGATGCAGCTATTTTAATGTTTAGCGAAACCTTTTTCCTTTCTTAGCAATTTTCATGTAAAAACACCAAAGGCTCCCAGTCAAGATTGGGAGCCTTGGATTTGTATTCATTGGACAATAGCCATAACTTACTGTTGTTGTAAGCTGTTTGACTATCCCTTTTTTAAGAAGTAGGAGAAAGTTCATTCCAGACTTAAATGGTTTAAATTTTTAAATTAACCGTCCCCTAGTTGCGTTCCTATGATGCGACAGTAGTGGTTGAAGCGGGGGCGTAGTTGACTACTTGTAACACGACTGAAGTGTTTTGCAAAATAGTACTTCCTCCTGCTGGAACTGCAAACGCAAGAGAACCGACAGCTGTTGCTCCAGGTGTATACGTAGAATTTCCTTGCTGCTGCAAAATACCATTGATGTAAACGTTGAAGTAGCTGTTGTTTGATGTTAAAGCGGGTAGCGCAGTAACCGCAGAACCATCATCTTGGAAAAATGAGGCTGCATCGATCGACAATGTACTACCAGCTGCTGTTTCTGCTGTTGTCACATAAAAAAATTTCGCTGGACTTGGGACCACATTGGTTGTTGTAGAAGCAGTAACAAGCAATTTCATAAGTTGTAATGCCAAATTTTCTCCTCCTTCCAAAAAATGTATTTAACACAATATAGTTTATGTATTTGTTCTTTTATTGAATGAGAAATTTACCCCTAGTCGGAGTCCATTTTTCCATAATTTTCATGAAAGTGATCACCTTTTTACCCATGAAAAGATAAAATGATGAAAAAGGATGTAAAAAATGATTGCCAAAAAAGAAATAACCAAGGTTAATCCTGGTATTAATCATTGCTGCTATCATTGTGATCATTGTTCGCAAATTTTCCCTCCAAAATGGTTGATTGAACTATTATTGGCAAGTCAATGCAAACAGGAAAAAGTACTAAAAACAGATCTTCTTCAGTACAATGCAGTTTCAGACGGAAAGAAGTTTATCTATACAGATAGCGATGAGGAACTTGACTATGGGAAAACAGGAATTTTGGATCCTAAAGAAGTTTCCTTTTATAACCTGTTTATAAATGGCGTGCTGCAGCCCGCCACTTTATACACAGTTTCAAAAGGAGTGCTAGCCTTAAACTGTAGTGAGCCTCCAATCGCAGGGGCAGTAATTATATTACAGTTCGTAAAAGTGATCGGCTGAAGCGACACAGGAACGTTTCGCACGTCTTATTCGGAAAATCTTTTTAAAAATTGAGACAAAGTTCATTTTTTTCTATGCTTGCATTGACACAGCTAAATCCTTACAATTCTCCAACACCGGAATCGTTTCATTGTAGCCTCATTATCAATTTTCTGTAGGAATCAAGCTTTTGCCCTGCAACAATGGTACACAATGATAAAATTATCTATTGATCTAGCTTCTTTAAGTGCAATATTTCTCATTCTCATCCAAATGATAAATTAGTTGCACAATACCAGAAGAGAATGTTCTTGTATCAACCATTTTCAAATTAATAATTTTTCCTCCATTTAACAAACAGAACGACACAAGAACGGTTGGTTCTCTCGTATCATTCAAGAAATCGAAATATTTAAGAATAGCCCTAATATTTTGTTATGCTTAGAATGGCACAATTAATTCTTACAATTTTTCCGACACCAGAACCGTCTCTTTGTCTTCCTGTTTTAGTTCAAAATAATCCATCGTTGATGTCTCATCAAAACCGCATGACTTATAAAGATTAAGGGCATTCGAGTTGTCAGCCTCGACTTGTAGCATGATTTCCTTCGCATTTTCCTCCCTCAGCTTTTCAATGGCCATTAAAAGAAGCGTCATGCCGTATCCCTTGCGGCGATGCTCCGGCAGCAAACCGAGACCAAAAATAGCACCAAGCTTCGATGTCAGCTGCAGATTCACCTTCCCGATGATTTGCCCTTCCTTTTCAACAAGATAAGAAGTCACCCCTCGTCTTTCCTCTTCCTCAGGCAAAATCATGTTTTCAGAACTAAATTCGTTCTCATCGTTAAAATAAATCGCGTTTTGTCGCGCAATCTCGTGCGCGTCCGCGTTTGTCGCCTTTCTGAAAACAATTCCTTCCAACTGGTATTGAGCGGCGGCAGGGGCATCTTTTTTTAAAAACATCTCATACTCAGAATGCTTGTATTGCCCTCCAACTCCGGCGATGAATTTCTGCCCCGATTCTGAGTTGCGGTCACTCAACAGCAGCATGCTGCCAGAATCCCGACGCTTCCATTCTGCGATGACCAACTCAAATAATTTGGTGAAAACACCCTGACGGCGGTAATCCGGAGCCACCATCCCGTTCACTTCCCACGACCCGCCGAAGCTGCTTATTCCCAAATAGCCGATCAGCTCTTCCCCATTAAAATACATGAACTCATGATTATCCTCGACGCCTTTCCCGATGCCATCGTAAACTTCAAGCTTATAATCAAGCTCCAGTTTAAGTGCCGTTTGATCCACTCGATGGCAAAGGTCCTGAAGGCCGTTAATAGCTTCATAATCACTAGCATCAATATATTCCTTCAGTTTGATCCAAGGTTTATGTAGTTTTTTCACTATTTGCACTCTCCAAATCCATCATAGAAATTTTATGCTTTTTTTGGATGAATCCTCCCCAATTAACTGCTCCTAGGTTCAGTTCTGCTTTCATTTAAATAGAGAATACACTTTCTATTGTCTTTCATTGGCTTAATCTTTATTTTTAAAATTATAAGTAACTTTAAATTCATCTTTATCAGTTTCTCTAATATTTTGAGTTATTTGGGGCTAACAATACCACCGTAACATACAATTTCAACAAAGATTGGCGAAAATCTGATTTTTAGGAAAATATTTGTTGTAACTTAAAAGGTTTTAAATTTTATAAAATGAAAAAAGCCGAAAATTCCTACGCGAATAGGAAAAATCGGCTTTTTTCATATCGGACCTTTGAATATAATGCAAAGTTATATTCCGGGACACCGAAACGTTGCCTTTGTCCCAACCTTGTCGCGGTAGCAAATGTTACTATCTATGAACCCTTTTGATCTTTAATAAGGGCTCTTTGCCGTAAATGTAAACGGTACATTTGCTCCTGAATATAATCCCACATACACATAGTGGGTACCGCCTGGTATGACTCCTGCTTCGTTGGCGCCTGAAGTGGCAACACTTCCAATCAGCTCAAAGTATTTGTTATAGAAGTACACATCATAGTCATACGATCCATCATTGCTTCCCTGCAGTGTGAAGTTATGAATCCCATCGCCATATTGCTCTGGAAGGGTCACCACATATCCATCTACTCCCTGTGATGCCGGCTCTGGATTTTGCGTCGTCACGAACTCATTCTCTGTTATGGCTAGTGTCGCTGGCACACCTGCGAGACTTCCTATTCCTGTTCCTGCGTTTCCTACCTGTACGGTGCCTTCTGCTACAAACGGTGCTTCTGGTTCCAGTACAAGCGGTTGAATATTTGACTTTTGTTCAGAAAAGGCTTGAACATCAGCCACCTGGACAAAGCCTTTGCTGTTGTCTTGTGCATCGTGCGCGATTAATTTAAGGTATTTTGCCTGTACTGGGTGTGGTAGGTCCATTTCCTGGTAATGAAGATCAGCCACCGTTGGCCTTGGCTTTCCGGCTTCAAACTTCCCTTTCCATACCGTAGTAAAGTTCTCACCGTCCATCGATGTTTGCAGACTGAAGTTTTTCAGTGTAGCAAATCGCGATCCGGATATATCCTTCATGGCACTTACCTGAACATGAGAAATTTCAACTGGTTCATTTCCTGCTAGGTCAACGATGAAATCCGCTCCAAGGAAGCCATTTTCTTGAGTATTCGAAGCGAACACGCTTGCTTCAGTGTCGTCAATCACAAACTTGATGGGATTGCTGTCCGATGTTCCGGAAACGCTGAAAATCGAAGCACCGTTAAAGGATGATGCAACGTTTGGTCCAATGGTAAACGTTAACTGATTCTTTTTCCCAGCCTTGATGGCTACGTCACGAATCGTCCTTGATCCAAAACCTTTTGCTTGAATGGTAATGTCATAGGTTCCTTCTGTCATATAGACCCCAAAGTCTCCCTTTTGTCCGGATACTGCGATTGGACTTGTTCTTGCTTCAAATTCACCAATGATTATTCGTGCATCCTTGATCGGTTTCTTGGTGGCAGCGTTAACCACCTTTCCAATCAGCTGACCATTTCGCTGGCCATCTGGATGATTAAATCCTGGAACTGGATCGGTATCGTCTCCTCCTTTAGATAATGCATTTGCCCCTAAGCCGCGCTGTGCGAACGCAGTCCATAGAGCATCATAGTGTTTTCCGTCATACCGTTCAAAATCCGCAGCGAGTATCGCTGTTCTCATGTCTTCCATCGATGGATTTGGAACAGAGATCGGCATGGCATCCATGACTAGATGCTCGATGACTGATTCTGCTTCCGATTTTCCAAGTCGCTCTATTAAAGTGTCTCTTACATGCCATAAAATTGCTGCCCAAACATCGCCGTCCGAGTGAACCTCTGGACCTCCAACGTCATAACCAATATCACCATAGTTGTAAGGCGCCTCATCCAGGGAATAGCTTCGGATTCCGCGTTCAGCGTTCCCTGTCACATAGGCCCCGACAACAGGCTTTTCCTGCTGTCCTTTTTTCGCCAGATAATGCATTGCAAAGAAGTCGCCCCAGCCTTCACCCATCGAACCAGATTGATGGCTGCCAAGTGCTTCTCCGCCTGCAACGTAACGATTTGTCAATGCATGGGCATATTCATGATAAATAATACCCGCATCAAAATCCCCATCAGCATATTGGCCTTCAAATGACCCTGGGATCGGTTCCCAAAGGAACATTCCGCTCCAAGCCGGAATCCCGTCAGGTAGCGTCAGCATGTAGGCGTTATCTCGTCCCGTATACGTGGGCGCTCCGCCTGAGAGCGCTCCTGCCTGGACAAGACCTAAGATGGCATCGCCGTCCATTCCGCCTTTTCCGTAGTTTGAAAGTTGAAGGTTTCCTGCTGCTTCAGTCCACCCAAGGTTGTAAAAATAATCATGGAATAGATTATGATGGTAAAACAAGTTCGTCGCCGCACTGTTTAAATCCTCTGCATAGGATGGCGGTGTCGTTTGCCCATTTTTTTCTTGCCATGCGTTTTTAAATAAGTAGCTAAAATCGCCGTCTAACGCAAGCGGGCGAACAGCCTGATCCGCTGGGACTAAAAAGTTGCTCCAGTTCGCATACGAGTTGGCGTTGTTTCCAAATGTCGTCAATCCAAGGCTTGTGCCCGGAATGAGCCAGCCGTTTGGTGATGCCTTGGGATCCCCTTTAAACGACTTCATAACCTGAGTTCCGCCAGCCGGTGCACCAGGGTAGTTTTCAAAAACGAGTCCTTCTGTCTCTAATAGAGTGTCGACGAGTGAACGCTGGTATAATAGCTTGCCATTCGCCGCATCGATCACCATTTCAAACCCTTCATTCAGTTCCTTGATAAAAAGTACACGATAAGCTGGCCGGACACCGTCCTTTGTAATAAACGTTGCTTTCTTTACACGCTGCTCAGCCGGCAGCACATCTCCTCCGGCAAATACTGACCAGCCTTTCTCCTCTCTTAACAGCTTTGGCATAAAGCTTACATCTGGCAATTTTAACTCAACTGCCTTGTTTAAAACTTCTGCTTCTGAAAGCTGGAAGTCTTCAATTAAATTTGTTGCACGGCTTAGATTTCCTGCTGCAGACAGGATTTGTCCATCTTTGTTTACCGCGATGATCACTCGGCCACCGTATGCCGATTCAATACCATCGAATGTTTGCTGAAGGGTTACTGGCCGCAGCCCTGTTCCCGGCATTTCAAAATTTTTCGCTACGACAAATGAATCAATATCTGATGCCTGCAGCCCATATAGCGACGCATTTTGCTTTAGCCAATTGCGAGCAATCGTCTCAGCGCTTTCCTTAGATAGATCTGTCAAATATCCATGTTCCTTGATAATGGTCGATGGAGTTCCAAATATTGTGTCCCATTTAATCTTCGTTCCTGCCCCGACTGATTTTACAAGTGTATTGGCAGCATCAAGCTGCTTCTTAGTTGGCAGGACACTGCTTACAACGTTTCGGACATCATACAAATGAGACTCATGATCTTCATGGATTCCCTCTGCAGTCACAGGACCTTTTACCTGATCAGCATATATTCCGCTTGTCAACAAAACCTGGCCTGCCAGCAGCGTTGAAGATACAGCCATTACGAACTTTCGTTTTTTCATTTGCGCAAAACCCTCCTCAAAAATTCTTACTTCAAGGAAAGAATACGTTTGACTCAATTGTTTTACCTCTGTCGCAATGGCAAAATACATACTATAGGTCACTTAAATACAACTAAGACACTATAGAGAATAGGACTTGTGGTGACATGACCTACACAGGAGTCTTAATAAATGACATTTCTTTTTTATACTAGGCCCTGAAGTATAGTTAATTGCTCAATCCAGAAGACATAAACGATTCTTCCATCTTCGATGAGCCTCTGCTTACAACTTTTTTTGAAAAAGCTCATTTTTTGAATATAATGCAAAGTTAAATCCTTACAATTCCCGGGACACCGGAACCGACCCTTTGTCCTGGCGTTTGTCAAAATATTTTAACAACCATGTAAAATTTTTTTGCTTTTGTAAAATTGTTTCGTTTTTACAGTAATAAATAGGACCAAGCACTTGACCCTTTGATAGCGGGGTTCGGGTGCTTTTTTGTGTCTATTTTTAAAATTTGGCACGGTTCTTGCATATATTACCTTTGTACTAGTTAATTTGAAGGTGGTGGAAAGAGATGAATGATTTATTGAACTACATGCTAGAAAACCAGACTTCGATTTGGACATATAGTGTGGAGCATCTGCAGCTTGTGGGCTTGGCCGTTTTCATTGCGATCGCAATCGGTCTTCCGCTTGGGATTTATCTTACAACGAATGAAGAACTGGCTGAGACAGTTCTCCAGGTGGCTAATATCATCATGACAATCCCGAGTATCGCGCTTTTTGGGATCATGATTCCGATTCTGTCGGTCATCAATCAGGGAATCGGCTTCGTGCCAGCGGTGATAGCACTCATTTTATATTCGCAACTGCCGATCATCCGTAATACTTATGTAGCCATCAATAATGTCGATCCCAATATTCGTGATGCCGCCATTGGGCTGGGAATGAATACGATGCAGCGTCTCCTGCGTGTGGAGATTCCCAATGCCCTTCCTATCATTATGGCAGGAGTCAGGCAAGCCGTGGTCATGAATATCGGAATCGGCGCAATTGCTGCGTTTATCGGGGCTGGCGGACTTGGAGTATTGATCAACCAGGGGATTTCAAGATCGAATACAACCATGGTACTGGCAGGAGCGATCGCCATTTCCCTTCTGGCGATTGTGACAGACGGACTGCTCGGACTTCTCCAAAAACGTATGACTCCAAAAGGTTTTCAACAATAAATAGAAGTAAGATGGGGTGAAAGATATGATTAAATTTGATCAAGTCACCAAAGTGTACGGTGATAAGGTGAAAGCAGTCGATAATGTAAGCTTTGATGTACCTGAAGGCAATATCGTCGTTTTTCTAGGGCCATCGGGCTGCGGCAAAACGACAACACTTAGAATGGTAAACAGACTAGAAACGATCACGGATGGCAAAATTTTTGTCAACGGAACAGATGTGAATTCTTTGAATGAAATCGAGTTGAGACGAAAGATCGGCTATGTCATTCAACATAACGGTTTGTTCCCAAACATGACGATTGAAGATAATGTGATGGCTGTTCCTAATTTAATCGGCTGGGACCGAAAGAAAAAAGCAGACAGGTATAAATACTTGATGGATTTGGTCGGCCTGAATCCAGATGAATATCGGAAGCGTTACCCGCATGAGCTTTCAGGAGGACAGCAACAAAGAGTCGGAATCGCTCGTGCGATGGCCGCAGACCCACCTGTCATGTTAATGGATGAACCGTTCGGGGCACTTGATCCCGTCATCCGTACCCGAATTCAAAATGAGTTTTTGCAAATTCAGCAGGAAGTGAAAAAGACAATCCTGTTTGTCAGCCATGATATTGATGAAGCCATCAAAATGGGAGACGCCATCGCAATCTTCCAAAATGGAAAACTAATGCAATATGATTCTCCTAGCGAGCTGCTTGCCCATCCTAAGAATGAGTTTGTTCGTGAATTTGTTGGCAAGGACCGCGCGTTAAAAAGTCTGAGTCTTCATACCGTGGAGGATTTGATTTCAGAACGAATGCTGCGAAAACTGGACGGCAATGAGAATTCCAACAAAAAGACAATTTCCGTTGAAACGAATCTAAGAGATGCCTTATCCATTCTGCTCAACCAGGAAGCAGACCAGCTTGTCGTCCAGGCAAATAACAAGCTTGTTGGTGCGATGAAAATTGATGATGTAGAGGCCTATTTGCATCAGCATATTAAATAAGGGGGGTGAAAAGCATGAAGAATAAGCGTTTACTATCTTTTGTCATCAAGCTGATTCTCTTCACCCTGGTTGCTAGTTTCTTCGCTTGGTCATTCAAATCGGGGTATTACCAGCTAATCATCGATGATTCAGAAGGGTTTATCTTTCTGTTAAAGCAGCATATCAATATGGTGCTCCTATCCATCTTGCTGGCAATCGTGCTTGCGATTCCAATGGGGATCCTGGTTACGAGGCCTAAATTCCAAAAGCTTCAATGGCTGTTCATGAATATAGCCAATCTCGGGCAGACCATTCCAAGTCTGGCGATCCTGGCACTGGCGATGACCTGGATGGGAATCGGTTTCAAGCCAGCGGTCTTTGCTCTGTTCCTCTATTCCTTATTGCCAATTTTACGCAATACTGTAGCTGGGATTAAATCGATTGATCCGAACTTACTGGATGCAGCGAAAGGGATCGGCTACACGCCTGCTCAAATTCTTTTGAAAATTGAACTGCCAAACGCAGCCTACCCTATTATGGCTGGCATCCGGACAGCAGTGGTCATCAACATTGGAACAGCTGCTTTAGCCTATCTCGTCGGCGGCGGCGGACTTGGCGACTGGATATTCACTGGAATCATGATGAGGGACAACTCCTATCTTCTGTCCGGAGCCATCCCGGTTACTTTGCTCGCTCTCTTGGCCGATCAATTAGTCCGGTTCATCGAAAAGCTGGTTATATCAAAAGGATTAAGACAATCAATAACAATATCAGATTAAAGAGAATCCATTTTTAGGGGGAAAACAAAATGAAAAAGATTTTATCATTTACCGCAATGATCGTTTTAATGGTTTCACTGCTTTCCGCATGCAGCGGTGAAGGCGACACATCCACTTCTACTTCAGATAAAAAGGTAATCGTCGGCGCAAAAAACTATACGGAACAATTCGTCCTTTCCAAAATCCTTGCCATCTATCTGAAGGAGAATGGCTATGAGGTTGAGGAAAAAAACAATATGGCCAGCCAGGTTGTCCGCCAGGCAATTGAGAATGAACAGGTCGACCTTTACTGGGAATATACAGGAACTAGTCTCGTAAACTACAACAAGCTTGACCCACTTTCAGATTCAGTAGCAGCCTATGAAAAAGTAAAAGAAGTGGACAAAGAAAAGGGCATTATGTGGCTAAATCCATCGTCATTAAACAATACGTACACATTGATGATGAGAGAAGAAAAAGCAACAGAGCTTGGCATTAAGTCAATCAGTGATTTGGCAGCTTATTTGAATAACGGCAACGAATTGTCTTTAGGTGCAGATGCTGAGTTCGCGACGCGACCGGATGGAATTAAAGGTGTAGAGAAAGCTTACGGATTCGAGTTTGGTTCTTCCAACATTAAAAAGATGGACGTTGGCCTTTTCTATCAGGCTCTAAGAGATGGACAAGTAGATGTTTCAACGGGATTCTCCACGGACAGCCGGATCAAAGCTTTCCAACTCATAAATCTTGAAGATGACAAGAGCTTCTTCCCTGCTTACAATGCGGGAATAACCGTTCATGAAAAAACGCTTGAAAAGTATCCTGAATTAGAAGAACTTCTAAAGCCTTTAGCTGAAAAAATCAACACTGAAACAATGACAGATCTTAACTACCAAGTCGATATAGACGAGAAAAGTGAAACAGAAGTCGCCAGAACATGGCTGACAGAAAACGGCTTAATTAAAGAGTAATCTAATTTAGGAGGAAATCAGCTATGGTTTCCTCCCTTTTTCATGCTGAGTTCAGATAGTTTGTCATGATAGCGGACAATAATATGGTATAAAGGGAGTAGCTGAAATAAGCTCTTATTACGATCGAGTCATGCTGTCAGAAAGGTGAAAGCGATATGAAAAGACTCTACCCATCACGATTAACCAAAAGATTTCTATATCTCACTACCACTATCTTTTTTATTCCTCTATTGATCCTATTCATTCTTGCTACTACTTCTTCAAGAGATATCATCATAAATCAGGAGATTTTATGGAAGGGCTTTATCCTGATTTTTTTAGCGGCGCTGACCACGCTTTTATTCGGTATCCGCTGGATCATTAAACCAATCAAAGCTCTTACCCAGGACGCTGCGAGCTACACAAAGGGGGGAGATTGGTTTGTTCCTGTACTTGAGAAAGAGGATGAGATCCAAACATTGTCCAGCACTATGAAGTATATGGCGGAAAGTTTACAGGCGCATGAGCGGCATCTGCAGCTGATTTTGGAATCCTTCCCTTTCGGCGTCCTCGCTATTAACCCGGAAGGCTTCATCAGTTCCATGAATACAACTGCCGGAGATCTATTGAATAGAAAGAAAGAAACAATCATTGGAAAATCGATCTCTGCCCTGCCGCTTTCTTTCAGGAATCATTTTGAACAGTGCAAGCATGTTTCCAGAAAATTTGACGGCCTTGAAGAGGACTTCACCTTTGAAAATGAAAGGGGAAAGAAAGTAATTAAGCAGTCTAGTTCCCCGTTATTAGATGAAAATAACCAAGTCATTGGAGTCCTGATCACCTTTTGGGATGTAACCAAAGTGCGCCAGCTGGAGACGCATATTCAGCGTTCCGAGCAGCTGGTTGCGATTGGCCAGATGACCGCCGGGCTTGCTCACGAGGTGAAAAATCCGCTTGGAACCGTCCAGCTTGCGAGTGATTTAATTGCCAGTGAAATAAAAGAAATGACAACTGCCAATGAAAAGGACGTTGCTTCCGCTGAAATCATTTCCGAAGCGGCAAAAGATATCCAAGAAGAAATACAGCGCCTTGATCATCTTGTTAGACGGTTCCTTCAATTCAGCCGGGAAAACAAAAAGGACGAAACTATTTTCAGCATGAAGACTGTCGCCGCAGAAACGCTTCAGCTTTTATCCCATCAATTTAGGAAAAAGAAAATTCATGCGACTCTTGAGGCTGATGGCGAGGATTACTTTGTAAAAGGTGACAGAAACCAGATGATTCAGGCTTTCATCAATCTTTTTATCAATAGTATTGAGGCAGTTTCCCACCATGGCCAAATTATTGTTTCGATGAAGATCGCAAATAGTGATACTAATGAAATAGAAATAAAAGATGATGGAATCGGAATCCCCCAGCAAAAGATTAAGCGTATTTTCAACCCATTCTTTTCTACTAAACAAGAAGGTACCGGGCTGGGCTTATGGATTACCCATGATATTATCTCTTCTCATAACGGACATATCGAGGTAGAAAGTGAAATGGGCGAAGGAACATCCTTCCTGATTTCATTGAAAAAGCACGAGGAAGGCGATCATTATGAAAAAAACCATCCTGTTAGTTGAAGATAATGAAAAATTCCGCCGCCTAACCAGGCTTACCTTGCAGAAGGAAGGGTATGACGTCATCGAAGCGGAAACAGGGAAAAACGCTGAAAAGCATATGAAGAGCGAGAACATCGACCTTGTTTTACTGGATTTCCTTCTGCCGGATACGACTGGGTTGAAGCTGCTGGAAAAATGGGCACCCACTTTTCCGGATACTGTTTTTATTCCTTGCACAGCCTACGGAGATATTGAGGATGCAGTGAAGGCGATGAAAATGGGGGCTTACGACTACTTAACAAAGCCAATAAAGGCTGATGAACTAAAGGTCGTCATCAAACGGGCATTTGAAATGAAACATTTGAAAAAAGAAAACAAAGAGTTAAAACAGGCTGTTCAGCAAAAATATGATCTTCATGGGATGATTGGCAAGAGCCCAAAAATGCAGGAGGTCTACTCGTTAATCGAGAGAGTTGCCAAGCAGGATATCACCATCCTGCTTGAAGGAGAAAGTGGAACTGGTAAATCGCGGGGAGCCTACGCTGTACACCTCGAGAGCACGCGAAAATTAGGTCCATTCATCAAAGTCAATTGCGCCGCCATCCCCTCAAACTTATTAGAAAGTGAATTATTCGGCTACGAAAAAGGCGCTTTTACCGGCGCTGTCCGATCACAGGAAGGCAAGTGCGCCGCAGCCGACAAGGGCACTCTTTTTCTCGATGAAATTGGCGAAATCTCGCTGGATGTGCAGGCAAAGCTTCTGCAATTCACCCAAGACAAGACATTTACACCGCTCGGGACGGCGAGAGAAATATCTTCAGACGTTCGCATCATCGCTGCCACTAACCGGAATTTATCGGAAATGGTACAGAACGGTGAGTTTCGTGAAGACTTGTATTATCGGTTAAATATCATTGGCATCAAATTGCCTCCATTGCGTGAGCGAATCGAAGACATCCCCTTGCTTGTCGAACAATTTCTGGCACAGTTCGAAGAAGAACATACTCGCAGCTATTCCATTTCCAAAAGTCTTTTAACAAAACTCACTTCTTATCCATGGCCTGGCAATATTCGTGAATTGCAAAATGCCTTGTCCAGGGCAACCGTTCTCTCCCGGTCTGGACAGTTGATTCTCGATGATTTTCCCGAAGAAATCCAGAATCATTTTTCTGAAAAAGAAGTTGGAACTCCTGAAGCTCCGATTGAATTAACGGACGACTTTTCTTTGCCAGAACATCTGGAAAAGGTTGAAAAAGAAGTGATAGAAACCGCATTGACAAGTGAAAACGGCAATCAGGCACGCGCCGCCGAAGCACTTGGCATAACAAGACAAGGCCTCTTGTACAAGATAAGAAAACACAAAATCCTCCGAAAAAAATAAGAAAAGCTGCCAGGATTGATTCCTGGCAGCTTTTCAACGTTAAAAAGTTAAGCTACGTTGCGTGCGGTCTCTTCTCCACGTTTGAGAACGACTTTGCGAATAAATGGTACGACATAACGGTCTAAACCATATTTACCAGCGTTAAAGCCAGCGAACAGGATGATGAACCCGAAGAAGATGTCTGTTGGATTGTGAGATACTGTTCCGGCCAGGAAGAAGCTAAAGTTCATCACTAGACCGAAGAACATCGCAGCAGTTGTCAGAGCACCAAGAATCAAACCAAGTCCAATAAGGAATTCTCCCAGCGGCACAATAAAGTTGAATAGATCCACATTCGGGATCGCAAAGCTTTCAAGGAAATTCACGTACCATCCGTATACCATGTGTCCATCCGGACCTTTGACAGGATTTGCGACAGCGCCTTTCAGGAAGCCACTAGCATCGAAGCCTTCACCAGTCAATTTTCCCCAACCACCAGTCATCCAATTGTACCCTAGCCAAACTCTAATGACAGTCAATATACCAGCAGCAACATTGTTCTCTCTTAACCATTTTGCAAACATGTTCCTCACTCCTATAAGTTAATTAGTATTACTACACTTATAAGATAACAAATATATCTCGAAAATAGGGGTTTTTGTGAATATATTCACAATTGTGTTGAAATGTTTTGAACGAAATGTGTCAACGTGCATGAAAAAGCAGCTTTTCTAAAAAAATGCCTTCATTCCGGCCTGAGCTACTTTAAATCAGAAAAAAATCCTTCCGTACTGCATATCGCTGCAAATTTTAGCCATCATAAGGATGACAATACCAACTAGGAGTGATCAGAATGAAAAAATTAGTCATCATTGCAGGCTGTGCTATTTTCACATTCGGTTTGGCCGGGTGTGGAGCCAATAACAATGCTGCCGACGATAACGGCAATCAGCGAGTCCAAATCTCACAGGTTAAGCGCGGTCCAGCAACCGACGGCACCAAGCTCCAACTGGCTGACCGGGCAGAGCGCCAGGTAGAGCAGCTGCCGCAAGTGGACGACGCACGAATCATCATCTCAGATAACAATGCATACGTAGCTGTTAGACTTGCGGACAACAATGGCGAAACGAATGGAAATGCATCTGTCAATGATGCACTGGATGGCAACGGCAAGACTTTTGCCGAGAACGGACAAGTGGATCCGGGTAACAACCGCGCAGGAAATAATGGAATCATTGACGGCAAAGGGGACGCTGGAAATGGCGACCGCCAAAATATAGGAAACACAAATCGCCTTCTTGATCCTAATAACGGCAACGGAACAATGAATGGAAATACGAATGGCAATGGAATGGACAATGGAAGTATGAATGGAATTGGTAATACAAACATGAATGGAAATGCAGCTGGCAACACCATGAACGGCAATAATAGCCAGCTGGAGATGCAAATTGAACAAAGAGTGCGTCAAGCAAATAACCAAATCGATAAAGTTTTTGTTTCAGTTGACCGCGATGCCTATACCAGAATGGGAACATTCGCCGATGACCTCCGCACCGACAGCAACAGAGACGGGATCTTCGAAGACTTCCGTAATGCAATGGACAGTTTCTTTGGCAGATAGCATTTGAAAGCATAGGATTTCCCTCCTATGCTTTTTTTGCGTCGATTTTTCATTATCCCGTTTTAAATGTTTATTTGTAAGAACTAACTATACCTACACCGTTTTCTCTGCAATCCGAAATTTCTAATTATAAATTTTTTCGAGTAACTGGTTTATAAATCGACAGAATGGGTATAAATAATTTGCTGTGAAGATGCTTTGTGCAGGGGGGGAAGATTTGCATAACACCGATGATCTAAGAAAAGAAATTAAAATCTACTTTCACGATAATGAGAAAATATTTGAAGAGAATTTACTTTCTCAAGCAGTTAATGTTTCGTCGAAAATAACCGAGATTTTAGAAAAAGGAAATATTGACCTATTAAAAAATGCAAGAAAATTAATTTTCTTTATAATTGATCAAAACTATAAAGATTTAGTTGCTTTTGCAGAAGAGGAGGGAATTGCATGGGCAAGACATTCTTTAACTCTACCTCTAAAATTAGAATGGATTCAAGCAATCAGAAGAACTTTATGGAAGATCATTGGACAAATTGATGAAGAAAAGAACCTGACAAATGAAAAAAAAGATTTTTATGAATTGGAAGAATTTATAAATGAACAAATAGACCAATTTCTTAACAGTTTCTTTCTCAGTTATTCTAAATCCAAAGATCAAATGCTCCATAAGCAAAGAGAAATGGTCGAACATTTGTCTGTCCCTATCATTCCAGTAAGTGAGACTGTTTCTGTTCTACCTCTAATTGGTGCAATTGATTCGTTTAGAATTAGAATAATTGAAGAAAAAGTTTTAAACGAAATAGCCAACACAAGGTTCCAAAATTTAGTCATGGACTTATCAGGTGTCGCCATGATGGATAAAGATGTTATCCACTATTTTAAAAAAATTTTGACTGGAGTGTCCATGATGGGCTGCAAGACCATCCTGACCGGACTCAGACCAGACCTCGTCAGAAAAATGGTACATGACGGAATACTTTTTGATAAAGACACAGAAACAAGAGGAACACTGAAAGAAACATTAAAAGATTTCCTTTAGTCGCAAAAAAACCACTCCCCTACTGGGGGTCAGACCCCCAGTAAGGCAGTGCGTTAATTCATTATAGTTTTATGGTTTTTTGGGTAGCGTTATTTATGGACTCGCCATTATTCCGACAAAAGTTTTCCTCTTTATAGTTACTATTTTAAAAATAATCCAAAAGAAGATTTGCTTTATTTTGCGTTTCCTGTTATGATAAAAAAGAATTATTTTTGTTCGGTGTAAAGGATAGTATAAGTATCAACTTTTCGTCTTGATGATCACTTTGGGCAAGGATAGTAATACGTTGTGCGAGTACGCACTAGGAGGCAACAAAAATGGAACAAGGTACAGTTAAATGGTTTAATGCAGAAAAAGGTTTCGGATTCATCGAGCGCGAAGGTGGAGACGACGTATTCGTACACTTCTCTGCTATCCAAAGTGAAGGCTTCAAATCTTTAGACGAAGGTCAAAAAGTTACATTTGACGTGGAGCAAGGCGCTCGTGGAGCCCAAGCTGCAAACGTTCAAAAAGCTTAATCTTAAATCGATTATATAAAACAGGCTCTCTTTAGAGCCTGTTTTTTTTATTGCAAAATTTGATTAGCTATCCTTCCGTGAATTTAGACTCTTTACTACCAAACCTATTTTTTTGACAAATGCTCGATCTTTGCTAGTTCTGCATTTTAACTCTTATTTGAAGGTTACTCTTGGAAACGGTAAAATAGGAATACGATGACGAGAATGAGGAGTTCGTTATGTCTAAATATAAAAAGCAACGGCAAACTATGAACTGGGAACACAAGTACGATTCACTTGACTTTAAAAAGCTGCTGACAATCCTAAAGGACAATCGCCGCGATATCCAGAGCAATCAGCAACTTTACTTTGACCATGATCAGGATAAATTAGACATCAAAGATTATTACCGTGGTGCACAGGATCTTGATTTGTCCAGTCTTGCACTATTTTACAAATTCCACACAATCGTATTCCATTCTCATAAAAACCAGCTACCCTACTTCCTTGCCAAAGATTTGTATCTGTACACCTGGGTCGATTTATATCCTGACGGTTCTGCTAAAAGCATTTATTCCAGCCAGTTGAAGGACCCCGAGTCACTGCTTATGGAGGATAATGAAACTCTAAGAGAGAAATACGATGAATTTAGAAAACGATCTCGGAAAATCCAGATGAATGGTTTTGATTCCATCAAAGAACTGAAGATGTTTGAGGATCATTTTAAAATGAACACCGAGCATATTGTCCCGCAATCCTGGTTCGACGGTGCTGAACCGATGAAGGGGGATCTTCATCATCTGTTTGTTTGCGAACCGGATTGCAATATTTCGCGTTCCAACTTTCCGTTTGCCGATTTTGATTTTTATAACCCAGAATCTGAAAATGAACCGATCCAGAACAATTGCGGAGTCACTTCAGGTTTCGAGTTCGAACCCGAGCATGGAAAAGGAGCATCTGCCCGGGCGATGCTTTATTTTTTCCTCAGGTATCCTAAAAGAGTCAAGAGCGAGTTTAAAAAAAAGGTGAATATCCCGCTTCTCGCTCGGTGGAATGAAGAATTTCCACCCACTCTGTATGAAAGACACAGAAACCAGGCAATTTTCTATATTCAAGGAAATCGGAATCCGTTTATCGATTTCCCAGCGCTCGCAAAAAGAATTGATTTTTTATAAAAACGCTGATCACTTTGAAATTAAACGGTTAAGCCATTTAATTACCGGTTATCCGAGTTAACCCCGATTTATTCCTTTTTCATTAAATATGTTATACTATATTAATGATGTTTTTATGTCAATAATTGATGGGGTGCTAATTTGGAAAGTATGCATATAAAAGAGATTACTGAACTTGCAGGACTTACCAAAGGTCATGGGTTATATTTATTTAAGAATCAGGATCAGTATATTACCAGAGTGGCCGACTTCGTTATTTCCGGTGCTAAACGAGGGGAGTATTCCATCATTATTGAAAATGACCGGTTACTGCCATTGATTACGAAAAGGCTCATGGAGACTGCCGATGAAAGCAGTTTGGAAAAAGCAAAGTTCATCAATAATTTTGACTTTTATTATGCCAAGGGAGACTTAGGCATAAACTCCATTTTTGATTTCCTTCCCACCCTGATCGAAGGTTATTCAGAGCGCGATGTTGCTATTCGCAGCTGGGCTCACGTAGAATGGCGCGATGAGCAGGAAGTAATTACGAAATTACTTTTTTCTGAACAATCGGCTGATACCATTGTCACCGAGACGGAACTTCTGTCTGTTTGTGCCTATGATTCCGAAAGGGTCAGCAAAGATTTAGAAGAAGGCCTTCTAAATTGCCATAATTTTCTTATTAACGATGAAAACAGGCTCACGTGAACTACTCCCACCACTTACCACCTTATGGGTCGCTTGAAGTGGGGGCTTCTCGACTTATCG
>NZ_JXIQ01000109.1 GCF_000934845.1 Mesobacillus subterraneus
TAATTAGTGCAACACTAGTGATTCAGTACATATATATGTACGATGAAAACAACAGAAAAGTTTCGTGTCTTCCCTATTAAATTCGTTTTCAACAAACAGTAGCTGTCTGATTTTTATTTCTTAATTATTCGGATTTGAGCATTTCATGTTGCTTCTTCACTACCTTTGCCGAAAGATAACTAGTTTTGTCATGTACGAAGGAATTGCCTAATGGAACAGCGAAGTTTTTTTATATGGAGGGATGATATGAATACAAATGCAGTCGCAAAGTTGCTAGGGGTGTCGCCAAGTACCATTCAGCGTTGGGTGAAACAGGCGAACCTTCAAATGGAACGTACGGAGCTGGGCCATTATCAATTTTCAGATGAAAGCATTGAAATCTTAAAAGATATCAAAGCTCAGCTTAATAGCGGTGTCTTGCTCCAAGATCTGAAAATAAAAGGGAGACAGCCAAGAAAAGCAACCGTAAAAGGAAGCTCAACCGAGATCGCCCTTGGATCTTTGGTAAGGCGAATGGAGGAATTTGATCAAAGGCTGGAAAGAAAGGCTGATGAAGTAGTCTCTTATCAAATTCTCCAGCACAGAAGAGAAATAGAGGAGCTTCAGAGCGAACTTTCCAATCTTAAATTGTTAATCACCAGCATGCAGGAAGCTGCCGCTCAAAGGGAAAATGACACAGCAATGGAAAGGACGGATTCCTTGGAGCCACTCTCCACTATAAGAAACTCTAAAAAGAAAAACTTCATGAGTGCTTTTTTTGGATTTTAAGCTCCGCACATCAAGGATGTTTTTTTTTTTTTGAAAAAAAACAGACCCCATAAGATGGAGTCTGAGTCTGTTGTGGATATCCTTAGTCAGATCTTCTGTACATTTGTCGCCTGCGGACCACGCTGGCCCTGCTCCACATCAAACGATACTTCTTGTCCTTCATCTAAAGATTTGTATCCTTCACCCTGGATTGCTGAGAAGTGAACGAACACATCTTCTCCACCTTCACGCTCAATGAATCCAAAGCCTTTTTCACTGTTAAACCATTTTACCTTGCCACGTTCCACGATTGTTGCCTCCTAGCGATTTAAGAAAATTGCAATTAACCTTGCCTGATTATTATATCCATTCATGATAATTTTAAACGTATCTTTGCTATTTTTTTATGCCTGCTGGTAAAAAGCATGATAGGTTGTTGGTAATCTTCCCCCCAACTCTGTAGCCAAAAGCGGACGGTTCTCCGGAGACAAGAAAACTTCCGATCAGGATATGACCGCATTTTATTCCACTCTCTGTCGCGTAATTTGCGCTAGGCAATTCGATATACTGCTGAAAAATTGATGGTAGATGATCGTAACTTTTCTGTTGCTCTTCTAAAATCAATTTTCCATTCGAATTGAAAATTTGGACGGTGTCTCCTTCTCTCCCGAAAATCGGTTTTTTTACATATGGCGTTTTTGTTTCGTGGAAATGATCTGCTTCCAAATACGTCGGCAAAAAGTATTGCTCGATCCATTGGTGCTCCTCTTTGCTGAAAAAAGGATGTTTGTTTTCATGCATCCCCCAAATCACTGCTTGAATTGCTTTATTTTGCAATAAGAATGCAGATGGAGGATTAACCACAGCAAGTTTTTTTGTTTCAATCAGCTCGATCAACCAGAGCCCGATTGGATTGTCTGAATCATCCTTATCGAGGATCATGCTTTCAATGGGATATGTCTGCCTGTACAAGATGTCGATCTTACGGCCATCTTCATCAAAAAGACCTTCTCCACGCTGGATTGTCAGTTTATCTAATGAAATAAACCTGGAAGGCAATCCGTACAATTCTTGTAAATATAAGACTGTGTTCTTGTCTTCGATATTTTCTTCATGTGCGGTAAAAACAATATAGGGCTCCACTTCAGACAGCCATTTAGCTGAACTCCCGATAGCATTCCTAACAGCTTTGGCAAGTTGTTTTTCCGTTGATTCATTGGGATTCCGATAGCCAAAGTCCTTTGCCACGAGTCCATTAACAAGGAACAATTCTTTAATAAAAGTGGGAGTATCGGCATTCATTTCAATGCATTTGTATGTAGCTTCCGTTTTAATAAGATCCAGTCTTGCAATGACACTTCCATGATTTAAGGTTTTCATCCGGAGAAAATCCAGTGTTTCATTCGGGAAACCCAATTCTAGTAAGGTATTGCTCTCCACGTTTCGTAGCAGGTCACAAATTTTGAAAAAAATGTTTCCAATCCGGTGCGTACAAACCCTAATTTCCTCCGCTTCCTCCTGGGTTATAGGAGCGATATCATATAAAGCGTATTCTTCTCCGTATAAATCAGGCCAGAAACTCTTGATTTCTCGATAAAAATTCCTTCGTCTTATTCGTTGGGTTTCCATGGAATACCTCCTATTCCATGTCGTTTTCTTGCAAATCTTGCACATATAAAACATATACTCCGCGATCCTCATCAATTTCCGTCGATTTTACTGCCATTTGGCCAATTTCCGGGATATCCGTGACATCCTTTAAAAGATAACGGATGACATCGAGATGGGTTTTGCATCCGACGGTGGAGAGCAATTTGTAATTGTCCCGTTCCTGATGCTTGCGGAATTCAACGTGAATCCCCAATCCCCGATAATTTTTCTCATCCATGCCGGAATAATTCCTTCCACGGTCCACTACAACTAGGATTTCATCTTCTCCGCTCATTTCATTTGAAACCAATTCATATTGGTTCCCTTTTATGACGAAATAGGTACATAACTGTCTGGCATAAAATTCATCGATGCCAACTGTTGCAGATGTATATTCATATAAAGGTTCGAAGTGTCCATTTCCTTCGTCGATAAAATAAGTCAGTTTTTTCATAGCTGTTTTCCCCCTTAATACGAAAGACTCTTGGAGACAATCCAGCCAACAGCGAGAGAAAGTGAAAAAAGAATGACCCCGACAGAACGATTATCTTCCTCAATTGCTGTTTGAAGACTAAACCTGATGGTGGCCATCTCAGCGACAAAAAAAACTAGGATTTGTGTAAAAATCCCGATAGATCCCCAAATAGCCATATCAAGGAGGGAAATGGAATATTCAGCCGCTGCCCCAAGGACAATGGCTAGTCCAAGCATTTTTCCGCCTAGCGAAAGAGCAGCCGCAACGTTTCTCTTGCCAATCAGCTCGAATTCTTTGATTTTAGGAGTAGCCAGAACAAATAAACCTACTCCTGCTGTCAGCATAAGCAATCCAAGCCCTAAGTATGAAGCAAAATTCAAATATAAATTATTCATCATCTGATCTCTCCCTTAGCCGCCAGTCGTGCTTCTTGACCCGCTTCCGAATCCCGAACTTCCCTTTGGCGAACTATTTTTAAAATTGCTGTCCAGTCTAGCTCCCTTAAATGAAGAGCTGTCCTTATATTTCATATAATCATTGCTCCTATAAAGCATAGAGCGGTTTGCAAAGAACATGCCTGCGAAAAAGTAATGGCCAAAGTATGAAGAACGTTGATCATCACATGACCATACTCCCTCCTTATCATCCCACTTCCAGTCACTACAATCTGTTCCTTCTGGTACAGGGGGAATATCTTGATCACCAGCAGCACTCCAATCCTGCCCGTTCCCTGCAGGAGATGACCCTTTGTCAGGAAGTGTTTGTTGATTATTGCATGCTGCTGCACTCATTAACAGCGCTGTTGCTGAAATCCCCGCCATCACCTTCTTTGTTTTGTTCAAATTTTTCACCTCTTTCTGTTCCATAACTGTATTTACGATAGCATGATCAAAAAGTTTCAGATTGGATATTCATCCTTCCTTTTATTATATACCAGAAAATGAATTTCTTATTGTGAAAAAGGTATCAACGCTGAAAGCCTTGATCGAGTCGCTCAAAAGATCAGCTTCCTATGTAGAAAATAGAAAAACCTACCTATAATAGGCAGGTAATATACTTTCACTAACTTCCAGTCATGGCTGCGAATTTGTCCGCTTTTCCGTTCAGCACTAATAAGGCTTCTTTATATTCAGCTTCTAACTGTTTGATAATCGCAGATGCAGGCTGAATTTCATTGATCGCCTCAACCCCTTGTCCTGCTGACCAGATATCTTTCCACGCTTTTGCATTTGTCTCTCTTTGCATAGAATCAAAATTTACACTGTCTTTTTTCTTAAGTGTTTCAGGGTTCAATCCGGCTTTTATAATACTTGGCTTAAGCATGTTTGCTTTCACTCCTGAAAAAGCATCGGTAAGGATAATGTCATCTTGGGTTGCATTAACTACCATATTTCTGTATTCGTCATTTGCCATGCTTTCCTCTGCAACAATAAATCTTGTCCCCATATAGGCTAAATCTGCACCAGCAGCCTGGGCAGCTAGGATGGACTTTCCGGTAGTGACCGCACCTGCCAGCACAATAATTCCGTTCCAAAAGGAGCGAACAGTATCAACAAACGCAAAGCTGTTCCATTCCCCGGCATGCCCACCAGCCCCATTGGCAACCAAAATAAGACCGTCTACTCCGGAGTCCACTGCCTTCCTGGCAAATTTCACATCGCTCACGTCAGAAAATACCAGCCCGCCATATTCATGCACAATGTCAACGACCTTTTTTGGACTTCCAAGAGAGGTAATGACAAGCCGCGGCTTATGTTTTCTTACTAATTCCATCTCATCTTCAAGCCGGCTGTATGTACTGTGAACGACCATATTCATGGCCCAAGGTGCAATCTTCCTTTCCGGTTCCCGATTTCTCGCATCTGCCAAATCTTCATTCAGTTTCCCCATCCATTCATCCAACACTTCAATTGGCCTGGCATTTGGAGCTGGAAAAGAACCTATCACTCCACTTTTACAACAAGCGCTTACAAGATCTGGCCCGGAAACAAGAAACATTGGTGCGGCTATTACGGGTACGGAAAGATTTTCCCACCAGCTTTCAGGTATCATATTACTCATAGAATCATCCCTTCTCAACGAGTCTTAATTTTCTGAATATAAGTATCATAATGTAATATATCCAATAAATCAATAAAGACAAGCATGGTTAAATAAAATCCCCCCCACGAATGGGAAGGATTTGTCAATTGCACTTTTCTTATTTTGACGATTTAGGATCTCTGAACAGATACTTTTGTGCACCTATAATTTCTCTGCTTTTTCATGTAATAGTAAAATCCTAAAAATACAGCACCGCTGACCAAACGCATCCCAGCCGAAAGGTTCATAGCAGTTTGAATCGAACTGAACTGCAGCAAATAAACACCTGCCTGAGGAGCAACAAAACCAATGACCGCCAGATTGATATTGTACTGAGCAATAAAGCTACTGCGATTCTCCTCTAGTGTAACTTCGAGCAATTGGTTGAATAACAATAAGACTGTTCCCGAAACAAACAACCCCGAAGTAAAATTCACGATAGTCAAATAATACATATTAGTAGACAAAATCGTTAAAAATGGAGCAGTTGCCATGCCTATAGCTGTAATCGCCAGCATCTTAGAATTGCTGTGCTTATCAGCCATCCTTCCCCACCACTTGAAACTGATGATTTGCCCAACTGAATTTGCCACTGTAATGATACTAATCCAAAATCCACTCATATGAGCAATCTTTATATTATAAATGTTGAACAGTGGCCAAGCCATCTGCCAGGCAAAGTTGAAAAATAATCCGCATACAAGAAAATAGATAAACGATTTATGTTTATAGGCGTCCCAGCCAAAATTCACTCGTTTTATTTCTTTTTTTCCTTCTTTTTCCGGTTCAATATGTTTATTCAAATAAAAAACTTCCACAAGGCCAAAGAAGAAAGCGAGAATAAACAGGATCTGATATGGCAATGGATTGGTTTTATCAAACCATTGAAGTCCGATACCGATCACCAATGTAGTGAACATGCCAGCAATCGTCAATAATCTGTTTCTCTCACTGAAAAAACTGCTTCTTCTGTTATCAGAAATAAGGTCTCCAATAAATGACTGCCAGCTGAGCATGGCAAATGAGCCTGGAAGATTCATCAGACCGATTAAAATAACAAACGTCCATGCCCTGTACTCCACAGGCAGGTAAATGACCAGGAACATCGCAAGCAAAAACAAGCGTGTGAATAAAATGGATAATCCAGTGAACCGCTTCTTTCCTTTTAACCTGCTCATGATCGCGGTTCCGAGAAACATCGCGAACATCCCAACGATTTGCGGCAAGGAACTGATCAAACCGACTTGGTAATTCGTCGCACCAAGAACACCGATTGCGAAAAGAGCAAAGTAATTATTGCTCATGCTCGTAACAATCGTCGCAGCCACACCATTTAAGATACTATTTTTCTCATTCCGCATTGCCAGTTCAGAAAGACTTTGCATCTCTTTTTCCTCTTTCAAATGATTCAAATTATTTTGTATATCGAAATATCCACCTAATTTTACTCCTTCTGTTTTTTACTGGCAATAAGAATTTTAGCTACTATATAAACAAAGAGTATTCTGTAAATTTATTTTACTACGTAAGAAAAACCGGGCGCAGTTAGCCCGGTTTTTCTTATTAAACGTTTTTCAAGATCAGATTCAATCTGTTGTTTCGTTGATTTCTTTCCTCTTCGGCGGCAAGGTCATACTTTTTCAGCAAATGAAATACTTCATTCAAGATTTCCTGCGTATGTTCTTCCTCGAGAAAATTGTTGAATGAAGCTTGAATATCCTGTGGCAGGAATTCCTTCTGAGACTCGTACTTCTTTTGGACATCTTCCTTGCTGTGATCGATTTTGCATTCTCCCATTTCAAAATCCCTCCTCCATGGTAGCATACCAGACTGATACTTCGATTTTCTAGTCATTTTATTCCTTGATGGCATTTCCGAAAATATTTTGGATCATTTGATGATGCAAAACCGATCGAACTTTACCGCCCCTCCCTTTCAAAATTTAAACTATAGGTGCTTTTAGCTTTGCTTCCTGTTCGCCTTTGTTATTATAATAAGAAGAAAAGCCTATATGCAGGGAGATTTTATGATACAAACAATGTCAGTAAGTCATTCTGGACAGATCCAAATTGGCAAAAGTATCGAAGCAATGCTATCTGAAAAGGATAAATGGTATTGGATCGATTTTCATGCACCCACAGAGGAGGAGGTAGAGCTATTACAAACCCCGCTTCGGTTCCATCCATTATCGATTGAAGACTGTACCCACACTTTACAAAGACCAAAGCTCGATTATTATGATGATTATCATTTTTTTATCTTTCAGAATTTAAATCCCGGAGTCGTGCAAGGGGAAGAGATTGATGTGTTCCTCGGCCCCAACTATATCGTCACCTACCACAATAATCATTCAAGTGAAGTGGCAGAAGTCTGGAAAAGATTAGAGCAGGCAAACACGACAAGAGAGTGGAACCCGTCGACTGTTCTTTATCATGTTTTGGATAAAATAGTTGATAACTTTTTCCCGCATGTCGATCGTATCGAGGATCTATTAAACGAAATAGACGAAAATACCGCTGAACGATCAACGGAGGAGTTGCTCAACGATCTGTTTGATACAAGGCATCAACTGCTCTCCCTTCGTCATACTATTACCCCAATGAGAGATTTGGTATACAGGATGATCAATTCACATCATCTCTCTGGTGTCCTTGAGCGAAAAGAATATTTTGCCGACATCCATGATCATTTACTGAGGCTGGCTGAAAAGGTAGAAGCAAGTCGCGAGTTGACAACAGATATTCGCGATAGCTATTTATCCATGAACTCTCATGAAACAAATCGAGTGATGAAGGTTCTAACCGTTATTACAACCATTTTCATGCCTCTTACCTTCATTGCCGGAGTTTACGGAATGAACTTTGAGAACATGCCGGAGCTCTCCTGGGAATTTGGTTATTTTGGAGCTTTAACCGCCATGTTTACCATTGGAATAACCATGTTCCTGTTGTTCAGAAAAAAAGGCTGGTTTAAATAAACGCAAAAACCATTGAAGTCGTTCCTTCAATGGTTTTGGTTTTTTCGACGACTTGTATATATAGATTTCTGATCAACCATTCACTTCTTCCGCTTTCCAATATATCTGGCTGATTGCCTCTGCTAATGCTTCGACCGTATTTTTTAATTCTTTCATATTATTATCGACGCCACCAACCTCTACTACCAGTGAATTAGGATTCAAATCCTGATTGTAAATCCCATCTACCCCAACACCCTTTTTCGGCAAAACACCTTTGCTTATTCCTGGGTATTGCTTATTAAGGATTTTATGAAGCTCATTCGCAAACTGGAGATTTTTTTGAAAATTTTTGTTTTCCTCCCCAATGACAAGCACAATTCTCGCATATGGTTGATTGTTTATAACCGTGGTTGTTGAATCCTTTCTAACTGAATCACGATGCAGATCAATGAAATAGTTCAGTTTTTGATTGCCTGCCATCGCTTTTTGGACGAGCGAACGGGAAATTTCATAAGACCTAGGAGTAAGCCATCCTTTTTCATCTAACATCAAGCCAATATTCGTCTTATCCACACTAGCCCCTACGCCACGTTTTTCCAATTCTTGTCCGAGCAATTCCCCTACTACCGTAATATTAGTCTTGCCATCAACAGCTTCATTTTCATTCTCCGCACCCTCCATGCCAAGCAATGGCAAGTAAGATTCCCAACTATGGGTATGGTAAATGAAAACAGCTTTTTCCGATGGGGAAGAACCCGAATACACCTTGCCATTATTCAGTTCCTTCAGTTCCTTCGCAGCCATATTCCTTTCCTGCAAAAGGACATCCATAGGAGGCGCTGATTCAACCGGGATATCCGTAAAATCTACCCCGTCTTCTGCAATAATGAAATTAGAATCAAAGGCCATGAACCCTGGAAGCTCGCTTCTAATCAGGCTCCTAATATCCTTCATCTCCACGTTTGTAAGCAACTGGAACCCCGTAGAAAAAATTGGGAAGTCCATATTTGCACCTGTTAAAGCATGTCCTATAAGCGGATTCTCATAACCGATAATCCGCAGAAAAACCTCTGCACCGATATCACCGTTCACTTTGAACTTAAAAAAACTGATATTAGAAGAGGATAAAAGACCTGCCATCACAAACAAACTTGTTGTGCAGATCAGAATGGCGAAAACCAACAATATTTTCCTGTAAATTCGCATTAATATCCTGGACATTCCATCACCCTTTTGCATGCGTAAGAAATTCTTTTAATCCATGAATATGTCAAAAAAAAGTTTTTAGACTAAAAAACGCCTGAACCTATGTCCAGACGTTGTTTTTACGGATGAATGAATTTCATTATTTTAATCCCTTACGCTTCAAGGCTTTCAAGACATGAAAAAAGGAGTACCTCCCCAAATATCGAATTAGTTAAGTACGACCCAAACTATTCGAAAGCGGAGGTGACTCCCACATCCGTCAGGGAGCACTTCTACCGTATGACAGCTATGATAAGAAATACAAATCCCTAAAATATACCCGTCCAAGAGAGTGCGAATCAATGAAAAACCAGTTGATTGGAGTGGAAGGCGCGAAGACTCCTGCGGGATCAGACGGACAGGTGAGACCCCGCAGGAGCGAAGCGACGAGGAGGCTCAGCGCCGGCCCCGCGGAAAGCGAAGCGCCTGGAGCGCAAATCAACTACCTCGTTTAAAGACCAAATTTTAAAAAAGTGCATTTTTAAAATCAGGGCCACTCTAAACTATTTTTTAAAAAGCAATTATGAAATTGATTCGGATACTTAAAAATATCTTTTTTTCCAGAAGATGAAGGCTGTGAGCCCCGCCAACAGCACGGCCATGCTAATAGCCAGGAAAAACGCATGTGGGCTATGCTGAAACGGAAGGTCCACGTTCATCCCATAAAAGCTTGCTACCATTGTTGGGAACGACAGGATAATGGTGATAGAAGTCAAAAACTTCATCACCATATTCAGATTATTGGAAATGATAGAGGCAAACGCATCCATCATCCCGCTTAAAATGGAGCTGTATGTTTCAGCCATTTCAATCGCTTGTGTATTTTCGATGATGACATCCTCTAATAAATCCTTGTCTTCTTCATACATTTTTAAAAAATGAAAGCGCATGATTTTCGCGAGCACAACCTTGTTGGATTTCAAAGAAGTAGTGAAGTATACCAGACTCTTTTCGAGAGCAAGGAAGGCATATAATTCCTTGTTTTTCATCGACTGATGCAGTTCCCGCTCTATTTCATTCGTCTTTTTATTAATTTGTTTCAAATATCGCAAATAGTAAATGGAAATAACATACAGAATTTGCAGAGCAAATCGTGTTTTTTTGAATGTAAAGAATTCCTTCACCCTGTTATTGCGAAATTCTTCCAATACTGGTGTTTCATTTAGAGAAACCGTAATAATGCAGTTGGATGTTTGGATAATGCCTATAGGGATCGTTTCATAAACAGGAAAACCTGCTTCGTCATGAGTAATATATGGATAGTCAACAATGATATAAACATTGTCATCTTCTTTCTCAATTCGCGGACGTTCTTCGTCATCAAGGGCATCTCTAATAAAATCAACTGCTATTCCCG
This sequence comes from Mesobacillus subterraneus, assembly GCF_000934845.1. Lineage (GTDB taxonomy): Bacteria > Bacillota > Bacilli > Bacillales > Cytobacillaceae > Mesobacillus > Mesobacillus stamsii. The sequence continues at coordinate 10,516 of NZ_JXIQ01000109.1, forward strand.
TTTCTTTTGCTACTCTCAAAATTTCATCCTCAGAAGGATGCACCATATTGATCCAGCAGCCTTTTGAGATTTCTTCAACAAGTGATAAATGTCTATCTTCCTTACTTTTGTATATCTCTAACATTTTCTCCACCTCCTCTTTTAACTGAGGAAGTCAATTACCGTTTATAAGAGTTGATCGTCTTCCAGATTCATTAGCATCAAATCTACTAGATTATCGACTTCCCCGCGCCTATCGGGATCAGGTTCTATTGAATAACCCAAAGATACCAACTCCTCTCTTTTTTCACCTCTTACATATTACTCCTGACTGCGGTAAAGCACAATGCTATTTTTCAAGAAGGGGGTATGTCGTCGTTTCCCTACTAACTTGAAAAAAGGATGCTTGAATTTATGGGCACATACGGCCTCTTATGTGACAATAAATCAGATATTCTCACATAACACATTATTGCTTAAAAGCAAGACGAAAAAAAGTATTGACAATATACCAATAGGGGTATATATTATAAACATATCACGAATACCCCATTGGGTATAAATTAGGGAGGAAACAAATATATGATGAATAGAATCGCAAAAATGGTTATCGCACTTGCACTTGTTGTTTCCATGTTAGCTATTGGTGGTGTCAGCCAGCAAAAAGCTAAAGCAGCCACTACTGCTGCGGATGTGTTGGTAACTGTCGGCCAAATGGGTGCAGACTCTTATTCACAAACTTTGGATGGCGTTTTATATACAGTTGATTCAATCGGTTTAATGGCGGACCGAATTCTGTGGACGGAACAGCAAATCGGGTTCATGGCGGACCGGATCGTCTATGTAACTGAATTCTCACAAGACAATACCATCAAAGTGATCTACATGGCTACGGCTTTATGGCCAACCGGAACACAAGACGGAGGCTACACTTACCAAGTTTCCTTAATGCCTGTAGCCATGCTTCCAGCAGGATGGTAATTGAATACAAAAGGCGAACCCATAGCGGTTCGCCTTTTTTTATAGGTGAATTTTGATTTTGCCTTTTTAACTACCATGGTTCCTTTCGGATTTTGTTTCCCTGATTTTGCATACTCAGAACAAATCAAAATGGCTCCAGCTTTTCCGCAACTGAAAAAATATATATAATGAATAAAAGATAAATGAGTCTATATTTATCTTTTACAGCTTCCAGCCAGCTAAAGTAGTCAAAAAACCAAGCTTTTTTAAAAATTTTCACCCCTGTAAATATATATCTAATTCCTTATCATTCGTTAAAAGGAGAAATGGTCATGCAACTGGTGCAACGACTATGGGAGGCTATTGTCCGATTTTGGAAAAGACGCCATCTGACACAAATTCTGTTATTAAGCTTATTGGTATTTACATTGCTGGCCATTCTTTGGTTTGCCTTTATTGCCAGCAGGGCAAATGTCCAGACATTAAAGGATGGATTAAGCCAGGCGACTACAATCTATGATAAAAATGGAGAGGAGGCCAGCATACTTGCAACAAATCGAACTGGCGGGGTCCCTATTGAAGAGATGCCTAAGCATGTTCCGAATGCGGTAATCGCAATTGAAGATGAGCGATTTTACGAGCATAATGGTTTTGATATCAAGGGAATCGCGCGTGCATTCTTCGGAAACTTGTTTGCTGGACAGATTACCGGAGGCGGTAGTACGCTGACTCAGCAGCTGACAAAAAATGCCCTGCTTTCTTCTGAACGAACTTATAAACGTAAAGTGGAAGAACTTTTTCTTGCGGTAGAACTTGAAAAGGTATATGAAAAAGACGAAATTATGGAAATGTATCTGAATCAGGTTTATTTCGGCAGCGGTGCATTCGGGATCAATAATGCCAGCAAGAAGTATTTTGCGAAAGAGATTCAGGATGTGACGATTAGTGAAGCGGCTATGCTCGCTGGTTTGCTGAAAGCTCCTTCTGCACTTGATCCCTACAATAATTACGAGGCTGCCATCCAGCGCAGGAATGTGGTTCTCGCAAAAATGAACGAATTAGCGATGATAACGGATAAGGAGTTTACACAAGCAAAGGCCGAGGAGATACAATTAGAAGACGGCGGCGGGTCACTTGCGGATCGTAAATATCCTTCCTATGTCGACGCCGTATTAGATGAAGCAACCAGCATATATGGACTGACACAGGATGAAATCATGACAAGAGGCTACAGGATTTACACAGAACTAGACCAGAATATCCAATCCGGTTTGGAAAAGGTATACCAGCAGGATTCCCTATTTCCTGATCGGACAAGGGATGTAATGGTACAAAGCGGATCCGTGCTGCTTGACCCTAAAAGCGGCGGAGTCCGAGCACTGATCGGCGGCCGTGGTGAAAAAGTCTTCCGCGGGTTTAACCGCGCAACACATTTAAAGGCTCAGCCAGGCTCGACCATGAAACCTCTGGCAGTTTACACCCCTGCATTAGAAGAAGGATACGAGTATGATTCAATGCTGGTAGACAAAAAGATGAGCTTTGAAAATTATAGTCCCAAAAACTTCTCAGATACTTACAAAGGAGAAGTTCCAATGTATGAGGCCATTGAAAATTCCATTAACCTTCCTGCAGTCTGGCTCCTAAATGAAATTGGTTTAGATAAAGGAATTGATGCTGTCATGAGGTTTGGCATCCAGGTTAAGAAAGAAGACCAGAATCTGGCGCTTGCTTTAGGTGGAATGCATAACGGAGTTTCCCCTCTTAAGATGGCGGAAGCTTACTCCGTATTTCCAAATGGTGGGACACGAGAAGATGGACATTTGATTACGAAAATTGTTGGTCCTACAGGAAAAGTCATCGCCGAGCATGATGGCTCTACCACTCGTGTAACATCTAAGTCTGTGGCAAATAAGATGACATCTATGCTGTTGAATGTAGTGGAAACAGGCACGGGAAAGGGAACCTATATAAAAGGAGTCGATCTAGCTGGAAAAACAGGTTCCACACAGCTTCCTTATGCAGATATCGATGGTACAAAAGATCAATGGTTTGTTGGTTACACCCCAAATATCGTCGGTGCAGTCTGGCTTGGATATGATCAAACCGATCGCAAGCATTATTTATCCAGCAGTAGCTCAAAAGATGTGGTTCCTTTGTTTAGAGCCATAATGGAAGAAACCTTGCCTCATGTAAAACAAGCGGAATTTCCAGTGAAATCAATCAATGAGAGCAACTCCCGAGGGTTTGAACAAACCGAAAAGGCACTTAAGGAACGAGCAGACAAACTGGAAAAAGAATTAAAAGCTCGTGCAGGCCAGGTTGAAGAAAAATTGAAAGAGGAAGCACCAAAGTGGAAAAAGGTTTTTGAACAAATGCAAGAGGATGCAGGGAAAGTCAGCGATCATGTTATAGATAAATTACGTGAATGGAAAGGACAGTAAAATAAGGAAGAGAGCGGCTTTGAAGAGCTGCTCTCATTTTTTGTTTCTTCAAAGGATCTTAGATAAATACAAGTATCCCACAAATCACCTCAACGGAAACGGAATCTTTTTTCAATATACCGTCTAGGGAAAATTCTGATTTTCCGGTAATGCTTTTCCTATTTAAAGAATCCTGTCATTTCAATCCTGCGGTCTTTCAATTGTTATACCCCTCTATATGCTAATATCCCTCTTTTGGAAAAAGAAAAAGGTTAGCATCATAAATATTGCATAGTAAACAGCGAGTATGGACAGGGATACTGGCAGGGTTATGTCCTGTAGGATCCTTTCCTGAAGAGCATAAACTGTCAAATCCAGATGGGGAAAAATTAAAAATTTTGCCCAAGTATATTTGTCAGCAAGCATCAGGATGATGCCACCCAAAGTAGACGAAAAGAAAAGGACAAAAATACCGATGCCAACGGAAATAGCCTGGTTTTTGAATAACGTAGATAGCATGAATGCGATCGTCATGATCATCAGCAGGCTCGGAATGAAGTAAAGCATTTTCAAAAGGAATTGCTCCCCTACAATTGCGACCTTTCTTCCTTCTAATGTGATTTCAAAAATTTTCATGTTAAAATCACCGTTTCCAAATAGAACCAAACCAATTATATATCCTGAAACGATCAACGTAAGGACCAATATCAATGCATAGAGGATGACGGCTATATACTTGGACAGCAGGATTCTCCATCTCTGGTGCGGGCGGATCAGTAATTGCTTTATCGTTCCATCAGAGAATTCTGCCGCAACATTGGCACTTCCTACAACAACTACAAAGAGTGTCACTAAAGAACTGACACCAACAACGACATCATTCATAAAGTGCCAGTTAGTCTTGGCATTTGGATTGATGTCCTCATCCAAAAACTCCTTTGTCTGATCAATTTGGTTTTGAATCATTCCTTTTTCCTCTTCAGAAGCGGATGCCTTTTGGTTTTCAAGCATGGCGATTTCTGCCTCGGTATCCTGGCGCCAATTCGGATTGGGCTCGGCACTGAACTTCATATAAATAATTCCGGCAATTAAAACAGCCAAAACAATAATTGCGATATAAATCCAGCTTGCCACTTTTCCGAAGATCTTCATTAATTCATTTTGGATTAAACCAATCATGTCGTTTGCTCCTTTCGATCTTTATTGGTGATTTCTAAGAAGCGATCTTCCAACGTTGCTTTCACATTCATTATCTCGAAAACATCAATATTGTTTTCGACGAAGAGCTTATTAAAGGACGGTATCTTGTCTTTTCTCAACGATAAGGTTAGTCGGGAGCCTTCTTTTGAAGTCACTTTAATGTCAGGCATGTGCTCTGCTAGCAACTTGGCCGCTATGATTGGGTCTGAAATTTCCACAATAACTGTTTTCGGCTTTTCTGCTTCTGACGCGTCATTTTCGTGCATCGATGAGATATGTATGAGCTTTCCATGTTCAATGATCGCGAATCGGTCACACATCAACTGCATTTCAGACAATAAATGTGAAGAAACCAATACGGAAGTTCCCTGACTGGTAAGGAACCGCAAATAATCACGAAATTCTCTGATTCCCTGGGGATCAAGTCCATTTGTCGGTTCATCTAAAATTAAGATGGTAGGCTTATGCAGAATGGCTTGTGCGACTCCAAGACGCTGACGCATTCCTAGAGAATAGGTACGAACTTTATCATGGATTGCTTTTTCCAATCCGACCAGTTTGGTGACTTCATTGATTCGCTCGTCGCTTACCTCCCCAAGGGCCATGCGCGCATAATGCCTTAAATTTTTGAAGCCACTCAGATATTTGTAAAACTCCGGGTTTTCTACGATTGCACCCAGTTCATTCATAGCTGCCGTAAAGGAATTGTCTAGATCCTTCCCGTTCACAAGCACTGTCCCACCTGTGCGGTTGATCAAGCTGACAATCATACGGATAATGGTTGTCTTTCCTGCGCCATTTGGACCAAGGAGTCCAAATATCTCGCCTTTTTCTACTTGAAAGCTGACGTCATTCACGATTGTTTTTTTACCAATTGTCTTGGTCAGTGACTTTACTTCTAATGCAAACTGCACGATAGAATCTCCTCTCTTCCTAAAAAATACTTTCTTCCACTGTTTAATACGAAAAATATTGTAAAAAGTTACAAATTAGAGTGAAAAGAATCTCCTGGCTTCTGAAAGACCAGTATAATGCCCATTCATAATACAAACGATATAAATGATATTCAAAGTGAATATCCTGTGTTTCAAAAATCCAATCATGAGGTGATTGTATGAGTTACAAAGATCAATTGGATCCACACTCACAACTATTCCACCACACTTGGACAAGGCGGAAGCATACCAATTCGCAGGTGAATGGGGAAACCCAGATAACCAAAAACACGATCCTTGCAAGAAGTAATGCGAAAGCCCACCGTTTTTGATTTTTGAAACCAATAAGAAAAAGACGCTCTGAGCGTCTTTTTCTTATGATAATATCTGACTTTTTCAGATTTAAAAAAAGATAAAATAGATTACACCAGCTAAAATAATTCGATAGATCGCAAATGGCAGCAATTTAATTGTATTGATCAGTTTAAGGAAGAATCGAATGAACAATAAAGCGAATAAAAAGGCACTAATGAATCCTACCGTGAAAAACGGCAGGGCATCGACGGTAAAATACTGCCAATTTTTCAATAAAGATATTGCACTTGCACCAAGCATGATTGGTACGGCCATAATAAAGGTAAAATCAGAAGCGGCACGGTGACTTAAACCAAGCAACACCCCTCCTGCAATCGTTGAACCAGATCTTGAAAAGCCTGGCCATAAACCAAGACATTGAAATAATCCAACGCCCAGCGCCTGCTTATAGCTGATTTGGTCGACATCATCCATTTTAATCACCCCGGAGTGCAAGCGGTCGGCAATGATCATTAGGATGGCTCCGATTACTAAACCAATTATTACTGTCTCCACAGAGAATAAATGCTTATCAATATAATCCTCGAATAAAACTCCTAATATTCCTGCCGGTATCAATCCGACAATTACTTTGGAAAGACTGAGTCTTCCTCTGGAATCCGCGATGGAGACCCCTTTTTTTAGGCCAAGCAGGTTCATGAATCGATCCTTAAAGACGATCACTACGGCAAGTATAGAACCTAATTGAATGACCACTTTAAATGTATTGGCCACAGGTTCTGTAAAAATTTCTTTAGAATGCAGCAGAAGGTCATCGACAATAATCAAATGTCCTGTAGATGAAACAGGCGCAAATTCGGTTAACCCTTCCACTAGACCGAGTATGAATGCTACAAACAATTCCCAGATATCCATTTAATGCTTGCTCCTTTTAAAATATAGATGTTGCATTTTGCCCAACTGCTCGAAAGCAGAAAGCACTCTTTCAGTTTTATCTCTAATCGGCTATATAGTCAATAAGAAAAACCGGGCAAACTGCGCCCGGTCCTTTTTTGGGTTTGGCTGATAATCGATTTCCACCAGAAACTCGCTTTCCGCGGG
>NZ_JXIQ01000110.1 GCF_000934845.1 Mesobacillus subterraneus
AGGTAATTACTTTTTTGGCTCTTAAAGATGAAAATTATTAAACTGAAAATTGTGACATTATTTATGCAACACTAGTGATTTCCTAAACAGTAAAAAAGAACAGCCAGTTGTAGGCTGTTCTCCTTTTGGATTGAATTACTTACCAATGAACATTTGAGTCCAGTAATTGCCGTTGGCTACATGGCCTACACCGATGTGAGTGTAGCTTGAGTTAAGAATATTAGCACGGTGACCTGAACTGTTCATCCATGCTTTCACTACCTCTTCAGGTGTTGGCTGGCCCATAGCAATATTTTCACCAGCTGATCGATAGTTGATGCCAAACTGTTTCATCATATCAAATGGAGAACCGTAAGTCGGGCTTGTATGGCTGAAATAGCCCTTGCTTTGCATATCACGTGACTTTTCCCTGGCCACTTTGCTCAATTCTGTATCAAGTGCAAGTGGTTTTAAGCCGTTCTTAGCTCTCTCCTGATTCGTTAGCTCCACTACTTTTTGTTCATAGGCACTTACAGCTGATGAAGCAGGTGCTTTCACTGCTGATTCCTGTGAAGGAGACTTAGCTGGTGCCTGTACCGGTGCAGGTGCTTGCGCTTTTGCTGGTTTTTGAACTGGAGCAGGTGCTTGCGCTTTTGCTTCCTTTTGGACCGGTGCAGGTGCTTTTGCTGGTTCCTGCACCTTTACAGGCTTCTCTGCTTTATTCGGTTGAGGAGCTGCTTGCTTCTGAATATTCTTTTGAACTGGTGCTGCTTGCTTCCAAGAGATTTGATAATTCTTGAAATACTTTTGCAGAATAGATTCTACATTCATATTATTGAGGTTCCCGCTTTGATAATAGTAAACCTTTGTCTGTATAGTTGATGCATCTGCTTTATTCATTGCTGGATTGGCAGCGAATAATGCCGCAGCTGCTGCTACCGAAAGAATCAATTTCGTTTTCATTCTTCAATTCCTCCCAAAATATGATTTTTTTCTTTCTGTCTTGCAAACTCATCATATCATGGTTTTTTTGTAATAAACCTGGTTATAAATAGCAATAATACTATTCTATCAAAATATTATTTGAAATATATTCCTGTGCCGCGATAGGAAAGGGATTTCTAATTATTTGCTGGTAGTAAAGTTTTTCTTTTTTTACATTAATTATCCAAGTAAACCTCGAAAAGGAAAAACAAAGGTATTGACACATTTTTTATTCAGTAGCTATTTTGACTTTTTTTTCATTCTTATTACAAACATTAAAAATTTGGCTACGGAAGAAGATTTCGTCGATCCCATAGACTCTTTTTCCTTTATTAAGTTTCAAACCGTACCCATACCTATATTAAATTTAGTAAAGACCGTCCATAAAGGGTGGTCTTTTAATGTTTTCATGAAATCTAAGAAATGATAGTAAATCAATGTTCATTGCCTTTGATCTATTTCGTTTCCCATAAATTACTAAATACATGTTTACATAAACACCATCCAAAAAGAAACAATACAATTGGTAAGTATTCAATAAAAGAAAGAAGGAACTTAAAATGACAACAATAAATGACGTTAAGACTGCTCTAGCGGGATTGAAAAGTGCGCAGGCTAGTTTCGAAACATTTGCGCTAGGTACTGATAATGAACAAGCAAAACAGCTTTATAAACAAGCTGCTCAACAAACACAAACGATTGTTGATAGTATTTCTCCACGTGTTCAAGAAATTGAACAAGAAGAACCTCAATACAAAGAATAGAACGATATCCAAAAGGTTGGTTGATTCAATCAACCAACCTTTTGGATACTTCAATTTGATCGGTTTCAACTAAAGATCATTGAAAGAAACGGAAACCATACTTAGAAAAGAAGAAAAAGCATGATGAAAGAGAGGCAGATATGTCAAATAAGCAAAAGAAACAATTAACACCTGTTCAACAGGAGTATCAAACCCCTAAAAATCAAATCAAAACGATACTTATACAGTGGGGTGGTTTGTGATGTTAACGGGGCATCGCACATGGGTCTTTGATCAAAAGCCCGTTATTATCTCAACTGGAACGGTTGGCGGACCATTTGAAGCAGATGGATTACTTGCTGATGATTTTGATATCCTCCATTCAGACTTATGGCTTGCACAAGATTCCTACGAGAAAGCCCATAGGGTTCTTATTGAAGAAGCCTGTCAAAGAGCTATGGAGAAGGCCAAGCTTCAAAAGGAACAAATTCAATTTTTCCTTGGGGGAGACCTTATTAATCAGATTACTCCTACAAGCTTTGCTTGCCGAACACTAGGTACACCTTACCTAGGATTGTTTGGTGCCTGTTCTACCTCAATGGAGGGACTGGCGCTAGGAGCCTATCTTGTAAACACAAAAGGAGCCAATTATTTGTTAACGGGGGCTTCAAGTCATAACACTTCGGTTGAAAAACAGTTCCGTTATCCGACTGAGTATGGGGGGCAAAAACCTCCTACTGCACAATGGACTGTGACAGGTGCTGGGGTCGCATTATTAAGTGATACCGGAGATGGGCCACGTGTTACGTCTGCTACAATAGGACGTGTCATTGATATGGGATTGACTGATCCATTTAATATGGGGGGAGCGATGGCTCCAGCAGCCGTCGATACGATTGAGGCCCATTTAACCGAACGAAAGCTTGATCCCTCCTATTATGATTTAATTGTAACGGGAGATCTCGGTCGAATTGGACACGAAGTTTCACTTGAATTATTTAAAACGCATGGAACCCCTATACAGGAAGAACAGTATCAGGATTGTGGGCTAATGATATACCGTGAGGGACAGCCGGTTCTAGCAGGAGCTAGTGGCGCCGGGTGTTCAGCAACGGTTGTATATGGTCATTTATTAAACCGTATGAAAAAGGGTGAATTTAAACGAATATTAGTTGTAGCCACTGGGGCTTTATTGTCACCGTTAAGCTTTCAGCAAAATGAAACGATCCCTTGTATCGCTCATGCGGTGTCGATTGAATATGGAGATGAATAACGCCCATGAACCCAAAGGATAAGGAGGATGTAGGATGACTGTAGCATCGAAAGTAAAGCAATCTCTTGCAAGTCTAAAAGGTATTGAAGCTGATTTATCCAGTTTAGCGTTACGGACTCAGGACTATGAATCAAAGCGTACATTGCATGAAACCATGATGGTCGTACATGAGGTGATAACTGATTTGAAAAAACGAGTTGGGGAATTGGAGCGAGAAGAGTTTCAATACAAAGGCTTTTAAGATAAAACATTCTTTTGTAGGAGGGGAAAGTAGTGCCTGAATGGTTAGAGGTGGTAATGCGGTCATTATTATTTGTCGTAGTCCTGTTTTTAATCACAAAATGGTTAGGGAAAAAGCAACTTTCTGAACTTTCTTTTTTTGAATATGTTGTAGGTATTACAATTGGAAGTATTGGCGCAGAAGTTATCACAGGACTTGAACGTAACATATTTAACGGGATTATCGGAATCGTGGTCTTCTCAGCAATACCCTTTTTAGCTGATATGCTTTCCTTAAAAAGCAAAACCTTTCGAGATTTCATAGAAGGGAGAGCAACTGTTTTTATTAAAGATGGGAAAATCATGGAGGAGAATTTAAAAAAGGAAAAATACACAACCGATGAGTTGCTAGAATTGCTTCGAAAAAGGGATATATTTAGGGTAGCTGATGTGGAATTTGCATTATTAGAGCCAACTGGAGATCTGAGCGTTATGCTAAAGAAAGAAAATCAACCATTGACCCCGAAAGATGTAAATTTAACTGTTGCATCTGTTAAGGAACCGCAGACCGTCATTATGGATGGAAAAATCTTGGATGAGCCTTTATCCACGATTGGTCGAAACCGGAGTTGGTTAAAAACGGAGCTTGAAAAACAAGGGGTTACCATTGAGAATGTTTTTCTTGGACAGATAGATTCCTATGGACAATTAACAATTGACCTTTTTGATGATAAAATTCAAGTCTCTTCCCCACAAGAAAAAACTTTAATCCTTTCGACTATGAAAAAGTGCCAGGCGGACCTAGAATTGTTCGCTCTTGGAACAGAAGTAAAGGAAGCTAAGCAAATGTATAGCAAAAATAGTAAAAAATTACAAGAAGCCATTAATAAAGTGACCCCTATTTTAAGAAGGTAATGGTTGTTCATTTCATTATGATGCACGATTAAAAATGTTATTACTTTTATAGTATGCCTAGTCAACATCCACAAAAAATATGCAACGGAAGAACATGTTCTTTTAAATAATTACAAAGAGGTGTTCACAAAGTGAACAACTTTTGTTGGTTAACTTCGTTATTCTCAGGTTTCCAATGATGAAAGGTGAACCCTAAGAAGTCAATATTATCTTTCTTGAAGTTGACCTCTCGGGTTTTTTCCTTTGAAATTTCTAAGTCCAGCTCGTTTAGTTATTCCTTGGTAACGTCTACTGCCCTCCCAATGGAACATTAGATTTAGGAAATAATCACAAATCATCTGTGTATATTCAGTTAATCTTTGTCTTCCATTTTCATGTCGGTAGAGCTACCATCTTCGGGCGCACTAGGATTGCCAACAACAAACTCAATTTTCGGCATATTATGCATGCGTCTTGCAGTCACATGCGAAATAATATAGTAAGTCCCTTCTTCTTCAAACGATTTCTTCAATCGATAGATCCCTTTTTCTGCATGTTCTACAACAATTTTTTCATGTTCCTCCGCTTGAGAACGCCAAATCTCAAATTTAACCTCGTCTGCATCTTTTACTTGTTCCGAACCATAGGAAACTTTCGCCTCGAAGGTAATTTCTTCCCCCTTCTCTGCTCTCTCAGGATTGGCTGTCAGATTGACTTCTAAAAATTGCGGCTCTTCTTCAGGTGGAGCTTGAGTACAAGCTGTTGTTAACAGCCCAAGCACCACCGCTATAATTGTTATCCAGATTCGTTTCATTCTTTTTCCCTCTCTTATAGCTTTCTAAAGTACGAACTAATAATTCTTTTGATCACTCTATTACCGGAAAATAGAGATGAATGGTAGTACCTTTTCCGAGCTCGCTCGTAATCTCCATCCTACCATCATGAAGCTTTACTAATTTATCCACGATAGCCAGCCCCAATCCTGTTCCACCATCTGATCGAGATCTTGCCTTATTTACTCTGTAAAAGCGATTTGTCAGCTTGGCAATATCTTCAGCCGGTATTCCAGTCCCTGTATCCTGGATTTCAACTGCGCAGCCATACAGATGTTTGTAAAGCCTGATGGAGATCATTCCATCTTTTTCAGTATAGCGAATAGAGTTATCGATGATATTCTGCAAGATTTGTTCGAGCCTGCCTTCGTCTCCGTTAATAATGATATCTGGATCGAGATTCAGTGACAGGCTGATATTTTTTTCCCTCATAGCAGGTCCATATTTGAGAAGAAAATCTTCAATAAGCTGAGCCAGTGAAAACGGGCTTTTTACAAGCTTGTATTCTTCGGCATCCAGCCGTGAAAGATCAAGTAAGTCCTCGACGATTTTCACGATTCGGCCAGACTCCCTGTTGATGAGTTTTAAGTATTTATTTCTTTCTTCAGGATCTTTGATTATTCCTGCTTCCAATGCTTCACTATAACCTTTTATATAGCTGATAGGGGTCCTCAGTTCATGGGATACATCCGCAAGGAACTCGCGCTTTTTTTCATCTTCCTTTTGAACGGATTCAGACATATGGTTAAAGGCCTTGGCAAGCTCGCCAATCTCATCATTCGATTGAATGTCCACACGGGCCGAATAATCTCCATCAGATACTTTTTCGGCTGCCTGTTTCATTGCGGCAAGCGGCCTTGTAAGCCGGTGAAGCATTTTAAACCCAAGAAAAGCGCCTATAACAATAAACAGTACTCCGCCAATCAGCCAGAGGATCGAAAAATCAACGGTTAATTCGGAAATCTTTGCTAACGGAACATATAAGTAAATAATCCCTTCCAGCCTGCTGTGATCAAGCAGAGGAATAGCCACCGCAAGAATTTTGCGCCCGAATCTCTCTTCGAAACCAGATTTTATTACTGGCTCACCTTTTAATAACTGCTGCCGTTCATCTTGGCCAATTAGTGTCTGATAATCAATCGCATAGGGCAGACAGGCACTTAACTCTTTAGGATTGCTGACTAGAAAAACCTCTGATTCTGATTTTTCATTGTACCACTCCACTTGTTGCTTCATATCCTCCGACAGCGGTCCACCTTGATAGTCGCTTGCAAGGCGGAACCCTTCTTCCAATAACGATTGTTCCACAATATCGACATACAGTTTCTCATAAAATAGGTAAGATAAGAAAAACGAATAGAAAACCGTGATCAAGATTGTCACAGTTACCGTCAGCCATAACTTTTTAAATAGGCTGTCTGAAAAAGTGGTCATCCTGCCGGCACCTCAAACATATATCCGACTCCCCATATCGTTTGTATGTAATCACCTGTACCAAGTTTCATACGCAGTGTCTTAATATGAGTATCCACGGTTCTTAAACTGCCATGGTAATCCATTCCCCATACATAATCTAGCAGTTGTTCTCTACTAAGGGCCTGGCCCTGGTGCTTAACGAGAAAGACAAGCAGCTCAAATTCTTTAAGCGTCAGCGGAATAATTTCACTGCCAACACTAACCCTTCTTCCCTTTTGATCGATCGTGATTTTTCCAACATTCATTTTCTCATCTTCATTCTTAACAAATGAAGTCCTTCTTAACAGTGCATTGATTCTTGCTACTAGCTCTCCTGGACTAAATGGCTTAACTATGTAGTCATCCCCTCCTAGCTGGAGACCCTTCACTTTATCCCATTCCTCTCCTTTAGCTGATAAAAAGATGATTGGAAGCTGGGAAAAAGCTCGTATTTTTCCACAGACAGCAAAGCCATCCTCATATGGCATCATAATATCAAGAATCACCAGGTCGAAAGGTTGTTCTTGCAGCTTCCTTAAGCCTTCTACGCCATCTGCTGCATGAACACATGAAAAACCTGAATTTTCCAAATACATTTGAACGAGATTACGCATATCCTCTTCGTCATCGATGATCAGAACTTTTACGGAATTCATCTGGTTATCTCTCCCTCGTAACTATTTGAAATGGGCCATCGCCAACTTTCAGCGTCTTTTCTATTTTTAAGCTTTCGGGATTAATGATATACACCTCGTTGCTATCATAACCAGCAACAATCAGCTTATCCTCAAAGGCTTCCATTTCAAACGGATTTGCACCTACTTTGATTGAATCTTCCTTTTTTCCGTCACCCGATAATTTATACAGCGTATTGGATCCATGGCTCAAAACAAAAATATCGTCTGCGATTTTTGTAAAATCCACTGGCATGACAGGAGCGGGGATCTCTTTTTTTAACGTTCCGGTTGCCAAATCATAAATATGAATCCGCTCTTCGATTTCGGTTCCTTTACCATGTCCGCCAATCCATAACTCGTTTTTTTCTGTATTCATGACAGCTCCTGCTGCTGCAGGGTGAACTTTAAATCCTGGAAGCTTCTCATTTTTCTGTAAATCAATAACAGTAACCTTCTCCTGGTTGTAGCTGACAACATAAAGTTTGTCCTCTGCTTCAAGCATGGTCAAAGGGTCTTTTATCGCTCCCACCTCATTTACTTCTTTCCCATTAATATCAAAAAAGCGGATGCTCTCACGATTTTGATCAGCAAAAGCTATTTTCCCATCCCCTACTAACAAAGAGTTAACGATCCCTTCCCCTGTTTCCCAAGAATCAATTTTTTCCCCTTTGCTTAATGAATAAAGATCAGCCGTATCCAAGGTTTTTCCGTATAATAGAAGCGTATCCTTATCTGGAAGGATCATTCCGCCAATATAGGGGCGGTCAACCTCCCAATCAGGCAATTTTTCTTCTTGATCCATATCATAAAAAGAAACGGTCATTTCCTTAATATTCACTGTCGATATAATAGAAGAATCCTTTGAAATTGGTGTATATGATTCGAAAGAACAGGCAGATAACAAAGCAGTGAAAACCACTGCCGCTAACAAATTAGTCCGCTTCATAATGAACTCCTTTTCTTCCACAAGTATCTTCAATCATTATATCGCTAATTTGTGATAAAACTATGAAATCGACCGTAGCTGAACGAGCAAAAGATCATGCAAAAAGAGACAGCCTTGGCCGTCTCTTTTGTATTATTATTCAGTTGGACCTTGCCAGGACATCATGCCGCCTTGCATATTAATCACATTATATCCGTAATACTCAAGAAATTGTGTTGCTCTTGAACTGCGGGCCCCAGAGTGGCAAACCAATACATACGTTTTGTTTTTGTCCAGTTCGTTCATCCTGAACTCAATAAGTCCGAGCGGAATATGAATCGCACCAGGAATTTTCCCTTGGGCAACTTCACTTACCTCGCGAACGTCGACAACTTCAAATTCATTAGAATTTAATTTTTTTTGCACTTCTATATAAATGGAATTAAAGGATTTTAGGAATATTCGTCCAATTATTATAGGTAAATAAAACCTATGGGAAGGCGGACAAATAATGAAAAT
>NZ_JXIQ01000111.1 GCF_000934845.1 Mesobacillus subterraneus
CGCGGAAAGCGAGTTTCTGGAGTGGAAAACGATTATCAGCCAAACCAAAAAGGACCGGGCGGTTTTTGCCCTTTTTTACTTAAAGAGTTGTGAAATTTCTAGCGCATTTTCGAGAAATTGTTGGGAAAATGACAAAAAAATCTCTTTCCTTTATCACATCGTTACAAAGATTTAGACTAATATGAAAGTAATGGTTTGTATAAAAAACATAACGGAGGGGAAAGTATGTCATCGATTAGTCAGGTTAAAACCGTTTGTGGTTATTGCGGTACAGGTTGTGGACTGATTTTGGAGGTGGAAGATAATAAGATTGTTAAAATCAGAGGAGATAAAGAGGCGCCTGTTAACAAAGGGCAAACTTGTGTGAAAGGGGCTTTTGCCTATCAATATGTTCATTCACCTAAAAGATTGGATACACCGTTGATTCGAAAAGCAGGCGAGCTTGTTAAGGTAACATGGGAAGAAGCATATGAGTATATCGCTAGCCATTTAACGTCGATTAAAGATCGATTTGGCCCAGAAGCCATCTCTATGTTTGCTTGTGCAAGGACTACTAACGAATCTAATTATGTTACCCAAAAATTCATGAGAACAGCTATCGGCAGCAATAATATTGATGGCTGTAACCGAACCTGACACGCTCCAAGTGTCGCCGGTCTGGCGACTGTTTTTGGCAGTGGTTTCCCTACCAATACTTTAGAAGATATCGATGAGGCTGAGGTTTTATTGCTAATGGGTTCAAATACGACTGAAGCTCATCCAATCATTGGGAATAAAATGAAGAAGGCCGCCAAAAATGGACTTAAAATCGTGGTTATTGATCCTAGAAGAATTGATATGGTCAAATCCGCACATAAACATTTACAAATTAAGGTTGGTACAGACATTGCCTTAATCAATGCGCTGATCCGGATTATCATAACTGAAAATTTATTCGACCCGGATTTCATCGGTAAGAACACGGAAGAGTTTGATGCTCTGCTGGAAAAAGTCAATAGGTATACCCCTGAATATGCAGCAGAAATCACGGGATTAAAGGCAGAAGACATCATCGAAGTGGCACGTCTGTATGCTGTGTCAAATCGTTCGATGATTGCCTATACACTTGGGATCACCGAGCACCACTGTGGTGTAAACAATGTATTTGATATCGCAAATCTGGCATTGTTGACAGGACATATTGGGAAGAAAGGAGCAGGTATCATGCCTCTTCGCGGACAAAATAATGTCCAGGGTGCAGGTGATATGGGGTGCCTGCCTAATCAGCTTCCAGGTGCAGTCAGTTTGCTGGATCAGGAATACCGGGCACGATTTGAGGCAGCGTGGGAAACAGAAATCAGCCAAAAAATTGGTGATACCCAAACAAGGGCATTGGATAAAATGGAAACTGGAGAGGTTAAAGCTTTATACTGCATTGGTGAGAATCCATTGGTAGCAGATGTCCACATGAATCATACAAGGAGATTATTAGAAAAACTCGATTTACTTATTGTCCAGGATATTTTCCTGACCGAAACGGCTGAAATGGCTGATGTGGTGCTCCCTGCGAAATCATGGGGAGAGGTTGATGGAACTTATACAAATACGGACCGCAGAATCCAGCGGGTCCGAACAGCAGTTAAGGCACAGTCTGGTGTAAAAGAAGATTGGGAGATATTATCAGAACTGTCTACGAAGATGGGCTATCAAATGAGTTATCATTCCAGTAAAGAGATTTGGAATGAAGTAAGAGAACTTGCATGGGAGATGTACGGCGGAATTTCCTACGAACGTTTGGAAGAGGAATATGGGGTACATTATCCATGCCCTAATGAAAATCATCCTGGTACGAAAATCATGCATGAGCGATTTTATGCTGGAACAGACAACAGCGAACGCTCAAGTTTTGTTCCTGTTGACTTCACGCCGCCGCTGGAAACCCCAGATGAAGACTATCCTTTTACACTGACAACAGGCAGACGTTATGAGTCGTATAATACCAATACCCAAACTCGTTATTACGCACCTGGTGTAAAAATAAAACAAACAGAAGAAACATTGGATCTCCATCCTGAAGACGCTTTGCGGTTATCAATGGTCGATGGTCAACTCGTTCGAGTAACTTCTCGGAGAGGCACACTTGTTGTAAAAGTGAAAATAACGGAACAAGTAGTCCCTGGACTTGTGTTTATGAGCTTCCATTGGTCGGAGGTACCTACCAATGTGCTAACTTTGAATGAATTTGATCCAATCTCTGGAACAGCAGAATTTAAAGCATGTGCGGTTAAAATCGAAAACATTACCTGATGAAACAAAAATCCCTTATTTAAGGGATTTTTGCTTTTTTAATGCTATTTTTCCCAAAAGGAGCAGTGAATTCTGTACATTTTAGTATGAAAAGGAGAAATATAACAGAAAACGTTAGTAATAATCAAACTATTCAGACTTTTTGACATGTTCTCGTTATATTACTGTTATTCTCGTCATCAAACTTATATGTGGTTGTTCTTTTTCTCCTGAAATTCTATGGTACGATAATTCACGTGATAAAAATTAGCCGATGGGAGGCAAACAAATGAAAAAATCAATAGTATCTTTGGTTGCAGCTGCGGCAATTTCTGTGGCTGCCGGGACACAAGCACAGGCAGAGGAGATCGTCGTACATAAAGGGGATACACTTTGGGGTCTTTCGAAGGAATACGGCGTGTCAGTAAATTTATTAAAGAAATGGAATAATCTTTCGAATAATGTAATCCACCCAAATGATTTATTAGAAGTTTCCCCTATAAAATACGTGCAAGTGCGAAAAGGGGATACCCTTTGGAAACTATCTAAAGCATATAACGTTACTGTTGAGGAACTAAAAAAATCAAATAAATTATCTTCTGACCTGATCTATCCTGGGATGAAGCTGGAAGTTTATACCGATATTCCAATTGAAATAAAGACAGAGAAATCTTCTGCTAAAAAGCAACCAGCTGCTCCAGTAGTAACTCCGGTGTCAGCACCTGTTGAAAAAACGACAACCGCAGTAAAGCCTGCTGCTACAACGAACCGATTAACCGTTGAGGCGACTGCGTATACAGCAAATTGCCCCGGATGCTCAGGGATTACCAAGACTGGAGTAAATCTGAAGGCAAATTCTGATGCGAAAGTTATTGCTGTTGATCCTTCTGTGATTCCACTTGGCTCAAAAGTTTATGTGGAAGGATACGGTTACGCAACAGCTGAAGATACCGGTGGAGCGATCAAAGGCAATCGCATAGATGTATTTATACCTTCGCAGGACGGAGCAGTCGAATGGGGCCGAAAGCAAGTAAAGGTGACAATTCTCGATTAATAATGATTAGGATAAAAGAGCATTGACCGTAGTCAATGCTCTTTCTGGCTCTTTTCTTTTTTTATTATTTTTTTCTGTTGGCGGATGTTTGGTAGGATGAAGCTGAAAAGAAAACTGGTCCATTTGGAATAATGGTTTTCAAGCTTTTCGAGGAAATCATTAGCCATATTTGAATGGACGTTTTTTATTTCACTCAATTGATCTGAAATTCTTTCTCCGACAGCATCCTGCTTACAGAGTTGTTCCATAACGGTTTCATGGTAAACTCCTTGCAAGTCCATATGATTTTTAACCATATTTTGTAGTAGTTCCTGCTTCTGCTCCTGAATAAAAAGTGACTTGGTGACATCCTCGTATTCGAGCAGTTTTCTGTTTAAGTCGACGATCATCGACTGCTGATAGGCCAGCTGGTCCAAAATTGCCTGGTTTGTCAGTTCCTCGCTTAAGAGTGTTTTTGAAAGTTGTTCATGCATTTTTTCTAACTTCATTAATTTTTCGTCCAGATCAGAAGTCGATTCTTTTTGCTCGTATATATTCTCGATCACTTTCTCGGATATTGTTTCCTGCTTTGCAAGTGTGGAAAACAGTGACTTAAACTGTTGCAGTTGTTCCTGTCTGTTCTCTTGAAATGTATTTTCAAATTTTATAACACTTCCAGAAAACTCATTGTTAAGTTTTTCCTGTTCATTTAACACTTCATGAAGGTAATTTATGTGAAATTTTGCCTGATTTTCAGGTTCCTCAACTTTTTGTTGGTTGCTGAAAACTTGTGGGGAGACAAAATCATTGACAAATAAAGGCATGGGATAATCACTCCATAAAATAAGTTTCTTACATCTTATGTGTTTTCCCCTTTAATTGGTACTTGCGAAAGATAACACTAATTACCGTTCATGAAAACAGGCAGATGCAGCAAGCTAATAAAAACTGGGACAAGGAAAGGGGCGGCAAATATGCTACCAGACGAGCAGGTAAGGGAATTACAAGCAGAACTACTTAAAAATAAAAAGGAGCTAGAAGGCCATCTAGCTGCCAACGACCATTTCGATTTAAGGAGTGGCCATACCCATGAATCAACAGGAGAGCTTTCTAGTTATGATAACCACCCAGGTGATGAAGGAACAGAGTTATTTGAACGTGAGAAAGATATTGCACTTAACGATCACGCGGAATACCTGCTAAATAATATCAATTTAGCATTACAGGCGATCGAGGCAGGAAGTTATGGAAAGTGTGAAACATGCGGAAACGACATTCCTTTTGAGCGGTTAAAAGCAGTGCCGGATACGAGGTTTTGTATAGAACACACACTTGACAGGACCGTTTCACATAATCGTCCGATTGAAGAAGGAGTATTAATCCCGCCATTTGGGAAATTTGATTTAGATGATAAAGAGGAAAATGTTGGGTTTGACGCAGAAGATTCGTGGCAGGAAGTAGCCAGTTGGGGCACTTCAGAAACTCCCTCCGATTTCATTGAACCGAAAGCAGATTATAATGAAATGTATATTGAATCGGAAGAAAACATTGGATATGTCGAGGATTTTGAAAACTTTGTTGGCAATGATATCACCGGAAAAGAAATAAAGATATATCCAAATAAACAGCACGAAAAATACGAAGAGGAGTTGGACAAAGAAAATATCATGACGTCATTTGGAGACCTACCTGCTTACGAACACGATCCGTATGTTGAAAAAGATAAGTAGAGAACGCCAAAAAAAAGACCAAGCTGGTCTTTTTTTTGGCTGTCGACGATGATTAAAATCGCTTAAGTCGGGGAATAGACAAGCATATTGTAAATGGAGAAATGAGGTGTGCGTTTAGTGAAAGAGAAAATGAAACGTTATGGGAAAAGTTTGTTCGGCGAGCTGAAAAAAGATCGAGTAACCGGTCTTGCTGCCCAACAGGCATATTATTATATGCTTGCCTTGTTTCCATTGCTGATTTTGTTAATTGCCATCGTTCCCTACTTAAATATCGACCAGCAAAAGGCAATCGATGTAATCAATCAAATGTTGCCAGAAGAATCCGCACAATTATTAAGAGATAATGTAGTAAAGCTCGTAAGTGAACGAAATGGCGGACTGCTTACTTTCGGGATCATCGGTACGATCTGGTCTGCGTCAAATGGGATGAACGCATTTATGAAAGCGATAAATGTTGCCTATGATATAAAGGAAACGAGATCCTTCCTTAAGGCAAGGCTTGTCTCGATTCTATTGACACTTGGGTTAATCCTCGCTTTTGTAGTTGCGTTATTGCTCCCGGTTTTCGGGAATGTCATATTAAATATGATCCAAACGATCATTCCCATTCCGGAACCATATGATATAATCTTCCAAGTGATCAGGTGGATTACAGGGATTGCTGTTATGGTAATTGTACTGACAGGATTGTATCGAATTGCTCCAAACAAGCATTATCCATTTACGCATGTATTGCCAGGAGCAATTTTTTCTACTATTGTTTGGCAGCTGATTTCTCTCGGATTTTCATTTTATGTCAGCAATTTTTCAAACTACTCGGCAACATACGGTAGTCTTGGCGGAGTGATCGTGTTAATGCTTTGGTTGTTTCTGACAGGATTGGCACTCGTACTAGGTGGTGAAATAAATGCGATTTACCATAGAGACAAGATGGGGGAAAAACAAATGAATAAAGATCAAAAAATTTCAGCAAACGGGTAAAACAGCAGGATTTCATTCCTGCTGTTTTGTTTACCCAGTGGGAACAGTAGAAAAAGCAGGACCAGGTGTTCAGAATGGAAAAAAGGGAGACGGGGTAGTCATTCCGTTTAGCGTTTCGTACGGTGAACGATTTATTGTCAAACCCCCTTTTGAAATTCGATTGAATAACTTGAAACAAGAACATCAGTAGCGTCCTCTCCATACACTGGTATAAATGCTTTTGGGGAGGATTCCAGATGTATCCTTATTATAATTACTACAGGCAAAATCAAAAATTAATCAATAACTTATCCAGAGCAATCAATGGTGAATACGCTGCAACAAAATGTTATGCAGAGCTAGCCGCAATGGCACCAAGTGCAGAACAGAAAAAGCGAATCAAGGAAATATTAAATGATGAAAAAAGACATTTGCAGCAAATCTCTCAAATTTATTCAGCAGTAACAGGAAAGCAGCCTCAGTTGCAGATGATGGAAGAGTGTAAGAATTCTTATGTTCAAGGACTTGAAGCATCCTTTAAGGATGAACAAGAGACGACTGATTTTTACCATGATATCGCAAATAAAGCTACAAACTCCGTCATTAAAGAAGTTTTTAGGCGCGCAGCATATGACGAGCAAAACCACGCAGTGTGGTTCCTTTATTTTTACGAGAAAGAGAAGTAGGAACTGGAGATTTCTAGTTCCTATTTTTTATACACCAGAAAGGATAATATTCATTTTGAAATACATAAAGGCAATAATAAGGCACAATGCTTTTTGGGTATGGCATCGAAGTTTTCACTGTTTCTACACATTTAATAGAAAAATTCTAGTGTATTTTACACTAGAATGGGTATAGGGAAAATGAATTTTTGTATTGGAAAATCTACATAGGGAGGAATAGAAATGAAGAACGGTCTCGCAATTATTATTGGATTTTTGATCTTAGGATCGTTATTTATCGGCTGGAAAATCAGTCAAGATCTTGGAGCCTCAGAAACAACGACTGCGCCACAGCAGTCAGAAGGAACGGCTAGCAATACAATTGAGTTTAATCCGCCAAGCATCGAGGATGTTCCAGATGGGCCACTAGGTGAAAGCATAAAATATGGTTATGATTTAATGATGGATACGAATACAATAGCCGATGAATATGTAGGCAATAATTTATCCTGTGCAAGCTGTCACGCAAATGGAGGCACAGTCCAAAATGGTGCCCCTATGATCGGCTTAACTGCTGTTTACCCAGAGTATAGGCCTCGTGAAGGAGAAGTATTTACACTTGAGGATCGAATTAACGGATGTATGATCCGAAGTATGAATGGCCAAATGATTCCTGAAGACAGTAAAGAAATGAGGGCAATGATTGCTTATTTGCATTATTTGTCTGAAGGAATACCAGCAGGGGCGGATATTCCCTGGAGAGCAGCCAAAGAGCAAAAACAATTTCCAGTTCCAAGTATAGAGGATGGAGAAAAGGTGTATGCACAATCCTGTGCAAGCTGTCATGCAGCAGATGGAGGAGGTACTGGTCCTAACACGGGACCGGCTCTATGGGGAGAAAATTCCTTTAATGATGGAGCGGGCATGTCAAGACTGACGAACATGGCAGGATATGTTCAAAAAAATATGCCTAAGGGACAGGGAGGAACATTGACGGATCAGCAGGCAATCGATGTGGCTGCATATATCCTTAGCCATGATCGGCCAGAGTTTAAAGGGCATGAAAAGGACTGGCCAAAAGGCGGCAGACCAGCAGATATTATGAATAACGAAAAACGAGAGCAAATTAAGAACGGGACAATCGATTGGGAGGCAATGGTTACGGTAAAGAAATAAGGACATAGAGAAACCCAGCACTTTTAAGTAGGTGCTGGGTTTCTCTATATTATCATTAAATAAAATGATATGTAAGTATGTGAATATGCTAAAATAAACAGTGACTAAGAATCAATAGCAGTATATAACTATATACTATCAAATTGCTAGCTGATAGATAAGTGTTTTAATTTTGAAGGGAAGTTTGGCAAATGAATGAAACTCAGAGGATTCAATTAAACGTCAGGGTCACTAGGGAAACCTCGGACAAGCTTGATGAAATCGTAGAATACTATCAAGAACATACGAAGATTGGCAGAATATACAAAGGGGATGTTTTATCAGATATTATCGAAAAATCATATGAAATCATGCTGAAACAGAAGCGGTTAAATCGATAAATTAATATGACAAATTGTCAATAAATAAAAGTGACAATAAAGTGAACAAAACAGTTGCAGCAATCAATAATTAATCGTATTATTTAAATAATCTGAATAAACGATAAGGTGGTTATTGATTATGATGCGGATGTCGATTGCAGGCGTAGCCGGATTTGTCCTAGTGTTTATTGAGTCCTATATTGTTATGAGCCTGAAAAAATATGAAGCGATTGATTTTGGAGGGATTGCCCCGTTTGTTAGTGTCTGGACAATGAATTTTTTTCTGGTGTTCTCCATTTTAACCCACATAAAATTTTGGTATGAAGACCGTGAAGCTCAGCGAGAAGAAGAAGCTGCACAAAGGGACAGATTTCTTAACTGATCGTGACAGAGAAAGGCCATTTTACAAATGACCTTTCTCTTTTTTTGTAAATATTTCTACTCATTCTCAACCTCTTCAATATGATCACGTTCTGCCTCTTCAGCGGCAATTCTAAGTTCCTGGAAAAATAATTGATCATTGCATACCATGCTGTGCTGCTGGTCCTGCTCCGATGCATCGTCTTTGTTTTGCTCTTTTTTCACTCGGATCAACCTCCTCATTGGATTTTTCCCTTTTCTGATAAAAATCATGCAAACACAACTCCATTTTTCTCATCATTAATATTCCAATTCCAACAATCTTTTAAAAAAACAACAAAAAATTGGTTAGGAATGCTTACTAAAAGGGTAGGAAAAAAAAGAGTGATTTATATACAGAAAGGAAGATGAAGCTTTGTCTGGCAAAATGAACGTAACAATCAACGGAGCCGAAGTGATGGCTGATGGAAATCAAACAATTCTTCAATACCTTTCAGACAGCTCGATTGAGGTACCAAGTGTGTGCTTTCATCCAAGTCTTGGACCGATCGAGACATGCGATACCTGTATTGTAGAAGTAAATGGACAATTGGTTAGATCATGCTCAACCGTTCTAAAAGATGGGGATGTCATTGACACAGTTGCGCCTGACGTCAAGCAGGCACAAACGATCGCAATGGATAACATCCTTCATAACCATGAACTGTACTGTACAGTCTGTGATTACAATAATGGGACTTGTGAGGTACATAACACAGTTAAAGAAATGAAAATCAACCATCAGAGTATTCCATTTGATCAGAAACCATATGAAAAGGATGAATCCAACCCTTTCTATCGTTATGATCCGGATCAATGTATTTTATGCGGAAGATGTGTCGAAGCATGCCAGGATGTCCAGGTAACGGAAACCTTGAGAATTGACTGGGACAGTGATCGTCCGAGAGTTATTTGGGACAATGGTGTTCCGATCAATGAATCATCCTGTGTATCTTGCGGACATTGTTCAACAGTTTGTCCTTGTAATGCGATGATGGAAAAAGGAATGGAAGGCGAAGCTGGTTTCTTGACAGGAATTGCAAAAGAAACTCTACGTCCGATGATTGAGATTACCAAAGGAGTAGAAACGGGATATGGTTCAATTTTAACTATTTCCGATATAGAATCGGAGATGAGGGACTCAAGAATTAAGAAAACCAAGACTGTTTGCACCTACTGTGGTGTTGGTTGCAGTTTCGACGTATGGACGAAAGGACGGCACATCCTGAAGGTGGAACCACCCGCAGAAGCACCTGCAAATGGCATTTCAACTTGTATAAAAGGGAAGTTTGGCTGGGATTATGTCAATAGCGAGGAACGTTTGACGAAGCCGCTTATTCGGGAAGGTGACAGTTTTCGGGAGGCTGAATGGGAGGAAGCATTGGAACTGATGGCGAAGAAATTCACTGAAATCAAAAAGGAATATGGTCCTGATTCCCTAGGCTTCATTAGTTCATCCAAATGCACAAACGAAGAGTCTTATTTAATGCAAAAGCTTGCCAGATCGGTAATCGGTACAAATAATATCGACAATTGCTCCAGATACTGTCAGACGCCTGCTACAGTAGGGTTGTTCAGAACAGTTGGGTATGGAGGGGATGCAGGATCATTCGAAGATATCGCAATGGCTGATTTGGTTATCATCATCGGATCGAATACAGCTGAAGCACATCCGGTCCTAGCTACAAGGGTAAAACGTGCTCAAAAATTAAATGGGCAAAAAGTGATTGTAGCAGATCTTCGTGAGCATGAAATGGCAAGCCGTGCGGATCTGTTCGTTAGACCAAAAGCAGGGAGCGACTTAGTTTGGATCTCGGCGGTAACGAAATATATTATTGATCAAGGCTGGGCTGATAAAGAGTTTTTGGAAAATAAAGTAAAGGGTCTTGGTGAGTACGTTGACAGCCTAGGTGGTTTTACCCTTGATTATGCCGAAAAAACTTCCGGACTATCAAAAGATACACTCATTGAAATCGCTAAAAACATTCATGATGCCAAAAGGGTATGTGCACTATGGGCAATGGGAGTTACACAGCATCTTGGTGGAAGTGATACTAGTACTGCAATTTCCAACTTATTGTTGATCACAGGAAACTATGGTCGCCCCGGCACTGGTGCGTACCCACTTCGAGGGCACAATAATGTACAGGGTGCAGGCGATTTTGGCAGTTCACCAGATTCATTGCCAGGGTATCAAAAGGTATATGATGATGCAGTGCGGCAAAAATTCGAACAGTCATGGGGCACAGTGCTACCAGCAAAGCCAGGCTTTAACAATCATGAAATGGTAGAAGGCATGCATGATGGTTCGCTCAAAGCGCTTTATGTTAAAGGGGAAGAGATGGGACTTGTCGACTCCAACATTAATCATGTCCAGGCAGGCTATGAAAAGCTAGATTTCTTTGTTGTCCAGGATGTTTTTTTCACAAAGACAGCACAATTCGCTGATGTAGTGCTGCCGGCAAGCCCTAGTTTTGAAAAAGAAGGCACCTTCACGAATACGGAGCGCAGAATTCAGCGCTTGTACCAGGTGTTTGAGCCAGCAGGTGAGTCAAAACCAGATTGGCAGATTTTGATGGAAGTGGCAAACCGCCTCGGTGCAGGGTGGACGTATGAACACCCAAGTGAAATTATGGCAGAAGCAGCAAGCCTAATGCCGATCTACGCTGGTGTCAGTTATGAACGTATGGAAGGATACAACAGCCTTCAATGGCCGGTACAACCGGATGGTACTGACAGTCCCGTTCTTTATTTGGATGGATTTCCGTTTCCTGATGGAAAGGCAAGGCTATACCCAGTAAAATGGTCCATTCCTATTCAGTTTGGTGAACAATATGACATTCATGTCAATAATGGCCGTTTGTTGGAGCATTTCCATGAAGGAAATCTTACTTATAAATCAAAAGGAATTTCTTCAAAAACACCAGAAACATTCCTTGAAGTCTCACCTGAGCTTGCCGAAGAAAGAGGCTTGAAAGATGGAACTTTAGTCAGATTAACCTCTCCCTATGGAAATGCCAAAGTTAGATGTGTGGTAACAGACAGAGTTAAGGGAAAGGAAGTCTATCTGCCAATGAACGATCAGGGCGATGCGGCAATCAATCTCCTAACAAGCAGCTTTGCAGATAAGGACACAGACACACCTGCTTATAAGGAAACGAAAGCGAAAATGGAAATTCTTCAATATGAAGGCGTCAATCCATTGCCAAGGACCAACTTCAGGTACGGAAATCCACAGCCGCAAATCGGTGTCCAAGTCCAGAAAAAGTGGGCTCGTCCAGATTATATTTTCCCTGGGGATCTTGTGAAAAAGGAGAGGGCACAGCATGGCTAAAGCAATCACAACTATTAACCGGATCGAGTTGACAGCGGAACAGAAAAGAAAGTTAGATCTGGAAGAAATCGAGACGGCATTAATTGATAACAAAGAATCCATATTACAATCACTAGACATCATCAAGCATATGAAGGAGCGCGGCGTTCTGTCGCTTCTTGATGGATTGTTCAGCGAAGGGGATAAAGTCCTTAATGTTCTAGTTAAAGCAGCGGATAATGCTGAAGCTACCAATACCTTAAAAAACTTATTGCTGATGGTAGGTGTTCTCGGAACCATCAATGTCCAGCAGCTTGAGCCGCTATTGTTGAAATTGAATTCCGGGGTTGCCAGAGTGGCAGAATACAGGGATAGTGATGATGACAAGCTTGGTTACTTCGACATCGTCCGTTCATTGAAGGATCCGGAAATCAATCGCGCTCTGTCTCTGCTTTTTGAATTCCTCAAAGGCATGGGGGAAAAAACGGAAGGGCTGGAAAGGACGACCCAGCTTCCGGAAAATCAGGATCTTCATCAGAGCAAGGATGGCAGGCTGGAGAATCGGTAAAAAAGATAATGCAGGGGGCATCCTGATCTCATTTGAAATCAGTGCTCCCTGCTTTTTCAAGTTTGAAAATTTTTTAATGGGATAAAAGTAAAGGACGATAAGGTAAACTCAAATAGAGAGGATGGTTGTTGTGAAACCAGTCGAAGTGAAAAGGGAAATCCTTCGTTTCGGGAATGGCCAAGCCGAAAGACTGGAAGACAGCATTGTTACAGAATTCACTATCACTGTGAAAGTGAATGGAGAAGAACTCGTGACAATGGTCTGCACGCCAGATTATATCGAAGAAATGGTCATAGGGTATCTCGCTTCGGAAGGAATCATCAAAAAATATACCGATATAGAAGATTTATGGATTCAGGAAAAAGAGGGATTTGTTCATGTAAAAACTTCTCGATCCAATTCTATTTATAAGGATCTACAGGGGAAACGTTATTTAACATCATGCTGTGGAGCAAGCAGATCTGGATTTGTATTTGCGACAGATGCTATGATAGCAAAAAAACTTCACGGGGTAAGGACGGAGCTCGAAGTTGAGGATTGCTTCAGGCTTATGGAGGAAATGCAAGAATCCGCGGAACTTTTTCAAAATACAGGAGGAGTCCATAACGCGTCTCTTTGCAGTCTGTTTGGCCCAGTCGTGTCACGAATGGATATAGGACGCCACAATGCACTCGATAAAATTTTTGGGCATTGCCTGAAGAATGATATTTCGATTCAGGATAAAGTGATTGTTTTCAGCGGCCGGATTTCCTCTGAGATTCTGTTGAAAGTTGCCAAGATCGGTTGCCCGATCGTATTATCGAAGTCCGCTCCAACCGAGCTTGCCCTTAAGCTAGCCGATGAACTAGGAATAACAACAATAGGTTTTATCAGAAATGGTTCACTGAATGTTTATACCCATCCAGAACGCATTGTAGAAGCAAACAATAATGTCATAGAAAGTCAGGTATAAACCCCTGGCTTTTCTTTTTTCCTTCCATCCTTGAGATGGTATAAGGGATGTGAAAGTATGGGAAAATGGAGGGGAGAGCGGAAGGGTGATAGAATGGGTGAAAAAAGAGATGTTCGAACGTGCAGGCTTCTCCACTGTTTATGATCAACATGGCTACAAAATGTGGATCAGCGCGCTTGAAGACAGCATCGATGCCGAACTGTTAGATCACGTTGCAGATGCATATTCATTTGAGAATGCCGATACGATGTACTATGATTTTCTGTTCCAATTATGAATTTTTAGACCTTGTTGTACAGGGAGATATAGAGAGAAAGAGGGGAGAGCTTATGCAGCCAATATCAGACCATTTAAAGAAAAATCTAGATATTGTCTTTGTCGGTTTCAATCCAAGCATCCGCTCATCCGAAACAGGGCATCATTACGCCAATCCAAATAACAGGTTTTGGAAGATTCTTTTTGAAGCCGGAATTACCCCTATCAAATATGATTCCTCAGAGGATTTCAAGCTTTTGGAACTAGGATTCGGCATGACAAATATCGTGGCGAGACCGACCAAGGCAGCAGATGAAATTACGAAAGACGAATACCAGGAGGGAAAGCTGGCACTCCGACAGAAAATCGAGGAATACCGTCCAAAAATTGTCTGCTTTGTTGGGAAAGGAGTTTATCAGCAATACAGCGGAAAGAAAGATTTACCATGGGGAAAGCAGAACGAATCTGTTGTTGCAGGAACAATCGATTTCGTCGCCCCATCCTCAAGTGGCCTTGTCAGAATGAAGCTAGATGAAATAGTCGCTATTTATAAACAATTGCCAGATTGGATTGAACAATTAAAAACAGATTAGCGAGCAAAATATTGAAAAAGAGAAAAAGAGGTCACCAATAAGCGTGATTGGTGACCAACAAGAATTTTCTAAATAATAAAGACTGAGGAATAACAAAACTGTCAAACAAGAGGCTGTAAGATATGGCTGATAAATTTTATATTTGCTATCTATTTTGATTTTCACTATATCAAAAATAAAAACCTTACTGTGGCAAGGCTTCACAGATTATTGCGGTGAACCTGCAAAGCAGGGCCTCTGCCTTCCGTACAGTGGTTAAGTGTCCCGCAACAAGCTAATGTCCGGCAGAGGCAGTTATATTTTAACACATACTTTATAAAAAAATACAATTTCAAGGTGGATACTTTTATTTTCAAAAGGAATAATGGTATGATAACAATGATTTTACCTTAAGGAGATGATTTTCATGGCTAAAAAAGGATACATAGAAATGCAAAATGGTGAAAAAATTGAATTTGAACTTTATCCAAACGAAGCTCCTGGAACAGTTGCGAACTTTGAAAAGCTTGCGAACGAAGGCTTTTATAATGGATTAACGTTCCACCGCGTTATTCCTGGTTTTGTAAGCCAGGGGGGATGTCCTCAGGGAACAGGTACTGGCGGACCAGGATATACCATCAAATGTGAAACAGAAGGCAACCCGCACAAGCATGTACCGGGTTCACTTTCTATGGCGCATGCAGGTAAAGATACAGGAGGAAGCCAGTTCTTCATCGTTCATGAATCTCAGCCGCATTTAAACGGTGTTCACACTGTTTTTGGAAAAGTTACTTCCAATTTGGAAGCAGCAAAAACGATGAGCAATGGGGATGTAATGGAAAAGGTCGTCGTAACAGAAGAATAGTCAATGTAAAAAAGAGCTTTAAAGCTCTTTTTTTAATCATTGAACCGAACGTATGATCCTGTTAAAATGGAATTGAGATATGGCTTGTCAAGCTAATAATAAATAAATTTGACTATACTATCTAATTTATTATAAATTAGATTATGAGATCTAATTTATTAGCAGGGTGGAATGACAATGCGACCGGCTTCAGTTTTTATAATGGATGTATCGAATTCTTCCTCAGTGAAGAATGGAGAAACATTGAGCAATTATATAGGTCAGCTTGAATCGACGGTGAAAAAATGGTACGTAAATTCCGGAAGTATTCAGGTTCATCACCGGGCCGGAGATGAATTGATTTTTTTGGCCGAAGGATATTCAACTGCTTTTATTACTGCTTTTTACATCAGCCGAATATGGAAGTTTCAACAGAATGCACCATATTTCGGATTGTCGTTTGGCAACATTGAGAAAAGCATAGAAGCTATTGAGATTGAAAAATGGATTCATCCGATCGTTAAACAGGCAAGAATCGCAAACGAGCATCTAAAAAAGCAAAAAGACAGAGAATCTTTTTTTTTCCTGACTGATGGTTGTCAACAAGAGCATCAGATTTTGATGAATGGCATGCTTAGCCTTCAAAATGTATTAATCACCCATCAAACAGATATACAGAGATTGGTTTGTTCCCTGTACCTTATTTATGGCAAGCAGAAGGCAGTCGCCGATATTCTTGGGCGGTCTGCTCCTACTGTTTACAGTCATTTTAAAAAGGGTCACAGTGAACAGGTTCTGAAAAGTTTTCAGGACATTCTCAGTGTATTGGAATCTCTTCAAAGGAGAAATTATGCTGACTCAGAGAACAGTGTCGAAGTTAAAATAAAAGATGACATTAAAAGCCAGTTGCGGGAAGTTTTCAGCCTCTAGGTTTTGGAGAAAGGAGAAGGCATGCTTTTATTAAGTCTTATTGTTGCTCATTTACTAGCTGACTTTTACCTGCAGACGGATCGAATGGTGGAGGACAAGCTCGGGAGTTTGAAAAAGCATTTATTACATCATTTTATCGTCAATACAATTGTCCTAGTTGGAGGATGGTTCCTTTTTAACAAGCAAACGGATCCGATGATGGCCGTCGTTTTACCGATAATATTTATTACTTCTTCTCATTTGATCATAGACTTGTTCAAAATTAAGCTGATTGATCAATATACAGCAAGTTATAACTTTAATAGTCTTTGGTTTTTTGTTCTCGATCAGCTTCTTCATGGGACAATGCTGCTGGCTGCACTGCAATTGTTTTATAGGGTTCCCATGGTTTCAAGTATACAAAGGTTTTTAGAGCTTCTTTTTACAGAAGGCCGGCAACTGGATGCTGCTACAGTGCTACTGGTTATTTTTATCATTTTGATCTTGGGTACAACGGTCAGTGGGCATATCGTCAGGATCCTGCTTGGCTCTCTTCCTGGGCAACTATTGACCTTTGAAGGGAAATATAGCTTTAAAAATGAATGGAAGGAGCCTTTAACCCCCCGGAATAAAGGAGAAAGTGGACTTTCCGAACAATACAGCTACATGATCTTCAATAAGCATGATATGTCCCGAGGGAAACTAATTGGCTATATTGAACGGCTGCTGGTCATTCTTCTGACTTATTATAGTTCTTACCCGGCAATTGCCTTCATTGTCACTGCTAAGTCGATTGCGCGTTTCAAGCAGATGGATGACCGGGACTGGGCTGAATATTTCTTGCTCGGAACATTGACTTCCATGTTTCTGGGCATCCTGTTCGGTATCCTTCTAAGGGAATTACTCAACTAACTGAGCAAAGGAAGATTACTGCTGATTAACTAGACAGGAGGAGAGACCGAACAGCTACCCTTTGATCTCTAATAAGGACTTCGGCAGTTCCTTCCTTTTAGGGAGGTAAGTAAGGGAAACTCCGAGTAATGTGGTCATACCTCCCGCAATGGTCAAAAAGCTTGGGATTTCTCCCAACCACACCCAGGCTACCAGAAAAGAAGCGGCAGGTGTAAGATACAATGAACTGGCTGCTTCAGACGCGCCGGATTTGGCCATTATATAGGCTAGAGCGAAGTAGGCTATTACTGTAGGGAAAACCCCTAGATAGACAGCGCTTACTGTAGACCCTAAAGGTGCCGAAGCGATTTGTGTTAAAGTTCCGGGAGCAAAGAAACTCATTAAGAAGGCAGCCGTCCAGATCGTATACGCAGTAAAAGGAAGGGGACCGTATTTTTTCAGATATTTTTTTTGGAATACAAAGTAGAGTGATTCTGACAAGGAAGCAATCAAGATGAAAACGACTCCCATTCCTAGTTCGAACCCGCCACCAGATTCAGTGGATATAAGAAAGATTCCTACCATACTGATGGCAGCGCCGGTCCAGTACATTCTTCCAACACGCTCCTGAAAGAAGATCCTCCCTAACAATCCTATGAAAACAGGCGATGTAGATACAAGCAAACTAGCTGCACCAGCGTTGACCGTTTGTTCCCCGAAATTCAGGGCTGTTTGATAAACTGCAAATCCCAGAAATCCAAACAGGAAGATGACGGGTAAATCCTTCATTTCCGGCAGCTTCATTTTGGTGATAGCAGCATAAAAAGCTAGTGTAAGAGAGCCTACTAGGAGCCGAAGGAAGCTCAGTTGCTCAGGAGAATATCCTTCAAGCCCATGTTTTATACCGGCGAATGCCGAACCCCATAATAAGATGACGAGCAAGTGCGCTATTGTCAGTCTAATATTCATGTCATTCACCCCTAAAAAACCCTACCAACTTAATCTTCATTTCTCTTATGTCTTCCCAATATACATTGTGCTTGGTAAAATGTATCCATCCAATAGGAGTTTTATAAAACCAACCAATTTTGGAAGGAAGCCTGCCAATGAAAGCACCGAAGTACAAACTGATTAGTGCCTATATAAAAGAACAGATTACGAACGGTACCTGGCCAGTGGGCAGCAGACTTCCAAGCCAGCGCGAGCTCGCCAGGCAATTTGAAGTGAACCGTAGTACTATTATTACAGCGCTCGACGAATTGGCAGCAGATGGACTGATTGAAGGAAAACTCGGAATGGGGACTGTGGTAATCAATAACACGTGGACGTTGATGCGGGCAGTTCCTCTTGTGAATTGGAATGAACAGGTAAAGCTTGGCGCTCATCAAGCGAGCATACCAACTGTTCAGGCGATAAACCAGGCAGAATCAAATGAAAACTTGATTCAGCTCAGTAAGGGTGAGCTCTCAAAAGATTTATTCCCGCTAGACGATATGAGGGCTGTAATCACAAAAGTGGGACGAAATTTGGAACCTTTCGGGTATGAGGATCCGAAGGGGAATCTACTTTTAAGAGAGGCAATCTCGAAATACCTTAGTCAAAAAGACATCAAAGTTTCAACCTCTTCCATCATAGTAGTTTCTGGTGCTTTGCAAGCGCTCCATCTTATTTCTATAGGCTTGCTGGAAAGGGGATCAACAGTTTTCCTGGAGGATCCCTCTTATGTAAATTCTTTATCTACTTTTCAATCAGCTGGCATGAAGCTTCAAGGAATCTCAATGGACAAAGAAGGCATCCTTCCCGAAAAAATAGAAGTTGCTCATCAAAATAAAAATTCTGTATTATATTGTCACCCTACTTTTCATAATCCTACTGGTGCATTAATGGGATGGAAAAGAAGACAGGAGCTGCTCAAGCTAGCGGAGCATAAACAAATTCCAATAATAGAGGACGATGTTTATAGTGACCTTTGGCTGGACAGTCCGCCGCCTTTGCCTATCAAATCTCATGACAGGAATGGCAATGTCTTATATTTAGGCAGCCTGTCAAAAAGCCTGAATCCAGGACTTAGGATTGGCTGGATTGTCGGTCCGGAAGCCGTAATGGATCGCCTGGCAGACCTGAAAATGCAAACGGACTATGGGACAAGTTCCATTTCTCAAAGAGCAGCTGCAGAATGGCTTTCAAGCGGATTGTATGAGCAGCATTTACTAACAGTAAGAAAGCATTTGAAGGCGCGCAGAAATGCAGCACTGCAGGCATTGGATACTCACTTAAGCCGGTATGCTGAATGGGAACAGCCTGCAGGGGGATTTTTCATCTGGGTTAAATTCAATCCGGAAGTTGCTTTGTCTGATTTATACCGGAAAGCTCTCGCGCATGGAGTACTGATTAATCCTGGCAAGATCTATTCAAACCAAAAAAACCAGTATTTCAGGCTCTCTTTTGCAAATGGCCGGATTGATGACATTGTTAAGGGAATCGCTGTATTAGAATCGTTGATTAAAGACTGTTAGAATAAAAGAATAGGAGATTGTCCACATAGCAGCTAAATAAAAAAACACCGAGGAGAATAGGATTTATGAAATTAGTATCATGGAATGTGAATGGCATAAGGGCTTGTGCCCAAAAGGGTTTTTTGGATTTTTTTCGGGAAGCGGACGCAGATTTGTTTTGCATTCAGGAAACGAAGCTTCAGGAAGGCCAAATCAGCCTTGAATTAGAAGGGTATCACCAGTTCTGGAACTATGCGGAGAAGAAAGGGTATTCAGGGACTGCAGTTTTTTCGAGGCAAGAGCCTGTATCAGTAACATACGGTATTGGGTCAACTGAACACGATCATGAGGGCAGGGCCATCACCCTCGAGTTCGACAGTTTTTATGTCGTCAATGTCTATACCCCAAACTCACAACGTGATCTTGCTCGTTTAGGCTACCGTTTATCGTGGGAAGTTAAGCTGCGGGAATACTTGCTTGAATTAGAAATTGCGAAACCTGTGGTCCTTTGCGGGGACCTTAATGTCGCACACAAAGAAGAGGACTTAAAAAATCCTAAATCGAATCACGGGAACTCCGGTTTTACAGAGGAGGAACGAGGGAAAATGACAGAACTGCTCAACAGCGGTTTTGTTGATTCATTCCGATATTTGCACCCTGATGCCAGGGATGTGTACACTTGGTGGTCGTATATGAATAAGGTGAGAGAAAGAAATATTGGCTGGCGGATTGATTACTTCATTGTGTCAGAAAAACTGGCACCAGCCATTCATCAAGCAGGAGCAGAATGTTTCGTCATGGGCAGCGACCACTGTCCTGTGATACTTGAATTAAATAAATAAGTTTTTTGAGTCCTCTGGATAGTGTTCCAGGGGATTTTTTTGCATAAAAATTAAACAGTATGACCTAATCCCCTTTATAAAATGGAGGGTAAACGAGCTGAAAACAACGCTTTTAAAAGAAATTCATAAATAATAAAACCTTTTCTTTTGCTTTCCTCCCAAATGTTATATACTATAAATTAATAAGGATAACACATTAAAAAATCCTTGATAATATTACATAATTATTATTGGGGGACGTTGGTGGTGAGTTCTATTAAACTTACAAAACGGCAGGAGGAAATCGTGCAAATCGTCAAAGAGGACGGACCGATTACTGGTGAACAGATTGCTGAGAAGCTGAAGCTGACACGGGCAACCCTTCGTCCCGACCTGGCGATTCTGACGATGGCGGGCAGTCTTGAAGCAAGGCCGAGAGTCGGCTATTTCTTCAATAAGGACAAAGAGAGACCATTTCAACCGACAGAGATACTAAACTTAAAAGTAAATGATTATAAAGGACATCCGATTGTGGTACAAAAATCTTCCTCTGTGTATGATGCAATCGTCCAGATGTTCCTTGAGGATGTGGGAACTTTGTATGCAGTCACTTCAGAGGGGGGGCTGGCTGGAGTTATTTCGCGAAAGGATTTACTAAGGGCTTCGATTGGAAATAAGAACCTTGAGTATCTCCCAGTTAGCGTGATCATGACCAGAATGCCGAACATCATAACGGTAAAGCCAGAAGAAAAGCTAATTCAGGCTGCAAGGAAACTGATAACGAACAAAATTGATTCACTTCCTGTCGTTCGGGAACTCAACAGTAATCCTGATTTATATGAAGTCATCGGACGAATAACGAAAACAACGATTACTAAGGTATTTTTAGAAATTGCTGAGCAAAAATTTGTCTAGGATGTGAGCGAACTTTGGAACGGAAGGAAGTTGTCTATGTGGTATCCGACTCTGTCGGAGAAACAGCAGAATTTGTAGTGAAAGCAGTGGCAACACAGTTTAACGGCGGACAGGTAGATATTAGAAAGCATTCATATGTTGAAAACGAGGAAGACATTGAGGACATATTGTTGATAGCTAGGCAAGGATATTCCATCATCGCTTATACCATTGTTGTACCGGCACTGAAAGCCTATTTGGATCGAAGGGCTCAAGAGGAGGGGATATACGCAGTTGACTTGTTGAATCCACTGATGAAAGCCTTTGAAAAGAAGTTCAACAAAGAACCTAACCATCGGCCGGGATTGATGCGCAAATTGGACGACGAGTACTTCCGCAAGATCGAAGCAATCGAATTTGCGGTCAAATACGACGACGGCCGGGATCCACGAGGAATAGTAAGGGCTGATATTGTCTTGATCGGCGTTTCCCGAACATCAAAAACCCCATTATCCATGTACCTTGCCCATAAGCGTTACAAGGTAGCCAATGTACCAATCGTTCCTGAAGTCAAACCGCCGGATGAATTGTTCCAGATTTCTAGAAACAAATGTGTAGGATTGATCATTTCGCCAGATAAGCTGAATGCAATCAGGACGGAAAGGCTGAAAGCACTTGGCCTTGGGGCCAGAGCGAACTATGCCAGTTATGAAAGAATTCTTGAAGAACTGGATTATGCAGAAAAAATCATGAAACGTGTTGGCTGCCCGGTCATCAATGTTTCCAATAAGGCGATTGAAGAAACTGCAGGGCTAATACTGGATATTTTAAAAAGCGAGAGGAGCTAAGCGAATGTCTAAATATGTGCATCTTTTTAATGAAGGAAATAGCGGAATGAAAGAAATACTGGGTGGAAAGGGTGCCAATCTGGCGGAAATGACACGTATTGGACTTCCAGTGCCTTACGGATTCACGATTTCGACTGAGGCATGTACCGCTTATTATGACGCTGGAAAGATGATCACCGCAGAAGTGAAAGCTCAGGTGCTAGAAGCACTTGATGAGCTCGAAGAAAAAACGGGAAAGAAGCTCGGGAATCCTGAGAACCCGCTCCTAGTCTCTGTACGGTCTGGTGCAGTATTCTCCATGCCGGGAATGATGGATACCGTTCTGAACCTCGGCATGAACGATGAAACGGTTGAAGGAATGGCGAAGCTTACAAATAATCCAAGATTTGCGTACGATTCATATCGCCGTTTCATCCAGATGTTCAGCAATGTCGTGCTTGATATCGACGTGTTCTTCTTCGAGCGTTTGCTAGAAGAAACAAGGAAAGCAAAAGGCTATCATTCAGATCCTCAAATGATGGCAGAAGATTGGATGGAAGTCATCGAAGAATATAAGAAGATCGTGACAAAGCATACGAGGAAACATTTTCCTCAGGATCCAAAGGAACAGCTTTTCCTTTCGATCAATGCTGTATTTGACTCATGGAACAATCAACGGGCGATCGTGTATCGACGTTTAAATAAAATTCCATCCCATTTAGGAACAGCGGTAAATATTCAGAGCATGGTATTTGGGAATATGGGAAATGACTCGGGAACCGGGGTTGCTTTTACGAGGGATCCATCAACTGGCGAAAGCATCCTGTATGGAGAATACTTGATCAACGCACAGGGAGAAGATGTCGTGGCAGGCATCCGGACTCCACAGCCAATCCAGACATTAAAAGATGAAATGCCTGCTGTGTATCGGCAATTCGTGGACACTTGCAACCGGCTTGAACAGCATTACGAGGACATGCAGGATATTGAATTTACGGTAGAACGCGGGAAACTTTTCATCCTCCAGACACGGACGGGGAAACGCACGGCACAGGCGGCTATCCGAATTGCCACAGAGCTTGTGAAAGAAGGAATTATTGATAAAAAAACTGCCTTGCTCCGTGTAGATCCGGAACAGCTTGACCAGCTTCTTCACCGCAGGATTGATGAAAATCATGAACGCAACCAGCTAGCGAAAGGTCTTCCTGCGTCACCTGGTGCCGCTACCGGCAAGGTTGTTTTTGATGCAGATGAAGCTGAGTTGCTGGCAAATGAAGGCCAAAAAGTCATTCTTGTGCGCCCGGAAACGACTCCTGATGATATCCATGGGATTATTTCTGCCCAGGCTGTTGTGACCAGCCGCGGCGGAATGACAAGTCATGCTGCAGTAGTGGCTAGAGGCATGGGGAAAGCCTGTATTTGCGGATGCGAAGCGATGAAAATCGATTTGCACGAAAGAAAGTTTCAAGTTGGCGAAGTTATCGTGAAGCACGGGGATATCATCACGATTGATGGGGGAACAGGTGAAATCATGCTCGGCGAAATCCCAATGATTGAACCTGAGCTTTCTGCCGAGTTCCAATTATTACTGTCGTGGGCAGATGAGGAGCGAAAAATTGGCGTTCGTGCGAATGCAGATAATCCACAGGATTCTGCTAAAGCACTGGAGTTTGGTGCTGGCGGTATCGGCCTTTGCCGTACAGAGCATATGTTCATGGACGCTGCCAGGGTACCAATTGTCCAGAAAATGATTCTTGCGGAAACTTTTGACGAGCGCAATGCCGCACTTGATGAACTCCTGCCAATGCAACAAGGGGATTTTGAAGGAATCTTGGAAGTGATGCAGGGACTGCCTGTGACGATTCGCTTGCTTGATCCTCCATTGCACGAGTTCCTGCCTGATAAAGAAGAACTTTTGGTGGAGATTACAAAACTGCAAATTTTGGATCCGAAATCAAAGGAACTTAAGGAAAAAGAAGCATTGCTGAAGAAAGTGCGCCAGCTGGATGAGTTCAATCCAATGCTTGGACACCGTGGCTGTCGCCTAGGGATGATTCATCCCGAAATATATGAAATGCAGGCTAGAGCAATCTTTTATGCAGTAGCGAACCTCGCTGACGAAGGGATTGAGGCAAAGCCTGAAATCATGATTCCGTTAGTAGGCCATGTAAATGAGTTGAAAGAAATGCGTGAGCTTGTGAACGCAGCTGCACTTAGCATAAAAGAAGAAACAGGCAAGCAGTTTGAATATACAGTGGGAACGATGATTGAAATTCCTCGTGCAGCACTAACTGCAGATCAAATTGCCGAGGAAGCAGATTTCTTCTCATTTGGAACAAATGATCTCACGCAAACAACATTTGGATACAGCCGAGACGATGCAGAGGGAAAATTTCTACAGACTTATATCGATCAAAAAGTCCTTCCTGAAAATCCATTTGCCGTTTTGGACCGTGAGGGAGTGGGCAAGTTAGTGGAGATAGGCGTGGAACTTGGCCGCAAAACAAAGCCAGGTTTGAAGACTGGAATTTGCGGGGAACATGGCGGGGAGAAGAGTTCGATTGAATTCTGCTATAAGGCTGGACTTGACTACGTCAGTTGCTCTCCTTACCGCGTGCCACTTGCGAGACTTGCTGCAGCACAGGCAACCATCCGTTTTGGTAAAAATAACCACAAAGAAGCTGTAACAGCAAAATAGCGATCTATGGGGCGTGCGCTAAAACCACGCTCCTTTTCTTTCGCGATAGACTTTATTTCCTTATTAATAGGTAACTGATGGAAAAAAGGGTATACTGTATTATAAGTAATTCCTCGGGTCTTCTGGTATTTGGACTTACCATGAGAAGGCGTGAGACTAAACCAGAGAGGATGAGGAAAATGTTAATCAAACTATATCAGGCAAAAGCAGGCGATGGCAACAAAAAGAAGGGGCTACGAAGAACAAAATCTTACTTTTCGACACCAGAGGATGCATTGTCAGAGGCATTCGCATTAAAGGAAAAAATGGATTCAAGATATGAAAATGAAATTGAATGGGATTATCAAGGGGATTTAACAGGAACTCCTGATAAAATGAAGATCCTTCGGGGATATTTAAATGGCAATCGGAAAAGCACAGCATTTTATCTGGAAATTCTAAGTATCGAAAATAATAATGCGATAAAAACAGTATTGCCATATAAACCAAAGTCGGTAACCAAAGATGATAAAAAGATAACAACTAAGGTAATGAAAAAATTAAAGTTAAAAAATGCGTAAGATACCCATTGCTCTGATGTAACAGGAAGGTTCGCACATTCATCATTTTTGTGCGGCCTTTTTCTATCTTGCGGAACCTATTGCAAAACGAAAGGAATATATTTCGGAACACCAGCCATATGATAATACAAAAAGGTGTGATCAAATGGCTGTGCACATTGTGAAATCAGG
The DNA here is from genome assembly GCF_000934845.1 of Mesobacillus subterraneus. Classification (GTDB taxonomy): domain Bacteria; phylum Bacillota; class Bacilli; order Bacillales; family Cytobacillaceae; genus Mesobacillus; species Mesobacillus stamsii. Next base: position 25,361 of record NZ_JXIQ01000111.1, read on the forward strand.
GGAAAACCTCTGGACTCTTTCTAAAATGTATGGTGTAACGATTCAACATATTGTGGAAACGAATGGCCTTCCTTCCGTAAATCTTATCGTGCCTGGTCTCGCCCTTTACATCCCAGATCAGCAACCAATCATCAGGTATTATAAAGTAAAAGCTGGCGATACATTGTGGAAACTTTCCATACAATTCCAGACGAGTATCGCCAATATATTGACTGCTAATCCGGGTCTAGATCCAAAAAGATTATTCATTGGCCAGAACATCAACATACCTTCTCCTATTAAACCGCGTTTTGCCACCTTAGGATTCATCGTACCTGGATCTTCTCCAACATTCCTTACCGATTTAATGGAAATCGCACCCCAGCTTACCTACCTTGCAGTTGCAGCATTTTCCTTCACGGAAGAAGGATATGCCTATGTAGCAGGCGATGACCTCCCAATTGTCCGAAAGAGCACAGAGTTGAATATCCTTCCCTTATTATTGATTCAAAATACAACATTGTCTGGATTCAGCAAAGAGCTTGCAGGAAGAGTTCTGTCCACTCCGGCTTACCGAAGGAATCTGGTAGCAAGCCTGGTGAATCTGGCGTTAAAAAGAGGATACAGGGGAATTAGTGTAGACATTGAATTTATTCCTCCTCCTCAACGAGAGGAGTTCACCTCATTCCTCAAGGAACTAAAAACAGCAATGGGAAGTCTTATTTTGCATGTAAATGTACATGCAAAGACGGAAGATCTTCCATCCAACCCAATTGTAGGTGCGCATGATTATAAAAAAATTGGAGAGATCGCTGATATTGTCGCTGTTATGACCATTGATTATGGGTATCCAGGCGGCCCGCCAGATCCAGTTTCACCGCTTTGGTGGATCGCGTTTGTTGTCAGGTATTCTTTAACATTGATACCGCGTGACAAACTGCAGATTGGCCTATCGTTATATGGACATGACAAGATAAGTTTAACTAGTCGGTATCATGCTGTTTCCGTGCTGGCTGCCCAAAACCTAGCCATCTCAACAGGCTCCGTCATCGAGTATGACAATGCTGCACAATCACCATGGTTCAGATTTTGGAGAGGGACGGAGGAACACATCGTCTGGTTTGAAGATATCCGCAGTTATATAGAAAAATACAAACTAATCGATTTATATGGATTGTATGGAGCAACATACTGGCAATTGAGCTACAAAGCTCCGCAAAACTGGGCTTATCTTCATAAGGTCGAGATCATATAGGGGAGCTGGTTTGAAAAGGTTTGGATTCGAAGCTTATGCTGGTTCAGAAAAGACATTATTCGATTATTAGATCAGGAAGATTTTAGGACGAACCAGGCAATGACTATCATTGCCTTTTTCTTTTGCTGTTAGGGTAGAATGTAAACGAGTTTGGCAATAATCATCAAGATTAGTTGCTATTTCTAAAATAACCATTCAATATACATAATAGGAAACCCAATTATGGAGGGAAAAAAATGTTGAAAAACCAGGTGGAGAAGTATCTCGCAACACAGGATGGATCTGTCGAATTACCAAATGTCATGAAAGAATATGCCAAACAACAGGGATTGATCGAGGGAAAAGATGCTAAGGTGATAGATTCAGGCAGCCTTTTTGCTCAAGCATACATCGAAAGAGGGGACAAAGAAACGGAGGATTTCCTAGGAAAGGAGTCATTCGATTTTCTTGAGCAGCCTATCACCTATTTTAAAGACCGGAAAAATGAATTCATGTACATAGAATCGAAATGGTTTGATTTGATTGGAGTCGATGCTGTGAGTTTTGAAAAAGATGAAGTTTTTGGGACGTACGATGTTATGCTTGGCCTAAAGCGGCAAAAAAAGCTGGCGCCAGCCATTAAGGTCTATTTGGAGCAACACCTCCGGGAAGATGGATACGACTTACTGTTCGACGGCGACGAGGGAATATGGAGTCTTAACTTCGCATTGAATGGCCTGGAAGGATACAAGGAGAGTTTAACCATAAAGGAAGCATTTTCTCTAATTTATGATTTTCTATTCAGAATGGTGGAATCGATAGAACAAAAGCAATGAAAAGCGCCTTCAAGGTGCTTTTTTATAATATCGGAATTTATGTGTTGACCCTTTTTTGTGAAGCCGCAGCACAAACCATTTTTAGCTTTAAAAGAAGCTAACCCATGAAGAAGAGGCTAGCCTAGGTCCTTTTTATCCCAATGGCAGCCCTTTTCACTAACCTTATAACAAACTGAACAAAAAACCGATCACGACAATTGCCCCAATGATCATTAGAATACAAAACATCCCCTCTATTATAATATGCTTAAATACTATGACTATATTTGAAAAGATTCGGTAGTCTCAATCAGATGCTTGCGCTACACCCGTACAACAGAAGCTTCATTTGATACCAATTTTGTCAGCTGTGTCCATTTAGGTTCTACATCGATACCTTCCATAAGTTCGACAGTTAACAAGAAGGATACAAGTTTGGACAAAGAGGTTGCCTCCACTGGCTTTTGACGGCTGTAAAGGTAAAGAGTCCCATCCAATTTGCTGGCAGTCTGATAAATTTCAAGCATTTTCTTCATGGAAAATCTCTTTCGAACCCAATAAGCCGTATTGGTGCCCTAAAAAACCAGAAATTGGGAAAATAGGCAACCAATAAGCTGTATTGGTGACCTAAAAAACCAGAAAACGGGAAAAGATGTCACCAATAAGCTGTATTGGTGCTAAAAATGTCTTTTCACATAAATACACCTAGCATACAATCTCCGTTCCGATTAAGTTCCGTTTCAAGCAGGAGAAGGAAACGGCGTAGAAAGGTGATTGCCACTAGGAAGTTGCGACAATCATAAAGGTTGCTTGCGCTTTTTTTTAACGCTTTAACAGAGTATCATACTACTATATTAGATTACTAAAATTTTCCAAAAATAGTTGACAGCAGTCAGCTGAAAAAATAAAATTAATGTAAGTTATTAGTCAATAGTTAAAATTCAGAAAAAGAAATGTTGCATTGCCTATAGTCCAGCAGTCATAAGGAGGCGATGATGGTTATCTTTGCCATTATCGTCTTCTTTTTATTTTACTGAACAGGGGGTACGTAAAATGGTTGTGTTAACAGGTGAATCATTATCCCTGGAACAAATCAGGCAGGTTTGTTATCAGGATGAAATCGTGGCGATTGGTGCGGAAAGTATGGAAAGAGTGAAAAAAAGCAGGGAAGCTGTAGAAAAAATCGTTGCGGAAAAGCGGACGATTTATGGAATCAACACGGGTTTTGGCAAATTCAGTGATGTCGTCATCGATGAACGAGATGTCAACTCCCTGCAATTGAATTTGATTCGTTCACATGCCTGCGGAGTGGGAGACCCTTTTCCAGAAGTGGTTTCCCGAGCGATGCTTTTGCTGCGACTTAACGCTTTAATCAAAGGATATTCCGGAATCAGGCCAGCCATTGTAGAACGATTACTGGAATTGCTGAACCTGCAAATCCATCCAGTTGTACCGCAGCAAGGTTCGCTTGGTGCTTCTGGAGATTTAGCTCCGCTTTCCCATTTGGCATTGGTTTTGCTTGGAGAAGGCAAGGTTTTTTATCAGGGGAAGATGTGTGCCACTTCAGAAGCTTATGAAAAAGAGGGCCTGGTAGCGATCGAGCTAAAAGCAAAAGAGGGCCTGGCATTAATCAATGGTACGCAGGCAATGACGGCAATGGGAGTGATCAATTGGTTGGAAGCAAACGATTTGGCTTATCAGTCAGAGTGGATTGCGGCTCTTACCATGGAAGGACTAGAAGGAATCATTGACGCATTCCACCCTGCGGTACATGCGGTGCGAGGTTACCAGCAGCAAGTGGATGTAGCAGAACGTATGCGGAACTTGCTGGCAGGTAGCAAACTGACGACACGTCAAGGGGAAAAACGTGTCCAGGACGCTTATTCGCTAAGATGCATCCCCCAGGTACATGGTGCCTCCTGGCAGGCTCTCGATTATGTAAAAGAAAAGCTTGAAATAGAAATGAATGCTGCTACGGATAATCCGCTTATTTTTGACGATGGCAAGACTGTAATATCGGGCGGCAATTTCCACGGCCAACCAATCGCCATTGCGATGGACTTCATGAAAATTGCTGTGGCGGAATTTGCGAGTATTTCTGAAAGGCGGATTGAGCGGCTTGTCAATCCTCAGTTGAATGACCTTCCGCCATTCTTAAGCCCGCAGCCTGGACTCCAGTCTGGTGCGATGATCATGCAATACAGCGCTGCCTCTCTTGTTTCTGAAAACAAGACGCTAGCGCACCCAGCCAGTGTAGATTCTATCCCGTCCTCAGCTAACCAAGAAGACCATGTGAGCATGGGGACCATTGCAGCCCGCCATGCATACACCATAATTCAGAATGTCAGGCGTGTGTTGGCCATAGAATGTATTTGTGCACTCCAGGCGGTTCAACTCCGGGGGATTGAAAAAATGGCGCCAAAAACAAGAGCATTTTATGAGGATGTCAGAAAAATTGTTCCATCGATCACAGAAGACCGCGTATTCTCTGAAGATATAGAGAGACTGACAGAGTGGCTAAAAAAAAATAATTGGCAGTGGACAGGAATAAAAAGACATGTGAGTCTAGCTTGATCAATAATTTATCAAGAGGAGTGAAAAAGATGACAATCGAAGCCAAACGGTTGATTAAAGCGAAAAAAGGCTTGGAACTAGAATGTAAAGGCTGGGAACAGGAAGCGGCATTAAGAATGCTTTGTAACAATCTTGACCCTGAGGTTGCTGAAAAACCGCAAGACCTTATTGTTTATGGAGGAATTGGCAAAGCCGCACGTAACTGGGCGGCATTCGATGCAATTGTCAAAACCTTAAGAAGACTCGAAAATGATGAAACAATGCTAGTTCAATCTGGTAAACCTGTTGCAGTATTCAAAACACATAAAGCAGCCCCTCGCGTCTTGATTTCGAATTCAGTCTTGGTCCCTAAATGGGCAAATTGGGATCATTTCCATGAGCTTGATAAAAAAGGGTTGATGATGTATGGGCAGATGACTGCGGGAAGCTGGATTTATATTGGTTCACAAGGGATTTTGCAGGGAACCTATGAAACATTCGCCGAGGTTGCGAGACAGCATTTTGGCGGAACGCTAAAAAATACGATTACCTTGACAGCGGGCCTCGGAGGAATGGGAGGAGCCCAGCCGCTTGCTGTCACGATGAACGGAGGCGTTTGCATAGCAGTGGAAATCGACCCGAATCGTATCCAAAAACGTCTTGATACGCGTTATTGCGACAGGGTGACCTATTCCATCGATGAGGCGATTCAATGGGCAAAGGAAGCGAAACTTAAAGGTGAAGCACTTTCGATTGGTCTTGTAGGAAATGCAGCCGAAGTCCATCATGAATTTTTGTCAAGAAACTTCCAGGTTGATATTGTAACGGACCAGACTTCGGCACATGACCCGTTGAATGGCTATATACCTGTCGGTTTAAACCTGGAGGAGGCAGCACAACTGAGGGAAAACAACCCCGGAGAATATATTAAGCAATCATCCTTTTCCATGGTAAAGCATGTTGCATCCATGCTTGAGTTCCAGCGGCTAGGTGCTGTTACTTTCGATTATGGGAACAATATTCGCCAGGTAGCCAAAGATAACGGAGAAAAGCATGCTTTTGATTTTCCAGGATTCGTCCCTGCTTATATCCGTCCGCTGTTCTGTGAAGGAAAAGGCCCTTTCCGCTGGGCCGCTTTGTCAGGTGATCCTGCTGACATTCATCGGACAGATGAACTGATCAAAGAACTTTTCCCTGAAAATGAAGGCCTTCAGCGCTGGATTGATCTGGCTCAGGAAAAAGTCGAATTCCAGGGTCTGCCGGCACGGATTTGCTGGCTAGGCTACGGTGAGCGAGTTAAGATGGGATTGGCAATCAATGAGCTAGTACGGAATGGTGAATTGAAGGCGCCGATTGTCATAGGCCGCGACCATTTGGACAGCGGGTCTGTTGCTTCACCAAACCGGGAAACTGAAGCGATGAAAGATGGTAGTGATGCAGTCGCCGATTGGGCTATCCTTAATGCGCTCATCAATGTCGCTGCGGGTGCCTCGTGGGTCTCTTTCCACCATGGAGGCGGAGTAGGCATGGGTTATTCTCTTCATGCCGGTATGGTTGTAGTCGCTGATGGAACGGAACTGGCCGAAGAAAAATTGAGAAGAGTGTTGACCACGGACCCAGGAATGGGCGTTGCACGCCACGCTGACGCCGGGTACGAAAGGGCGATTGAAACAGCAAAAGAAAAAGGCGTAGATATACCAATGCTTTCGTAATTAGAAGAGAACGTGGGAGATACACAATTCAGTTTCTCAACGGTCTAAAGGCTATCATTCTTATTTCGATAGAGAAGTTTTCAAGTGCATATAGAAAGGGCGGGAAACTATTGATATATGACTTGATTTTATACAATATTGGACAGCTGATTTTGCCGGTGTTTAAGGATCGCCCCCTAAAAGGGAAGGAAATGAAAGAGCTACCTTTAAAAGCGAATGCTGCAATGGGGATCATCGAAGGAAAAGTGGCCTGGCTAGGCTCCAGCGCTGAGGCGGAATCATTTAAAGCATCTGTGCGAATCGATATTAAGGGAAAAGTTGTTTCTCCTGGACTTGTTGATCCACATACGCATTTGGTTTTTGCCGGATCTCGTGAGCATGAGCTTTCGCTTAAGCAAGCTGGTATTCCTTACTTGGAAATATTGGCTCAAGGCGGGGGGATTTTGTCCACTGTCTCAGCCACGAAAAACGCATCCGAGGAAGAATTACTCGAAAAAGCGTCCTTTCACCTTGAAAGGATGATTTCGTTTGGTGTGACAACCCTGGAGGCAAAAAGCGGATATGGTCTGGATGCGGACACGGAGCTAAAGCAATTGCGCGTCATTCAACTGTTAAAAGAAAACTATCCGGTTTCGATTGTACCGACATTCCTAGGAGCACATGCTGTTCCTCCTGAATGGAAAGGAAAAGAAGCTCTATTTCTTGAAGAAATGTCAGCGTTATTCGATGAAATCAGAGAAAATAGGCTAGCGGATTTCGTCGACATATTTTGTGAAACAGGGGTATTTACGATTGAACAATCAAGGGAATACTTACAGATTGCAAAAGACAAGGGTTTTGGATTGAAGGTTCACGCAGATGAAATCGATCCTCTAGGCGGTGCTGAGCTGGCGGTGTCACTGGGAGCTGCAAGCGCGGACCATCTAGTAGCGGCATCAAACGAGGGAATAAAACGGCTAGCTAAAAATAGTACAGTGGCTGTCTTACTGCCGGGTACCACGTTTTATTTAGGGAAAGACCAGTTTGCACGTGCCAGGAAAATGATTGATGAGGGTGCAGCGGTTGCTCTGGCTACAGATTTTAATCCAGGAAGCTGTGTGACGGAAAATCTGCAAATGATCATGTCACTCGCAGCTTTAAAACTAAAGATGTCAGCGGAAGAAATATGGAATAGTGTAACCATCAATGCTGCTCATGCAATCGGCAAGGCTAAAGAGGCTGGAACATTGGATATAGGACGCTCAGCAGATTTCGTGATCTGGGATGTGCCTAATTATCAATACATTCCTTACCACTTTGGTGTGAATCATGCTCAAAGCGTATTCCATGCTGGCAAAAACCTTTGGGAAAGGATCGATTATCGTGGAATTCAGCTTTCTCCAGCCAGATAGGCCAGCAGCATTCAAGGACAAATTTGTCACCAAGGTCAATGAGTGTCTGACATCCTATTCAGATGGAGCAAGAGGGGAGGTTGGGGTACTGGGTCTTCCGCTCTCTAAAACGTCTATTTCTTTGTCACAGTCATCTGAAGCGCCTAACTCTATAAGAGCATGTCTGAGTGCTTTCACTACTTTTTCCGGAAAAAAAGACACAGATTATAAGAATATAAAGGTCCTTGACTTTGGTGATGTGCAGGTACATCCAACCGACATGGAAGAATCCATCGAAAGAATCCGCATAAGCGTCAGGGAGATGCTTACAAGGAATGCCTGCAACAGGTATATTTTGCTTGGTGGAGACCATGGAATCAGCTACCCTTCAATCCGCGCATTCGGTGAGCACTATGGGAAAATAGGAGTCATCCAATGGGATGCACACCATGACGTCAGAAATCTGGAAGATGGCGGACGGACAAATGGCACTCCTTTCCGCAGTCTCATGGAAGGAGGCCATCTTAAAGGGGATAATCTGATTCAAATAGGAATACGGGATTTTGCGAATGCAAAGGTTTATCATGAATATACGAAGGAAAAAGGCGTTACCATTTATACAATAGACGATATTGAATGTACAGGAATAGAGCCAATCATAAAAAAGGAGCTAGACAGATTATCTAATTTTGTCGATATTATTTATTTATCAGTCGATATGGATGTAGTCGACCAGGCTTTTGCACCAGGATGCCCGGCGATCGGTCCGGGGGGCATAACCAGTAGGGAATTACTTTCAAGCATATCTGCTGCAGCATCTCATCAAAAGGTAAAAGCAATGGATCTCGTAGAAATAGATCCTTCGAAAGATTTCCGTGATATGACAAGCCGATTGGCAGCTGCAGCAATGTTGCGTTTTATGTATACTGTTTGACACAACCAACATAACCTGCAGACGAATGAAGTGTCTGCAGGTTATGTACTTTACTTACAGAAATATGCAGCCACCCGTTGGCTAAGTGGACAAAGCTTTTTCTTATCCGCAACAGAAGCTATATGTTGAAGTTGTTTTGTTAGGTTGATCGGAAAACAGTTTGCATAATGGCATATGTAAAAAGTGTCTGGTTTTCGTAGCTTGAACTATTTTGGATTTAAAGTTAGAGTTGTTTTATATATAGTAAAAGAAGGTGTCTGCAGTTGAGCAAGAGGTATTTTACCATCGGGATGGCAGGGCATATTGATCACGGGAAAACGTCGTTGACCAAGGCGTTGACCAATGTCGACACAGACCGACTGAAGGAAGAAAAGGAACGGCAAATTTCGATTGAGCTGGGTTTTGCGCCACTATATGAAGATGAAGAATTGCAAATTTCCGTAGTAGACGTACCCGGTCATGAGCGCTTTATCCGCCAGATGATTGCTGGTGTTGCAGGGATTGACCTTGTTGTTCTTGTTGTTGCAGCAGATGAAGGGGTTATGCCGCAAACCCGTGAGCACCTGGACATTCTTGGGTTCCTGGGCATCCGTTCAGGAATTATAGCGATTACAAAAATTGACAGGGTGGAGGAAGACTTCATCGAACTTGTGAAAGACGACATTCTTGGAGAGCTTAAAGATACGGTTTTTGAAAATGCGCCTTTTATGTTGGTTGATAGCCTTTCTAAAAAAGGAATTAGCGAATTGAAAGAAAGAATCATTGACACACTGAAAGAGCAAGAAATGCGGGACGTTAAGGGGGCATTCCGGCTGCCAATCGACCAGGTATTTACCGTAAAAGGCCAGGGCACTGTTGTTAGAGGCACGGTTTACGAGGGAACAGTCGAAGAAGGACAGCAATTAAGAGTCTTGCCAACGGGGCTCGAAGTAAGGGCTCGTCAGCTTCAGGTTCATCATCAGCCTGCCAAAAAAGCGTTCGCGGGTCAGCGGGCTGCCATTAATCTTTCCGGGATATCTAGGGATGAACTTGAACGGGGAGAAGTGCTAGTTTCATCTGAACATTTTATCGTTACCAACACAATAGATGTTGCAATAAGAGTGGTGGAGGATCTCGACCACCTGGTAAAACAAAGGACACCGATTAAATGCCATATCGGTACTGCTGAAGTAATGGGACGGATTGTCTTTTTTGACCGAAACGAACTAAAAGAAGACAATGGGGAAATTCTTTGTCAGCTGCGTCTTGATGAAAAGATCGTCACTAAACGTGGAGATCGGTTCATTGTTCGCAGGCCAAGTCCGCAAGAGACGATCGGAGGCGGTTGGGTAATCGACCCGCGTGGAAACAAGTATCGTTTTGGCCAGCAGACAATGGAGGAGTTGGAAAAAAAGAAAGCAGGAACCCCAATCGAAAGAATGAACGCTGCCTTATATGAGGCAAAAAGCCTGACGATCGAAGAGCTTATTAAGCGGACAGCACTGGATGAGCAATCTATTTTAGCCAATCTTAAAGATGATCAGTTTGTCAAAATTTCTAATAAAGAATATGCCTTGACATCAGTCATTGACTTTATCGAAGAAGATATCAAAGATCGACTGGAAGACTATCACTCGGGAAATGCAATGCGTCCGGGCATGTACAAAGCTGAATTGCTGCAAACTTTGCAAACAGCATTCTCGAGATCATTGCTGGAATTCATAATCGATAATGGTATTAGCAAGGGCTTATTTGTGAGAAAAGACCAATATATCTCTCTTTCCGCATTTTCTCCACATGTCCCAAAAAGTTGGGAAAAACGGACAGAAACTCTGGTCAATGAACTGAAAAAGGACGGCTTGCAGGTGGCCTATTTGAATGATTATTTAAAAAAAGCAGGCATTCCTGACTCCATTTCCATAGAGTTAAAACGATTCTTGGAAGACCAGGGAGTAATTGTGATGCTAGATGACCAATATGCCTGGTATGGAGAACATTTTGCAGAAGCTGTCCGGAAGTTAAAAGACCATACAAAGGATGAATTTGAAGTTTCACAAGCCAAGGAAGCAGTAGAGTTATCACGTAAGTATTTGATTCCATTTCTTGAACGTCTCGATTCACTAGGATATACAAAAAGAATCGACAATAAGAGGATCTGGAAAAAGAAATAACCAGAAGAACAGCAGAAGCCAAGAGAAAGAGGTCTGCTGTTCTTTTCATCATGTATTTGTTTACATAACATTATTATTGTCAATAGTTTAAAATTAATACGGCTCACTTATTCTCCAAAAAAACCTTCATATACCTTCGAGACATCCGCCCTTAATTTTTCAACTTGGACGATCCTTGCCTCCCTAATATATTCTCTGCCATCTGCATACAGGACGAGAACAGGTACTGTGAACACCATTAGGAATCCAGCAATTTCGGTGACCTTCCCCGCATTAACCAGTCCTGTCTCGATTTTAGGAAAATCTTTCAAAACATCCTCGACCTGAGGAAGCAATCCATGACAGACACTTCAACTATCGGTTAAAACGTAAATAAAACTTAATTCGTTTTCGTTGATCAACTTTGTAACCTCATCCATGGATGTTAATTCCTTCATCTGAAATAAACTCCTTTCTTTAAAATAGAATAGCCACTTGAACTTTTATCATACTAAAAAAAGGGGAAAGGGTATAATAATAAGGAGGAGTGATCGTATGGGAAATACTTGGCATGAACGTTTTGGTTCAGACCAATATATTTATGGGGAAGAACCAAATCAATTTATCAGAGAACAGTTCCACAGACTGAAAAAGGGTAGCAGTATTGTCGCGTTTGCAGAAGGCGAAGGACGAAATGCAGTATTTATTGCGAGGCAGGGGCATCATGTTACAGCATATGATTATGCGGAAAATGGTTTGAGTAAAACTGAGGCGTTAGCAAAACGGTATGAGGTGAAATTGTCAACGGAGCTAAAGGATTTAACACGAGACTCAGTACCCGTTGAAGAATTTGAAGCAGCCTTTATGGTGTTTGGACATTTTAGTAAAAACGATCAAAAAAACGTGATCAACAAATTGATTTCCACTGTCAAACCAGAGGGGATCATCATGTTTGAAGTATACTCAGAAGACCAAGTGAAATACGGTACAGGCGGACCAAAGTCCGTTGATATGCTTTATAACCCATTTGATGTATTGCAATGGATTAAGGACTATCATGTTCTTCATTTTTTTTATGGAGAGCAAGAAAGAGTAGAAGGAGAATTGCACAGGGGAACTGGTCATGTTATTCAGGTGATCATCAAGAAATAAAAAAAGAATAATTTGAGAACCAACGTTCGATAAAATGAAATACGAAAGAGCTCCTGGGCCTCCGGGAGCTCAGCCAGATTGCAAAAGTGTATGATTAATGATGCTCCTTATAGTTTGTGAATATTTCACCATCAGTATCGCTGTATTTGATTTCTACTTCTGTATCATCAAAAAACCATGTGTCATTGGATTCAACATAAAAGGTTATTCCGTTCAGTTCCTGCTGTTCGGCAGCAACGGCTGGAGCTTCTAGCGAAAATGCTAAGCTGTAGCCTTTATTCTTGTCACCAAACCCTGCATATTGAGGATAAAGGCGGATGTGAAACGGTTTTGAAGTATCGAATTCTCTTTCAAACCATTTTAATGCTTCTTGATCAATTTTGATTGTCATCTTGGCACCATCCTTTCGTTACCTATATTGTATAGGTTGGAAGCTATCTTTTTCCATGCTTTATGTCACAGAAAAAAAGATGTCATAAAAGGATCAATATTTCACTAAAGGAATTCGATGGATTTTTATAAAGAAAGCTCCTTAAACCGGAGCTTTCAGGCAATATTATTAACGATTTTTTCCTTTGCGAAAAACTTCCGGGATATAGACACAGAATGGCTCGCTTTCCATGTAGTCTCCTGTGACTGCATAGGTTCGTGAACGGGAACCCCCACAGACATAACGGAATTCGCAAACACCGCATTTTCCTTTGTATTGATCAGGACTTCGGAGATTCTTGAAGATCGGAGAGTGTCGATAAATCTCCGCCAAAGGTTTCTCCCGAACATTTCCGCCAACTAAAGGCAGCAATCCGGATGGCATCACATCTCCTGTGTGAGAAATGAAAACAAATCCATTGCCATCATTGACACCTTTTGGGGCGCGTTTCAGGCCATCGACGACGGAAGCCATATCTTTTGTTAATGTGTCTTCATAACGAATTTCATCTTTGTTCACGCGATGTTCTTTGGCTTTTTGTTGGAATACAACCCTGCGGTAATGCTGAGCTGCTGTTGTTTTAATATCATATGGAGCAGTCTTACTTACTTCGTACAGCCAACGGAACACTTTTTCATGCTCTGCAGGTGTCAAGCAGGCATCTAGCTGACCTCTGCCGGTAGGAACCAAAAGGAATATGTACCACATCACAACTTTTAGTTCTTTCATCAGTTCCGCCATTTGTTCTAAATGATCATAATTATAACGTGAGATGACAGTATTAAGCTGCAGCGGCATTTTTAATTCATTTAAATATTTGACTTTTTCAATTGTCAGATGGAATGACCCTGGAGTACCACGAAAATGATCATGTATCTCTGGAGTTGGTCCGTCAAGGCTGAAAGCCCATCTGGATAAACCAACTTCCTTGGCTCGTAGCATTTTTTCTTTTGTAACATTTTCAGTAGCACTTGGTGTCATCGAGACGCGCATGCCCTTCTTCACCGCATATTCAGCCAGTTCGAATAGATCTTCTCGCATCATGCAGTCGCCGCCTGTAAACACAAGCATAGGGTTGCCCATTTCATGAATTTGATCGATAAGCTTCAGTCCTTCCTCAGGACTTAACTCCATAGGATCAGGCTTGTTTTGTGCATCAGCCCGGCAGTGGATACATTTTAACTGACAAGCTCTAGTTACTTCCCAAATAACAATAAAAGGATTTATGTTAAAATCCAGTTCAGCTAATGAACTGTTTGTGGAATGACCATTTCCTGTATTTTGCACTTTCATCACCTGCTTTTATCGTTTTATTCCTACATTATAAAATAGGCGGGTAGGTTTGCATGTAAGGAATGTTACATGATAGCAACAAAAAGAATGAAGAACTTTTCCCGTATATTGAATGTCCAATGCCTAATACTAAAGAGAGGAGGGGATATTTTTTCTCCTCTAAATTATAAAGGGGTGCTTTCGATGAATCGAACTGCTTGGATGTCTGGGTTGATGAAGTCGAATATTCTTCAATCTTTACTGAAGATGTTTGGGTATAAACGCAAGAAATCACGCTCCATGACGTTTTCAGTTATGGGTGTTGTAGCAAGTGCCGCAGCCGCATTTGCTTTCCGAAATAGAATGGGAAATGGAATGAGGCAGCTTTTTCAGAACACAAGCACTGGAAATTCGCAAAACCAGCCCATATCTGCCGGATTAACGGAGTTCGCCAAAGAAATAACCTCAGGCATGCCGAATTCTCAAAAAACAAACAATACTTCTGTTGACCATGCTCAAAATGCGACTGATCCTGAGAGCAGTAATATGATCAATCAAATTGCTGCAGCCGCTAAGCAAGAAGGAAATGGGCAAAAGGTTGACCAAATGACAGAACAATTAATTAAGCGAAATCTCTAACAGGAAATGCAGAACGGCCCGCTGAAATTTAGCGGGCCGTTCTGCGTTATTTTATAAAATGTTACGAGATTGCCATGTTATTAGTCCTTTTTCCTCTTGTCTTACACTCAAAATAGGAATAGTTACATAGTTAGATTACATTACAATGAAGTTAAGCTTTTGTTGCAAGAACATTACAACAAAAAAATAAAAGTGAAAAATATAGACTGTATAGCCTGTAAATAAAAGGTTTATTGAATAGTTTGAGAAGAGAACGAATGAATGATCACAGGAAAACTATTCCTTGTAAACCAATATTTATAGATTCAAAACTAGTTTGAGAAACTCTACTATTAATTTGTAAACGAAATCAAAGGGAGTTGCTCAACATGAAAAAACAAATTCTGACGGTAGCTGCAACAGCTGGCATTTTATTTACATCATTCAATGGTTCTGCTAGTGCACATGAAAAAGTATACACGGTACAATCTGGAGATTCTTTATGGAAGCTTTCTAACACATACAATGTTGCGGTGAATGATCTTCAAAAATGGAATGATCTATCAAATTCGACAATCTATGTAAATCAAAAACTTTCCGTCCAGGCCCCACATGGTCACTCCAATACTGCCGCTCAAAGTGCGAGTGTAGACGGCTATATTGTAAAGTCAGGGGACACTTTATGGGGGATTGCAAAATCAAACGGAATGTCGATCAGTACCTTAAAATCTCTCAATCGATTATCTTCTGATGTTCTTTATCCTGGTCAAAAATTAAAGGTTTCTGATACGGCTGCTCAGCCTGCTTCAGTCGTGCCTGCAAGTACATCGAATACATACACAGTCCGTAGCGGTGATAATTTGTCAACGATTGCTTCTCGCCATCAACAAACGGTGTCGAAGTTGAAATCGATCAATAATCTTAAATCAGACCTTATTTTTCCGGGGCAAGTATTGAGATTATCAGGAACTGTTGCCACTCCGATTGCAACAAAAGTGTCAACTGCATCTGCACCTGTAGTTGCAACATACGGCTCCACTTCACAGGTGAATAGATTGATTGCAGAATCAAAAAAATACTTGGGAGTGCCATACGTTTGGGCTGGTAGCTCTCCATCTGGATTTGATTGTTCTGGATTTCTGAACTATGTCTATAATAAAGCAGGAATTTCTATTCCAAGAACAGTATCTTCCATTTGGGACGCAACTAAATCTGTTTCCTCCCCACGTGTAGGAGACCTAGTATTTTATGAAACATATAAAACTGGTCCATCACATGCAGGCATTTATCTTGGCAATGGCAAATTTATTCATGCCGGGTCCTCTAGAGGAGTAGAAATTAGTGATATGAATAACTCTTACTGGAAAGCTCGTTACCTTGGTGCAAAAACTACTTTTTAACTCGTTATCCGTAATTTTGGTGCTGGAAACCTCCTTTAGGGGAGGTTTTTTTATTTTATTGTTTTATCATGAGTAACTTACACTTTAGTACTATAAATACTGCTTTTAATTTGTAAAGCATATCTTACATAACGTATAATCCAATTAAAATCTTTTTTAAGTCAAAAAGATTTCTTGTTAGTTTACGACTTGGAGGCATATAAAGTGAGGATCCCGATCTTAAAATTAAAAGATTATCTGCTGGTTTCTATCCAAGTTGAATTGGATGACCAGACTGTATTGACCTTTCAGGAGGATTTGTTGGATAAAATTAAAGCTACAAGTGCAAAAGGTGTTGTGATCGATCTTACTTCTGTTGATATGGTTGATTCCTTCATAGCAAAGGTTTTGGGCGATGTTATCGTAATGACAAGCTTGATGGGAACAAAGTCCGTTGTTACAGGCATACAGCCAGCAGTAGCCATAACTTTGATCGAATTGGGCATTACATTGGATAATGTCCATACCGCTCTGGATCTGGAACAGGGCATTTCGATATTAAGTCAGTTGTTAGAGGTTTAACCACATGACCGAATCGATTTTAGTAAATATAAAAAATGAATTCGATATAGTACTTGCTCGGCAAAAAGGGAGAGAAGTTTCAAAAAAGCTTCAATTTGGAGGGGTCGATCAGGCAAGGATCACGACAGCAATTTCTGAACTTGCCAGGAATATATATTTGTATGCAGGCAGCGGTCAGATCACGATAGAGATATTGCATGAAAACGGCAGAAAAGGAATCAAAATTATAGCTGCTGATAATGGAACAGGAATTAATGATATCAGGATGGTATTGCAAGATGGCTATTCAACATCTGGCGGACTTGGTGCAGGCCTTCCTGGAGTGAAAAGGTTAATGGATACTTTTGATATTGACTCAACGGTTGGTGTCGGAACAAAAATCATCATTACGAAATGGATAAGATAACCGAAGTTATTATCCTGTTTCTACCCAAGAAAGACCTTTTATTCTTTTTGATGGAATCGAAAAAAATATTGGAAGCCGTACGCTGAAAGTGCAAAAAAATAAATTACGCTGAAGAAATAGAAATATCTAAATTTTCCACGAACAAGAATTTTTTTCATTGTGTTCTGCGGAAAATTATGTTAAATTTAACCAACATATGATATTTGTCCAAATAATGAAATTTTTCCACGCAACGAAAAAGTAGAAAAACGCAAAAGGGGAAAATTGTAAAATTTACATAGAAATGAGGAATAAGAATGATCGATTTACGAAGTGATACCGTTACCAAACCGACTGATGAAATGCGCAGAGCAATGTATGCTGCAGAAGTGGGTGATGATGTATATCAGGAAGATCCCACTGTTAATGAACTAGAAGAAACTGCTGCTGAGATACTTGGAAAAGAAAAAGCGTTATTTGTTACTAGTGGAACACAGGGAAATCAAATTGCGGTACTTACTCATTGCCGTCCGGGTCAGGAACTGTTGCTTGAAGAAGAATCCCATATTTTTTATTACGAATCAGGAGCAGTAGCTGCACTTGCTGGAGTCCAAACGAGGACAATCGCAGGAAAAAAAGGGGCTATGGATCCAAACGATGTTCTAAACGCCATCCGTACAGAAGATATCCATTATCCCGAAACAGGATTGATTTGCCTCGAAAATACCCATAATAGGGCGGGAGGGGCAGTTATCCCAGTTGAAAACATGGAAGCAGTTTACAATACCGCAAAAGCAAATAATGTACCTGTTCATCTCGATGGTGCCAGATTATTCAATGCTGCGGCTGCAGCGGGAGTCGATGTAAAGGAATTTGCTAAATACACGGATACAGTTCAAATATGTCTTTCAAAGGGATTAGGAGCCCCAATTGGTTCCATTATTGCAGGAAGTTCCGATTTTATTAAAACAGCAAGAAAATGGAGAAAACGATTAGGTGGCGGAATGAGACAGGCTGGTATCATCGCTGCGCCAGGATTAATAGCTTTGACGAAAATGAAAGATCGGCTTGGAGAAGATCAATGGAATGCCAGGATTCTCGCAGAAGGAATCGAATCGATTCCAGGGATGAAACTGGCTAGGCAGCCAGAAACAAATATTGTAGTCGCCGATGTTACAGATTTAAATATCACCTCTGAGGAATTTGTGAAAAAACTGCGGTCAGAAGGAGTAATTTCTGGAACTTTTGGTCCAACCCTTGTGCGTTTCGTTACTCATTACGATGTAAGTGAGGATCAAATTCAGAAGGCGATTGAAGCAATTGCAAAAGTAGCCAAAGATTAAAAGAAGGCTGGATGTTCTGCATCCAGCCTTGATTCTTTTCTAAACGTTATCCACATGCCGATATTTGTTGTGGACCAGAATTATCATAGAAAAGAATTTTTTAGATCTATGAAGAGCTTTGGAAGCTTTTTTCTTCTTCATTCCTTGCGCGTACAATCGCTGATAATGAGTTTTCTTAATAGTTGATGCGGAGTTAGCTATTTTTTCATTCCATTTTATTACTAGCTTAGAAATTCTTTAAAATGGTATTTTGAAAGGTAGAAGTGAGAGCGGAATTTATAAATGGACTATATATTATATATTTCTCCTAATGGGAAAAGAGTAGTGCTCTGCTTTTTTCCCAACTATGCGGGCTTGCTGAAAACAGAAAATTTGAAATATACTAATAGTGTAGCCTGGCATGCTGCAAATTTTTTAAGAGGAGAGGAGCATAAGGATGAAGAAGAAAAGAGTGTTCGGAGCCGCTGTACTTAGTTTGGCAATGGGTATTTCCATGTTCGCAACAGGTGCTTTTGGCGCCGGTACACAGGAAAGTCAGGATACTTACCGAGTGTTAATTCAGGGTCCGAGTGCAGAAAAAGCAAAAGTGAAAGGACAATACGGCAAACGGTGGGAATTTGGAAAACAAGGTTTTACGACTGAAGTGAACAGCAAGCAATATCAGGCATTGTTGAAAAATAAGAATATCGAAATCTCTCAAGTTGGTATGTATACAGTCGATGGCCGAGTCGAAGGAAATAGCAATGGAAAGGGGAAAGGCAAGGGTGACTATACTGTCCAGGCATCCTACCCATCCGACCAGACACCATGGGGCATTCAAGCAGTCTATAACGATAACTATATCCAATCAACTAGTGGTGGAGACGGAATCAAGGTAGCTGTTCTGGACACAGGCATCAACCGAGATCACATTGATTTGACAGACAATGTTGAACAGTGTAAGGACTTTACCCAATCTTCCTCTTCACTGGTCGATGGGTCTTGTACTGACCGCCAAGGACATGGTACACACGTTGCCGGAACGGCCGTAGCGAATGGAGGTTATGATGGTGCTGGGGTTTACGGTGTAGCACCGGAAGCTGAACTATGGGGATATAAGGTTCTTGGAGACAATGGATCTGGGTATTCTGATGATATCGCTGGAGCAATCCGTCATGCTGCTGATGAAGGTGTCCGAACCGGAACGCGGGTTGTCATCTCCATGTCTTTAGGATCTAGCGGCAAAGATTCGATGATTGCAAGCGCAGTTGACTATGCATACAGCAAAGGTGCTTTAGTGGTTGCTGCAGCTGGAAACAGTGGTCCGAGTGCCAATACAATCGGGTATCCAGGTGCACTTACGAATGCAATTGCTGTTGCATCACTTGATAATACATTTGTAAATGGTACCTATAAAGTATCCGACTTTTCTTCTCGTGGCAACCCAAATACTGATGGGGATTATTATATTCAGGAAAAGGATGTTGAAGTTGCAGCACCTGGCGGCGGAATTTATTCTACTGCAGTAGATGGCAACTATACGACTATGAGCGGAACTTCCATGGCAACTCCGCATGTTTCTGGACTTGCTGCGAAACTATGGTCTTCGAATAAATCATGGAGCAACGCCCAACTTCGTTCGGAAATCCAAAGGCGGGCAAAACTTTATGACATTAAAGGAGGAACAGGAGCTAGCACAGGTGATGACTACGCATCCGGATTCGGTTTCTCTCGGGTAAAATAATTTAAATGCTTACACTTGAAAGCCATCTGGATGAAAAGATTGATTCCAGTGGCTTTATTTTTTTATTTACAGTATTATCTGAAGGTATAATTTTTAAAATATAGAATTTTTTAAAAATAGTACTTTTGGACAGTTTTAATTTCTGGAAAAGGTGGTAGATTAATAAGAAAACAGTAGGTGAACGTATGCAATTTGGACCATTAATCAAATTTTACAGAATCCGGCATGGGCTAACACAAACGGAACTGGCTAAAGGCATATGTTCAGTTTCACATTTAAGCAAAATTGAAAGCAACTCAAAAGAAGCGAATGGCGAAACAATGAGCCTCCTCCTCGAAAGGCTGGGCGTCAACCTGGTATCCATCACAAAAAATGAAGAACAGATTAAGCAGCTAATTAAAGAACTAAATGAAAAAATCGATTTTATACAAGAGGAAGAAGCAGATACAATTATGCAATTAGGAAAGCAATTCGAAGAAATTATTCCATTCACGACCTATTTACATACATATGAACTTACCAAATTTAGGTATTTGATTTTCAAGCACAGATTTACCGAAGCCCATGAACAATATGAATCATTGAAGAAACAAAAGAAAATATTTTCCCAACCTCAAATGACTTTATTTTCCTATCTGCATGCTGTAATGTTATTAAAGAAGAGAATATATAAGAAAGCAGATAAGATCTTAGACACTATTGGTAAGGGATCAAAGTTTGACATACCGGATGGAGAATTACTTTATCATCGTGCTTTGGCTAAAACTTCTCCAGAAGATTTAGGTTACGCTATTTATTATGGGAAGATGGCACTGCAAGAATTCATGGAACAACATAATTTTAAAAGAATTTTGCATGCGTTGATGTTGCTTGGTATCAACTACACCAATTCTAAGATCTATGAAGAAGCCGAAGATTGCTATAAAAATCTCATCAGAAACGCAGAAATTTTACAGGAAAAGAAATTATTACCTGAAATATATCACAATATGGCATATCTTCAAAAAAAGCTTAAAAACTATAAAAAGGCGATTTTCTTCTTTGAGAAAAGCTTGTCTTTACAAACTAAAGGAACACAACACTATCTCATTACTCTCTTTTCAATCGGAGAAATCCAATATGAGCTGCAAAATAAAGAAAAAGCAAGGAAAGCTTTTGAGGAAGTATACGAATTATCTAAAGACACAGAAAATCGAAAGTATAGATTATTAGCAAATTATTATTTACTGACTTGGGATGCTCCAGAAAAATCGTTAGACTACTCTGAAACCTTGGTGATACCATTTCTTGAAAAAAGTG
This sequence comes from Mesobacillus subterraneus, assembly GCF_000934845.1. Classification (GTDB taxonomy): domain Bacteria; phylum Bacillota; class Bacilli; order Bacillales; family Cytobacillaceae; genus Mesobacillus; species Mesobacillus stamsii. The sequence goes on from NZ_JXIQ01000111.1 coordinate 46,270, forward strand.
ATGGCAAAAGTGAAGAATTAATTTGGTTTTACAAAATGCTATCAAATCACTATCGAAAGATGGGAAGATTTGATCAAGCAGTAAAATATATAGAAAAAATTAATTGAGGAGGAAATTGTATGAAAAAGATGGTAACAGCATTACAGACAAGTGCTATGGCAGCGAGCATGCCGCCAATTTTACCTCCAGCATGAATAACTATCAAAAAGGCCTAATTTAGGCCTTTTTGTTTTTAATAAATCAAAGACACTTCTTTCAAATTTAATTACGGTGTTAAAAAATGTAGCAATGACTTGGGAAAATTTTTACTGCGTTCATTAACCCCCAGACCCCTCAAATAAAAACCGAACTATATTCATGAAGCCCGCATGGACAATCGATCGTCTTATTGACTGAGGAGGTTCGGTATGGGAAGAATTAGCACGGATATTGACGAGCTGTTAGAAGAAACAACGGAAAAGGCTGACGATGATTTACGTTTTTCACTGAGCCAGATTGAAATTGACAGTTTGCTTGAAGATACACGACATTGGTAAATTAGAAATAAATCCGTTCCAGGTCTTGCTGGGCGGTTTTTTTTGATTGAATCATAGAGAACATATGTACTATAATGGAATAGAAGGTTAAGCAGGGAGTGAACAGGATGAAGAAGATAATAAAAATTCCGGTAAGGGTACTGGCTGAATATGTATTTAAAACCGGAAGCATTGAATTGGGTTTTAAATCCGCATCCTCTTTCTCTGAAGGCTCAAGGATCCATCGGGAAATCCAAAAAACGTATTAAAAGAGGGATCGAAGTGAAGTTTTTTTAAAAGCAGAAATGGAATTTGAGAATCTTTTATTTCTGCTTGAAGGCCGTTGTGACGGATTGCTTTTTTCGGGAGAGTATAATATCACGATTGAAGAAATTAAGTCGACGTCTTTGCCTTTGGAGAGTATGGATGAGCGAACAAATCCTGCTCACTGGGCGCAAGCACAATGCTATGGCTTTATGTTTTTAAAGGAACAGGGGAAAGACCAGATAGATCTCCGGCTGACTTATGTTCACAAAATTTCTGGTGACAAGAAGTTTTTCACAAGAACATTTTCCTTAGTTGAATTAGAAGATTCCGTTAGAGAAATGATCGCAAATTTTGCACCATATGCCCGATTGCAGGTGGAACATGGTTTGAAAAGGGATCTGAGCATAAAAAAGCTGAACTTTCCATTTCCACGATATCGGCAGGGCCAGCGACAGCTTGCTGGGGCCGTCTATAAGACAGTCACGGAAGGAAGGACGTTATTTGCCAATGCACCGACTGGGATTGGCAAAACCATTTCAACGATATTTCCTGCAGTTAAGGCAATAAGGGAGGAACGAATTAGGAAGTTATTTTATTTAACTGCCAAAACAACAACAAGGCAAACCGCGGAGGAAGCGTTCAGTCTTATGATAAAAAAAGGCTTGGAAATAAGGACGGTGACAATCACCGCAAAAGCTAAGGTGTGTTTTACCAGTGAGGGAAAGTGCAACAAGAACGATTGTGAATATGCAAATGGATATTATGACAGGATAAATCGATGCAGTGCTTGATATCCTCCGCAAGGAAGCAATTCTGGATAGAAGCTGCATTGAAAAATATGCCAAAAAACATAGAGTCTGCCCTTTTGAGTTTTCATTGGACCTGGCATATGCCGCAGATGCGGTCATATGCGATTATAATTATATATTTGATCCAAAAGTCTCATTGAAAAAACTGTTCGATGAACAAAAAAGGAAAACCATCCTTCTTGTCGATGAGGCACATAATCTCGTGGATCGAGGACGGGATATATTCTCTGCGACATTGGAAAAATCACCTTTTCTTCAGTTGAAAAGGGAATTTAAAGAAAAAAATCATTCATTAGGTGATATATCCAAACGTCTTAATAACTATTTTATTCAATTAAGAAAACAGGTTGGTTCATCAAAAACTATGGAGTTTGAGGAGCCGCTCGAGGAATTGAATCAGTTGGTGGCAGAGTTCATTGAACATGCTGAAAATGAACTCATTAGAGCAGGAGAATCAGACTTACTGCTTGAAACTTTTTTCGTTGCCCAAAATTGGCAAAGAATCACCAGATTATATGATGAACGGTTCATTTTATATGCTGAAATCGAAAAAATGATGTGCGAATTAAACAGTTTTGTCTGGATCCCTCTCATTTGATTAAACAGGCAGGAAAAAGCTTTAAGTCTCGAATCTTTTTTTCAGCCACCCTTAATCCTATGAGCTATTACAGATTTTCCGAACGGGAAAGTCCACTACGGTGCGATAGCACCCCCTTTAGGGGTGGGATGAGAG
>NZ_JXIQ01000112.1 GCF_000934845.1 Mesobacillus subterraneus
TCTGGAGTGGAAATCGATTATCAGCCAAACCCAAAAAAGGACCGGGCGCAGTTTGCCCGGTTTTTCTTATGAAAAAATTTTTTGTTCAGATGAGGCAAAGTGTCTAACGACCAATGCGCAGTCCTATTATAAAGATCAAAATAAATGATATAATAAAAGTTAAAATCGCTCATATATTGATAGAGAGAATAGCAATACTTGTTGACACGAATAAGGGGGGATTCATCTGCGAACGTTAGGAAGGATATTGGTGTTTGTTGCAATCTTTCTTTTAATAGGTTTATACATCGGTTATAACGAAGAAAAAAATAATGATTTAGTAGTCGAACAGAAACCAGCTTCTAAAGTGGATGAAACTCTTGAACACGAGATCAAAGAACAAAAAATCAGCAATGGCGTTGAACAGCCGCAGCAAGGTTTAGCCTCTTTATTGGGAAAAGACATTGATGGACTAAAAGAGGTTCTTGGCAATCCAGATAGAGTGGACCTATCTGCATATGGTTTTCATTGGTGGATCTTCAACCAAGCCTCCGATCACTATATTCAAGCCGGTATCTTAAATGATAAGGTGGTCACAGCCTATGGGACAGGCCAGAAGGTGGACGTAATGCCATTTGAAATTGGCCAGCCGATCGAAGATATTTTTTCAATGAATGTGATTGAACCAGAAGTGACGTTCGAATATAATGGGAGCACTTTCAAATTCGAACTATCGGAACAGGATATGAACACAAGGCCACTCGTTAAGATGGGTGACTACTTCGTACAGCTTTATATCGATAAATTCACGAGTTCCGTATCAAGCATTCGGTATATGGATAAGGAGACAATCATTAAACAGCGGCCGTATGAGATGATTTACAGAGGAACGCTGGTCGATCCCCCTGCGTTAACCGAAAGCGACTGGGTTAGGGTGGAAGCTGGCCAGCAGAAACAAATTTTTGACATAACCAATGTGATCAGGGCGAGGCATAAACTCCCATTACTTGAGTGGGACGAAAAAACAGCAGAGGTGGCTTATGCCCACAGCAAAGATATGGCAATCGAAGATTATTTTTCTCATGAATCGGAAAAGTACGGCAATCTGTCAGAAAGACTAAGCGCGGCTGATATATTATATGAAGTGGCCGGGGAAAACATTGCGGCCAACTATATGGATGCGCCAGCGGTGGTAGAAGGCTGGCTGAATAGTGAACCTCACCGTGAGGCGCTATTAAATGAAGAATTTTCCCATCTAGGGGTAGGAGTATATCAAAACCATTATACCCAGAATTTTTTAAAAAAATGGAATCAACCGTAATGGCATCTCATATAGGTATTCTCCCGCCAAACTGGGTTCTAGAATAGAAAGTATAAAATTCACTTCGAGAATTGTCTGGTCATAGCCCCTCGAGTCGCTTGCTAGCTGCGGCACCTAACTCCTCGAGACATTGGAGGGCAGCCAATCATATTTTAAAGATGAGGATTAATAATAATGTGTTATCTGATGAAATGCCTGCATAAGGGTATCTTTCTGCTTGAAAGGTGCCCTTATAGAGGTAGAAATGCTCGCATAAGGGTATCTATCCGCTTGAAAGGTGCCCTTATGGTAGTTGTTACAGTAAAAAACCACGAACCATATAAAACTTGAGGAGTTGTGATTTCCAATTTTCTATATGTACATTCCTCTACTACATCTATCAATATTCTAAATAATTAAATTCATTTATTATTCTTTTCTTGATTTTTTAGAATTTTTTCTAATATTTCTTTTGTCGCAGATGCGTCTATCCCACGCTTTACTGCTAACTCTATGATTGCATATTGTACAAGGATCCTATTAAAATAAAAATAATAACCATGAAAATATCCATATAGTCCCCCCTTGTAAATTTTTTTATTCCTTCCAGTAAATATATATATTACTACTATAATAATTGAGGGTTCCAGAGAATAAAAGGATTACAAAAAAATTCGGGTTTTATTTGTGCTTTATTTATTAACATCAAACCACCTACTACATTTAAAGAACAATTGGAGTTGTATAAGAGTTGAAAGATGCACCTTCAAATTAGCAAATTTCGAAAGATTTTAGATACTGATTTTGCCACTTAGAAGTTTGAGAAGGCATAGTTATCAAGAAAAGGACGTTATTTTGATAGGTTTGGAGGGAGAAGAGGCAAACCTGTCAAGAAATCCTCGTTATTTTGATTCTCTTTGCGGTTTCCTCTTCCAGATGGAATCATTTATGCTGTTTTTCGATAACGAAAAAGCTTCCGGAAGAGTAGGCAATTTTTTTCCCGTCCGACCGGAATACATCTGCTTCAAGGACTAGGGTGCTTCTTCCTTTATGAATCAGCGAGGCTTTGCAATGGAGTTTATCGCCGATCCCCGGGGCAAGAAAATGGATGTTAAGCTGCGATGTCACTGCTGCGTAGCCGTCTGGAACCAATTTGTTCGCCAATGTTCCCATTGTTGTATCCAGTAAAGTGGCGGTAAATCCCCCATGAACTATCCCTAGTGTATTGTCAAGTACGCTTGTAATTGGAATATCAATTTCGCATGTTTGATCATCGAGTCTCCGATCCATATGCATCAGGCCATCGATATACGTGCTATTCTTGCCGCCCAATTTATTCTTGATTCCGGTGAGCACAGTTTGAAGTGCTGCTAATTCCTGTTCACCCGAATGCGAGATGCATTCGTCCAAAAGTTGATGTAAATCTTTTTTCACTATGATTAACCTCTTTCTAAATGGCTCTGCTTCTGTGATTCTAATCCTTATTTTATCAAAGCCTAATTGTTGTTTCTACTTTACCAAAATTGATTGCGATTGGGAACTATCCGATCTTCACCATTCATTGCAAGTGTCATATGATATTATAGGCATTTGTGACACTGTGAGGTGAAAAGCATGGCGAAAAAGAAACTTCATCCCTCTGTTGAAAAGTTCAAGGAATTTGTCAAAGAACACCCGGACCTGGCACAGCAAGTACGGAAGGGGGAAACGACCTGGCAGGAAATGTTCGAGGAATGGTACTTGCTTGGGGAAGACGACCCAAGATGGAATACTATTTCAGATAACATAAAGGACAAGAAAAACGAAGACAAGGAACAGAAAACGGATTGGCTCGGTACCATTATGGGGGCAGTGAAAAATATGGACCCCGCTCAGGTGCAAGGGCAGATGAACAATATCAGTCAGGCACTCGGAGCGATCCAGGGCGTGCTTTCCCAGTTCCAGGGGAAAGCAGGCGGGTCTCAAGGGTCAAACAATTCAGGTCCCTCCAATCCCTTTTCATTTAGGAAGGATTAGAATGGAGGCCGAAAAAGATGCGAAGAGATGTGATGGATCAGTTGCGATCAAATAAGGAATTGATTGAGTTTGTCCGGGCACAGCCCCATTGGTACAGGAAGCTGAGCCGGGATCCTAAGAGTTTGCATGCAGCGCAAATTGCGGCCCTGCATCATTTTAAAAAAACCATCCCCCATCGAGTTCAGAAGTTCTCCAATAATGTACAAATGGCATCGATGATGATGCAGATGTTCTCGACGATGAATTCACAGTCATGATAAAGCTTTCTGCTCGAATAGGCAGTGGTTTCTTTTACGTGTACCGGCCTGCGGACCAGAAAGCTTAGCTTTTCTGGCAGTTTCATGGTAAAATGGGTTCGGAGGTGAGATAGCATTGCTTGCTGTTACATCAGAAAGAGTCTTATTAATGGAAGAAGCTGAACAGTTAGTCAGCATGATTTTACAATCAGATATTGCCGAATATTATCGGGAATGCTTATATAAGGTTAAAACCAATGCCGAAACACAAAGGAAGGTCCGTGAATTTGTCGATATGAAGGATCGCTATGAAGAGGTCCAGCGTTTCGGGAAATACCATCCTGATTACAAGGATATCATGGGCAAGATCCGTCTTGTTAAAAGAGAGCTCGATATTGATTTGGTAATTGCTGAATTCAAGAAAGCGGAAAATGATTTACAAAGCCTTCTTGATGAAGTAAGCGTCATAATCGGCAGATCTGTTTCCGACAGTGTGAAAGTACCAACTGGAAACCCGTTTTTTGAAAGCTCCTGCAGTGGGGGATGCGGCAGCGGAGGAAGCTGCGGATGTTCCGCCTAACAGAAAAAGCATGGGAATCCCATGCTTTTTTCTTTACAGAAAAAGACGAACATGATTGAAAAAACAGGTTTTTGTATGCTAGACTAGTACAAAGGAAACGGTTACCGAAGGGGAAAAGAATATGATAGGACAGAGGCAGGGAATCATTGTATGGCTGTATTCGTTGAAACAGGCCAAGATGCTCAGACGATTTGGCAATGTCCATTTTGTCTCTAAAAAGTTAAAATATGCTGTTATTTATTGCAATCTCGACGAGACAGAAGGACTTATGGAAAAGATTCAATCCTATTCTTTCGTAAAAAAGGTGGAACCTTCTTACAAACCATTTTTAAAAATGGAGTTTGAAAATACTTCCCCAGACAAGGCAAAAGAATATGACTATAAGATGGGAATATAACCATATCAAAAAAGGCAGGGGAATCCTTGCCTTTTTTTGAAGAATAAGCAAGAAAAACCAAAAATCCACCGCCTCTTAAAAACCCCGAAACTTTCCGCTAAAAACAAAACCTTGAGCCACTTAGGCTCAAGGCTTCCTTCCATGCACCGCAATGGCGCTGAAGGCAAAGGGAGAGGAGAAACCGGAGGAAGAACTTATGGGGAAACGTAAGTCTTCTCCGCGGTTGGCAACAACATCCTCAAATTGATGTTGTTACTCGTTATTCTTTCCATAATAGGAAGGGATATACATTGTTTGGTTAATTTTTTCGATGTGTGATAGGATAAGGGAGTATTTTTTGGAGTTCAATGTGAAAAAGCTTACATAATTAAGGAGCAAAAAAATGAGAGTTGTATCAGGTGATTTTAAGGGCAGAATGTTGAAAGCTGTGCCCGGGACTGCTACTAGGCCGACTACTGATAAAGTAAAGGAAGCTTTGTTCAATATGATAGGTCCTTATTTTACAGGGGGCGTTGGGCTTGATTTATTTGCCGGCAGTGGAGGCTTGGGAATCGAGGCACTTAGCAGAGGACTGGATCAGGTCATTTTTGTTGACCGTGATGGAAAGGCGATTCATGTTATAAATGAAAACTTAAAATCTTGTGGTCTGGAACAGAAAGCAGAGGTTTATCGAAACGATGCAATCAGAGCCTTGAAGGCGATTCAAAAAAGAAAACTGGTGTTTGATTTCGTTTTCCTGGACCCTCCTTACCAAAAACAACAGCTGGTGCTGCTAATGGAAATGATCGACAAAGAGGGGCTTATTCAACAGGAAGGAATGGTTATTTGTGAACATTCCTCCTCTATCAGCCTGCCTGAAAAAATAGGGAAATTAGTGCAAACTAGAAATGAATCTTATGGTATTATCGGAATAACACTATATAAAATGCAAGCAGAAGATGAGGGGGAAGTATAGTGGCAAGAGTTGCTGTTTGTCCAGGCAGTTTCGACCCTATTACATACGGGCACTTGGATATCATCACAAGGGCTGCGAAGGTGTTCGATGAACTTTATATCGTCGTGTTGAATAATTCTTCAAAGCAACCGCTATTTTCAGTAGAAGAAAGAATGGACTTGATAAACCAGGTCACCAAACGGATTCCAAATGTAAAAGTAGATTCCTTCCAGGGACTGCTGGTTGATTATGCCGATGGTGTCCATGCCCAGGCGATCATCAGGGGGTTGCGTGCCGTTTCGGATTTCGAGTATGAAATGCAAATCACTTCAATGAACAGAGTTTTGGATGACAAAATTGAAACGTTTTTCATCATGACGAATAACCAATACTCATTTTTAAGTTCCAGCATTGTGAAAGAAGTTGCCAAGTACGGTGGAAAAATCTCCGAATTGGTTCCTGATGAAGTCGAAGAAGCCTTACTGAAAAAATTCGATGATGATAAGAAAAACGGAAATGACTTAAGGTGTTAGGGGTCTTTAAGATGATTTTAGCGTATAAATATACGGTAAATCACCCGTTTCAAATAGAATTTGGTGCTGGATAAAAAATAACGGACAGAGATGTCCGTTATTTTTTATCCAGGAGTCGGATCCCGAGAATCCAAATATAAACAAGCAAACTGCCAATCGTGATCAATGGTCCTGCTGTAACAATGCGGCTGTATGTGTCGGCAAGGCGGCTTCCTTCTGAAGTGAAGTATTCCATTACCGGCAATACGTTTGACGGTTGTTCATCCTGAAAAAAGCGTTCATAAACAGGCTTCCAAAGGAGAAAAGCATAAAACGCAGCAAAGAATCCTTGAGCGATTCGCGCGAAAAAGAATGGCTGAAAGCGGATATCTGTCTGTGCGAGAATGCTAGCTACCTGTGCCTGAACACTAAAACCGCTGAATGCAAGGATGAAGCTTGTGATGATAGCCTGATGCATTAAGGTTGCGTCCTGAACCTGGCTGGTCATCTGACTGCCAAGTGTTATCTCGAATAATCCGGATATGAATGGCAGGCTGAGCATACCTGTCATTCCGAGCATTACGAGGATGTCTTCCAGAAATTTAGCAAGGAATACAGTAATATGCAGGTGAAATAATAGTTTGTTAATAACGGAGAACAAGATGATGAATCCCCCGATCATCAACAGTGTTTGGATGGAAGACGTTACGGCATCTCCGAGAAGCTTTCCGATTGGCCGGTTGTCCTGGACCCTAGCTCTATGCAATGCAGCAAAGGCATCCCTTAGCGATATTTTTGGCTTTTTATCTGTTGTAGTACGTTCTTCGCTCCTCCCATAAAATCTCATCATCAATCCGACGCTGATGTTGCCCAGATAATGTGCCAGCGCAAGGATGACCCCAAGATGGACATTGTAAAAGAAGCCGACTGAAACTGCTCCGAAAATAAACAGCGGATTAGATGAATTTGTGAAAGAAACTAGTCGTTCTGCTTCAATTTTTGATAGCTGTCCTTCCTGACGCATCCTTGCCGTCAGCTTCGCTCCTGCTGGAAATCCCGAAGCGATCCCCATCGCCCAGACAAATCCGCCTACCCCCGGTACTTTAAAAAGCGGTCTCATCAAAGGCTCGAGAAGTATCCCAATAAAACGGACGACTCCAAGTCCAATCAGCATTTCGGATACGATGAAAAAAGGAAGGAGGGAGGGGAAGACAATTTCCCACCACATATTCAATCCCCTAATGGAAGCATCAAAGGATTCCTGGGGAAAGATGATGAGTGAAACAGCCAGAAAGGTGACGGAGGCTGCAAGGAAAAGGGTTTTTAATCTCGATTTTAGCACGTACAAATCTCCTTCCTACGGTCTTGCTGTGAAACTTTTTTAATCAATGGTAAAATAAAGTGATCTTAGCGGCCGATCATTTTTCAAGCCAGCTGGATCTATGTACATGGAAGGCTGTTATATTTAGTAAAAATTCCTTTTTTTAAAAAGGCCGGTTCTCACCACCAGTTATCCTAAAAAAATGATCAGTTTTCAGCCTTGTCCTCATATAAATCAATATACTCGCTAAACTTCAATTTAGACCAAGTTTGCGATGTATCAAAAAAACATGAGTATAAGGGAGGGAAGAGCTTTGACAAGACCACAAATCGGTTTAGCCCTTGGTTCTGGTGGTGCACGAGGATTTGCCCATTTAGGTGTCATAAAGGTCCTTCGGGACGAGGGTATCCCCATTGATTTAATAGCTGGAAGCAGCATGGGGGCTCTTGTTGCTGCATTCTACGGTGCAGGGCTGGACGTGGAACGGCTTTATAAATTATCAAAGGTATTCAAACGGAAATATTATCTTGATTTTACAGTTCCGAAGATGGGATTTATTGCAGGGAAAAGAGTCAAAGAGCTCATCAGAATTTTTACACACGGCAAAATGATTGAGGAACTGGATATCCCCATTGGAATTGTAGCAACAGATCTTATGTCGGGTGAGAAGGTAGTATTCAAACAGGGCCCAGTTGCGGAAGCGGTAAGGGCTAGTATTGCAATACCGGGTATTTTTGTGCCGGAGAAACTTGGTGGCCGCTTATTTGTTGATGGCGGAGTCGTGGACCGGATCCCCGTTTCAGTTGCCAAGGAAATGGGAGCAGATATCGTCATCGCCGTTGATGTTTCGAATGTGAAAATCAACGAGGAAGTGACTTCCATATTTGACGTAATCATGCAAAGTATCGATATTATGCAGATGGAGCTAGTTGCCAATCGCGAGGTTGCCTCAGATGTGATGATCCGACCGCCCGTTGAGATGTTTAACTCAAAAGCATTTACGAATATCGAAGAAATCATTACAATTGGTGAAGAAGAAGCAAGAAAGCATATCGATAAAATTAAACAAACCATTGGACAATGGAGGGGGCCCCAAACAGAATGAGCAGAAAGACATCGATAGGCATTTCTATATTGACAGCTATTTTCATTATTGTGAGTTCATTTTATTATTTACCATACTATGTAACGAAGCCCGGAATGGCAAAAGAGCTGGAACCGATCGTTGAGGTGGAAGGCGGTAATGACGAGGAAGGCAATTTCATGCTGACAACCGTCCGGATGGGCAGGGCTAATATTTATGCTTACGTCATCGCTAAGGTAAGTAAATACCAGGAAATTTATCCTGTTGAAGAGATCAGGGCAGCGGATGAATCAGATGAAGAATACAATATTCGCCAACTTCACATGATGGATAATTCTAAGACAGCAGCAATCGAGGTTGCCTATAAAAAAGCTGGAAAGCCTGTTGACTATACGTATAAAGGCGTTTATGTGCTTAGAACGATGGAAGGAATGCCAGCGGATGGGAAATTGAAGCCAGGAGACCTCGTCTACAAAGTGGATGATACTGCATTTTCTTCATCAGATGAATTCATTAAATACATTAGTACAAAAAAGCCAGGCGATACTGTAAATCTTGCATACAAGCGCAACGGGAAAACAAATCAGGTAAAAATCCCGTTAAAGGCTCTTGATGATGGAAGCAATCGTCCAGTAGTAGGTATTCAGCTTGTCGATGATAAAGAAATAAATGTTGAACCAGCTGTAACAGTTCAATCTGATGAAATCGGCGGACCATCAGCTGGGTTAATGTTTTCATTGGAAATCTACAATCAATTGGTCGCGGAGGATTTAACAAAAGGATATGAGATAGCTGGCACCGGAACGATGAGCCCCGATGGTACGGTTGGAAGAATCGGCGGAATCCAGCAAAAAGTAGTAGCAGCGGATAAGGCAGGTGCGGAATTCTTTTTTGCACCATTTGAAAAAGGAATGAAAGGCTCAAACTACGAAGAAGCACTGATTGCGGCAAAAGATATCAAAACGAATATGAAAATCATTCCAGTCGATACTTTCGATGAAGCTGTATCCTATCTGGAGAATCTAAAAGAAAAATCACGCTGAACAGCGTGATTTTTCTAGCTTCGCATAATAGGCGGCTGTGCGAACTCTTCAGCAAGCAGCTTTTCCTGGCTATTGCCATTTTGGGCAAGTGCATAAATTTTGGCAGCTTTGATATCGAGCTCGAGATCAGGACCTGAAAATGCGGATAACCTGGAGATAACTGGCAGGCTGAAATCCTTTTTCCTATAGTTCAAGTAGGCACGTCCTTTTTCAGTTGCTCCTAATAATCTCAAATAATCTGCCGTCCTTTTGGAGGTTTCCATTTGCTTCTTACGCGTATTGGTTAAAATATGTAGGCAAACTCTTTGCAGCCTGGTCCATGTATATCGTTTCGTTTTAATGGCTTCCATGAACTGTTGGAAGGTGTTAGCGGTTGACGCAGCGGCAATCAATCGATTTTCCAGTCCCTCTTCGACTTCATAGAACTCTTTAATCTCATCAGGACCGCATTGCATTAGCTTGTATTTTAATAACGGCCAGTAATTTTCCCATGAATGGAAGCCACCGTACTCCCTCTTGTACTGGATCAAATAGCTGTAGGTTGATTCGGGAACGTATTGCCTGATGGCTTCCATTTCACCGGCAGCACCGAACAATGCCTTGCGGATGCTGGTCGCGCTGGCGATGGTGGCAGAAGCGAAGTACTCATCATGATAGCCGGAGCTTTTTCTCGTAATCGTCTGTGCCTCCATGGGACTCTCCTGTCTTAGGATCGCCTGCATGTAATGCATTCCCAAAATGTTATTTGGCTGAGAAAGATCAACGAAGTTTTCTGAAGGAAAAAGGGATTGAAATGCAAGCGCGATTGATTTAGGGTAGCTATTTCCTTCCGCTGAATATAGCCTGATTTTTTCCTGGAATCGATCATCGTTTTCTGCAAGGAAGGCAATCGTCCGTTTGAAAGTCTCCAGGTCACCTGATTCACTTCCGAAACAGAGTATGTCAGCCCCGGCTGCAGACAGGATAGAAACAGCTCCTTCAGCGAAAACTTCAGCATGCTGAGTCGCATACCGGTATGGTAGCTCAAACACAATATCTACACCGGCAGCCAGTGCCATCTTTGTCCTGGCCCATTTGGAGACTAGCGCAGGTTCTCCTCGCTGAAGGAAATTTCCGCTCATTGCGGCAATAGCTATATCAGCATCGAATTGTTTTTTTGCCTGGTGGACATGGAACAGATGGCCATTATGGAAAGGATTATATTCAACGACAACGCCAACAGCTTTCATTCTTGTACCCCTTCGTGTTATGATGTATCTTGCATTGTTTGGAAGTTTAATTTATTGTATTTATGTAAATTATAGTGTAAAGAAAAAATATTGACAAATGATTACGCAAAGGGCTATAATTACTTTTGTTGCCTTGGGGTGATTTTATGAAATGGACAATAAGTCAGATACAAAAACATCGAAATAAGGACTTTCTAATTGACGAGTTTGTTCGAATGGACTCCATTATGGAAACAGAACCTACCATCCGAAAGGTATCTCCCATCCATCTAACCGGTAGGGCGGATATCAGTGCTACTAGAGTGACATTCCATATTCGGATTGATGGTCATCTGATCCTGCCTTGTTCACGGACACTGGTTGATGTAAAATATCCAATAGATGTGGAAACTACTGAAACTTTCATGCTAAACAGCTACGATTATGAGGCTGACGAGGAAGTTCATCAAGCAACAGGCGATGTCATTGATCTTGAACCAATCATTAGGGAGATATTACTGGTGGAAGTGCCCATCCAAGTATTCTGCGATGATAACACTGGTCAAGAAGGCGCACCCCAGTCAGGTAAGGGTTGGGAAGTAATCGAGGAACAGGAGAAATCCGAAAAACTTGATCCCCGGCTTGCCGGACTTGCAAAATTCTTTGAGGATTCCAAGGATTCCTCTGACTAACGAATGAAAAAAGAGCGTGGAGGTCCAGAAAAGGACTGGCCTTCATAAACTTTCTTATTCCTTTTAAGGAGGTGGGAAGAATGGCTGTACCATTTAGAAGAACATCTAAAACTGCGAAAAGAAAACGCCGTACTCATTTTAAATTACAAGTTCCGGGTATGGTAGCATGCCCTAACTGCGGTGAAATGAAACTTGCTCACCGTGTGTGCAAAGCTTGCGGAACATACAAAGGAAAAGAAGTTGTCAATGACTAATCTTCTTTCGAAAAAAGCACAGGATGCAGATGCATCCTGTGCTTTTTTGCATTATCGGAAATGTTACAATAGAGGGGCTAGTATGATACGAGGAGGGGAAAGATGGACTCTTACATAATTTCACAAGAAAGTATCGGAATACTGTGTTTTACGATCAACAGACCTGCCAAGAGAAATGCGATTAATTTTGAAATAATGGCAGGTCTGGAAAAAGCGATAGAAATGGCTTCTGACCCTGAAGTTAAAGTATTTGCCATTATAGGAGCAGGCGACGCTGCTTTTTGTTCGGGAGGGGACCTGGTTGCCTTTCACCAATTGAAGACGGAGGAACAGGCGTATGGAATGCTATCGCGGATGGCGGAGATTTTATATAAGCTGCTGACACTGCCTAAACCAACCATTGCAATTCTCAATGGTACAGCTGTTGGAGGAGGTTGTGAAATAGCTGCAGCCTGCGATTTCAGGATCGGTAAGGCGGGAATAAAAGCGGGTTTTGTCCAGGGAAACCTGGCGATCACCACTGGCTGGGGAGGAGGCTCTATCCTTTTGGAAAAGCTTCCTCATGCTGCAATGAAAATGCTTATGGATGCAAAAATTCATACTGCAGAAGAACTCTTTGAACTTGGATTTTTGCATGATATTTATATGGAAGACCCTATTGATGCTTGTCGCATGTTCATGAAAGAAAGCTTAAAAAAAGAGACAACTGTACTAGCAGCTTATAAATCATTAATGAATAAAAAATGGGAGCTATTAGCAATGAGAGAGAGGATGGCAGCAGAAGCGAAAAGATGCGCTGTGTTATGGGAAGATGAAGCCCATAACAAAAAAGTGGATGAATTCATCAGCAAAAAAAAATAATATTGGCTGATATATCATTCTATCTTTCCTATTAGAGGCATAAGAATGAATAAAAACAATAGGAGGGATTTTCTGATGCCACTAACCCGTCAGGATGCCTGGTCACAGGACGAAGACTTATTGCTTGCTGAAGTAGTATTGCGCAATATCCGCGAAGGCGGCACGCAATTGAAAGCTTTTGAGGAAGTTGGAAAACAGCTGTCAAGAACGGCCGCCGCCTGTGGTTTTCGCTGGAATTCTTATGTGAGGAAGCAATATAAATCGGGAATTGAACTAGCTAAAAAGCAGCGAAAGGAAGCAAACAAGCAAGGAAAAGAACAGGGAATAACGGGAGCTGCTCAAACACAGGCTAAGGCAAACGATGCACCTGACATGGTTCAAGAAAAACAGAAAAAGGATGTAAATTTAAGTATGGAAGCAGTAAAACAGTATCTTGATGAGCTCTACCAAAAAGCGGGAACCCTTAACAGTCAAGATGATCAGCAAGAAAAAATTCATAGCCTAGAAAAGCAAATCTATTACTTGTCTGCAGAAAATGAAAAATTAGAGACAAAGCTGAAATCGATGGAAGAGGACTATCGTGCTCTGATTGATATTATGGAGCGAGCCAAAAAAAGAGTCGGTTCAAAGGACGAAGAAAAACAGCAGAAAATGAATTTTCAAGTGGAGGGAAAGGGAAACCTGGAAAAGGTTGAAAAATAAATAATAAGTCGCCTGCCAGAACTGGCAGGCGCTATTAATTTAGAATGGCTAGACTTGTTCTGTTACACCGGCAGGATACCAGACAAGCGGATTTTCACCGCGGTCTCTTTCCACATCGTAATGAACAGGGGTAAAGCCCATCTTTTCCCAGAATTCTTGAGATTTTATCCGAGGATTTGTCTTAATTGGCAGGCCAAGGCTTTTTGCAAATTCAACGAGTGCTGTGCCATAACCATTTCCCTGGTAATCCGGCAATACCTCCAGCTTCCAGAGCTCCAAATAATCCTGAGAAGGCTCAAAGTAGCGGTCAAACTGTTTCTTTACCTGATATAAGCTCATGCGCGCGACAAGTTTGTCGCCGAAATAAATACCGTAGAACGGCGAATCGCTATCATTTTCTACGATATTCGCTTCCAGATCCTCCAGCATGGACAGCTCCTGGTGCCCATACTCCTTGAATTTCTTAAATTCTTCTAATGTCTTATAATTAATTTTAAGTTTCTCTACTTTCACCATGAACACTCCCCTGCCTAGCCGCCGATCATCCATAATTTCTAATCTGAATTTGGCAGCTGGATTTTTACATTTGTTATTATTATATTATAAAAACATGAAAAATTCTGCATTTAAATATTAGAAAGTGATTCTATTTTTTGCGGGATCGATTGCTTCAAATTATCTCCGTTTTATTAAATGAAAAATCGGTATTCCTTTCTTCCATTGACGTCTTTGTTTCTGCTAAAATAGGACTAAAGATGTAACGGTTGCTTCCTATGTGATTGATTTTTAAGTGGTACACAATATAGAGGAGTGCAAGCACGTTCAATGAGGGGATTTCTATGAAGATAGCGATAATTGGCGGCGGTTCATTAGGTTTACTATTTTCCTACTACCTTGGATTTCAAAACGAAGTTTGCATTTACACGCGGACAAAGGAGCAGGCAGACGAGATCACGAAAAACGGACTGCATCTTATAAAAGACGGCATAGCTCTGCAACCGCTGAAAATTGCCGCTGCTGGCATCCAAGATTGGCGAGGAAAAGAACAGGTAACGATAGTGGCTGTGAAACAATACCAGCTTTCTGGACTAATGGAGGAACTGAAGGCAAATGTGGAAGATAGTATTCTATTCCTGCAAAACGGCTACAGTCATATTGAGATGATCTCGGAGATCCAGGCGCAGAATATTTTTGTGGGATCGGTCGAACATGGAGCTGTTAGGGTAAACGCCTACACTGTTCAGCACAATGGCAGCGGAGTCACCAGAACAGCAGTTTTCCGAGGAGAATCCCATCTTCTCAGAGAACTAGCAAAGAATGCTCCTGCCGACTTTCCAGTTCTATTGGAACCAGATTATAATGAGATGCTTATCAAAAAATTGGTGGTTAACGCAGTCATCAATCCGTTGACTTCCGTTCTGCAAGTCAGGAATGGTGAACTGGTCGATAATCCTTTTTACTTTGAAATCTTCAAGCAACTTTTTTTAGAATGTGCCCTTGTCCTTGGCCTCGACCAGGAGGAAGTTTACCTTCAAAATCTGATAACAGTATGTAAAAAAACGGAATACAACCATTCTTCAATGTATAAGGATATGGAAAATGGCAGACCGACTGAGATTGACGCTATCCTCGGCTACTTGCTCGAATTATCAAAAAATAAAAAGATGAAAGCTCCATTAATACATAACTATTATCATTGCATCAAGGGGAAGGAACAAGAAAGGGAGGGAGGATGATGTCTGAGTTCTTCTCTGTAATTGTCGCCATATTGATTACAGTGCCAATCGTTGGCTATCTCGCTGTTTTCATCATCACTAAGCAAATCACTGGAAACCATCGTCTGTCTGTCAATCTAGCTATTGATTTCAGCACGTTATTGCTTGTACTGTCTGTTCATTTTTTGATTGTTACGATTTGGGGAAAATCGTATTTTTGGCTTTTATTGATTATTTTGTTTGGTTTGGCGGCCGTTTTTGTCTGGCTTCATTGGCAATATAAACAGGAGATTGTTCTGTCAAAAGTTTTTAAAGGGTTTTGGCGATTGAATTTTCTGCTTTTTAGTTCAGCCTATATCATTCTTGTGTTAGTTGGATTATATAAGCGACTGATATTCTTGTTTGCTTGACTTGATGTTGGACCGAATGTTTAGTGGTCCAACATTTGTTGTTTCTTCGGAAAATAGCTTAAGTTAGTTGCGGAGGAATGTTAGAAATTTCGGAAGGCAAAGTTTTTTCATTTCATTTCAAACAATGCTATACTCATTACAGTGAAAATTGTTAACGAGAAAGGAAGTACAGATTAATGGAGATGTTGAATCTCTCACTTCCGGCCGCGAACCGGTTTGCGACAGATTACCTTGCTGGGAACCCTGAACTTCAGCGGTTCTTTCATTATCCTTATACGGTTGCGAATTCATACGTTCATCGGCTGGATGAATTGAAAAATAGAAGCTTTATGAGACAGGAAATTGCTGATCATATTCAAAATCTGATGTCACGTTACCCAGATTCTGATCGAATTGCTGAGAATATCGAGAAGCTCAGGAAAGAAAACAGCGTTGCCGTCATTGGCGGCCAGCAGGCTGGTATCCTGACAGGCCCGCTCTATACGATTCATAAAGTGATTTCCATTATTAAGCTTGCTGAACAAAAAGAGCAGGAACTTGGCGTCCCAGTCGTCCCGGTATTTTGGATTGCCGGAGAAGATCATGACTACCATGAAGTCAATCATGTATACATCATGAAGGACAACAGGCAGGAGAAGTGGATCTACCCGGAAAAAAGTCTTGAGAAACAGATGATTTCCGAAGTGTGTATCAACCGTGATTTGTGTTATTCCTGGGTGGAGGAAATCATCGAAACTTACGGCGAAACAAAATACACGAAAGAAATATTAGCCTTTGCGATGGAATCATTGAAGAAAGCCGAATCGTTCGTGGACTTTTTTGCTACCATCATAATGGAGCTTTTCAAGGACTCAGGTCTGTTGATTGTTGACTCCGGAAATAAAGACTTGCGGAAGCTTGAAAAAGAGTACTTTATCAAACAAATTAAAAATCATCGTGAAATTACTTCTGCGGTCCTTGATCAACAGGAAAATACGAAGGCAGCTGGCTTTGCTAAAATGATAGAAATCAATGAAAATACTGCTAACCTCTTCTTTTATGATGAACGGGAAAATCAGCGGATTTTGCTTCAATTCGACCCTGAAAGTAGAAAATTTGCAGGAAAAAACGGCGAAGTCAGCTTTACATATGATGAATTGATGGAGATTGCGAGTGAGTTTCCGGAAAAACTCAGCAATAATGTCGTTACCCGTCCGATAATGCAAGAATTGCTTTTCCCAACAATTGCTTTCATTGGAGGTCCTGGAGAAATCGCCTACTGGGCAGAGCTAAAGCTTGTTTTCGAGCATTTTGGTCTCAAAATGCCTCCGCTTGTCCCAAGATTGAATATCACCTTATTGGAAAGGGCGATCGAATCGGATCTTGATGAATTGAATCTGGACTTGAAAGAAGTGTTGATTTCAGGCACAAGCGGACATGAACTCGAGTTCATCGATGCACTGAAGGATCGGGAAATAGAGGAGTTATTTGCTCAGGTGAAGAGCATGCTGGCAGGTCAATATCAACTTATCCGTGAAAAATCAAACGAAATCGATCCGGTATTAATGCCGATGCTGCAAAAGAATGAATCGATTTTGCTGAATCAAATCACCTTAATGGAAGATAAAATCAAAGAGGCAATTTTCCGCAAGCACGATCATATTCTAAAAAAGTTTTCAAGAGTAGAGAACGCGCTGAGACCTGGCGGGGCGCCTCAGGAAAGAGTCTGGAATCCATTCTACTATCTAAACAAATATGGATTGGATCTTGTACCTGAATTAGCAAAGCTGGATTATCAGTTCGATGGTACCCATAAAATCATAAAATTGTAAAATTAGCGCTCCATCCTTTCCGGATGGAGCTTATTTTTTTATAGAAAGAAAAGGATTTCGTGTTTGCATAGAGAATATTTAAAATACGGTGGTGAAAAGTGGGGGAATGTGGTACATTATATTTAGAAAGTGGGGGTAGTGGCATGTTCATGGGTGAATACCATCACAATGTTGATAGCAAAGGCCGATTGATCATCCCTGCCAAGGTCCGTGAACACCTGGGTGAAATGTTCATTCTTACCCGTGGGCTTGACCAGTGTTTATTTGGCTATCCCGTTTCTGAATGGTCAGTGATTGAGGAAAAGTTAAAAGGGCTTCCGCTGACGAAAAAAGATGCACGTGCATTTACCCGATTTTTCTTTTCGGGTGCTACCGAGAGTGAAATTGACAAACAGGGGAGAGTCAATATTCCTTCCCCGTTGATGCATTACGCCAAGCTTGAGAAAGAATGTGTGATTTTAGGTGTTTCCAGTCGAATTGAAATTTGGAGCAAAGCCATCTGGGAAGAATATTTCGCAGAATCTGAGGAATCTTTTGCTGAAATTGCGGAAAATATGATTGGATTTGATATTTAAGGGTAACATTATTCTGATATAATATTACCTGCTCCTCGATTGGAAAGGTGGATTTTAATGTTCAAACATACAACAGTGTTATTGGAAGAAACAGTAGACGGGCTCGATATCAAGCCTGACGGTACATACGTGGATTGCACTCTCGGTGGCGCAGGCCACAGTGAATTGATTTTGTCCAAGCTATCAGAAAATGGTAAGCTATACGCGTTTGACCAGGACGATGTCGCCATTGCAAATGCGAAAGAGAAGCTTGCTCCGTATGGGGACAGACTGACAATCATTAAAAGCAACTTTCTTCACCTAAAGGACGAGCTTGAAAACCAAGGGATAATGGAAGTGGATGGGATCCTTTACGATCTCGGAGTCTCTTCTCCCCAGCTTGACACGCCAGAGCGTGGCTTTAGTTATCATCATGATGCCCCGCTTGATATGCGGATGGACCAGGATGCGCCATTATCTGCTTATCATGTAATAAATGAGTGGCCCTATGAGAAATTGGTCAAAATCTTTTTTCAGTACGGGGAAGAAAAATTTTCAAAACAAATTGCAAGAAAGATTGAAGCTGCGCGCGAAAATGCTCCTATTAAAACTACTAGTGAGCTTGTTGAGTTGATCAAGGATGCGATACCAGCACCTGCCAGAAGAAAAGGCGGTCACCCGGCGAAAAGAGTTTTCCAAGCTGTGAGAATCGCTGTTAACGATGAACTTCGTGTCTTTGAAAAATCACTGGAACAGGCAATCGAACTTCTTTCCGTAGGAGGAAGAATCAGTGTTATCACCTTTCATTCACTTGAAGACAGGATTTGTAAGGTTACCTTAAAAAAAGCTAGTGAAACACCATCGCTTCCACATGGACTGCCGATCATTCCGGATGAGTTTCAACCTAAATTGAAGCTGATTACCAGAAAACCAATTCTTCCGTCCGAGGAAGAGCTGGAATTCAACAACCGGGCAAGATCTGCGAAACTGCGGATCGCTGAAAAAGTAAAAATGTAAATTATGCCTAAAAAATTTCAGGAGGGGAAAAAATGAGCAATCTGGCTAGAAAATTGCAGCAAGAACAACAGCAGCAAACGGTTCAGGTACCGGCAAAAGCGCCGGAAAAACGTCATTCGATACTTACGCCCGGCGAAAAATTTCTGATGTTTGTGTTCGGGGTAACTGTTTGCTTCGGCGCAACATTCATGGTTTCAAAACAGGCAGCTATTTACGAAGTCAACAAAGAAATCCAACTCGTTGAAGGCAATATTCAGAAACAGCAAAAGATTAATAGTGATCTTGAAAACCAGATTAGCGAATTAAGTACCTATGAAAGAATCAAACAGGTGACAGAAAAGCTCGGTCTAACATTGAATGAAAACAATGTTAAAGGTGTGGAAAACTGATGGGCAAGAAACAGCCAAATATGAATGCAGGAGCAGCGGTATTATTCGTAATATTTAGCCTGCTCTTTTTTATCTTGTTATTCAGGTTTGTCTCCATCCAGGTCACAGGTGAAGTTCATGGACAAGCACTGGCAGCAAGAGCACAGCAAAAATATTCCAATGAAAAAGTGATTGAGGCTGTCAGGGGGACGATTTTTGACCGCAAAGGCGAAGTAGTTGCAGAAGACACCACTTCCTATACGCTGGTCGCCATCCTTGATGAATCGGTTACAACAAATAAAAATAAGCCACAACACGTAAAGGATCCGGAGAAAACAGCCGCTGTACTGGCGAAGTATCTTGATATGAGCGAATCTGATATCTACAAGCGGTTAACAAAAGAAGGGGCATGGCAGGTTGAATTTGGAAATGCCGGCCGGGATATTTCTTATAAAACGAAACAGGAGATGGAAGCAGAAAAGCTTCCAGGAATAACTTTTTTACAAGATTCAAAACGGTTTTACCCGAACGGTATATTTTCATCTCACTTGGTAGGCTTTGTCGAAAAGAAAGAAATAGATGATCAGAAGTCAATTTCCGTTGGAAAACTTGGCATTGAGGAAGCGATGAACGAGGAATTGACTGGTGAGAACGGTTCGATTAACTTCAAAAGTGACTTATGGGGATTGCTGCTTCCTGATGCGGAAGAAAAAATTACTCCGGCAAAAGATGGCGATGATATTTATTTAACGATTGATAAGAAAATCCAAACATTTGCTGAAGATGCTGTCGAGCGGGTGGATAAAGAATATCAGCCGAAAAAAATTCTCGTGGTGGTTGCTGACCCGAAAACAGGTGATATCCTTGCGATGGCACAACGGCCAAGCTTCCACCCGTCCACTAGAGAAGGTTTGGATCAGAGCTGGCATAATGAGATTGTAGAAACACCGATTGAGCCAGGCTCGACGATGAAAATATTCACGCTTGCAGCGGCAATTGAGGAAAACAAATGGAATCCAAATGAGAAGTATAAGTCTGGGTCCTATAACGTAACGGAAAACTCGGTGCCCATCGGAGATCACAACAACCGCCAGGGGTGGGGGATGATTTCTTATCTAGAAGGGATACAGCGGTCTTCCAATGTTGCAGCTGCTAAGCTTGTCAATGAGAAAATTGGTACTGATAAGTTTCGTGAATACTTGACTGATTTTGGCTTTGACGAGCCAACTGGCATTGACCTCCCAAACGAAGCTGTAGGAAAAATCCAGTATCAATATCCAGTTGAAAAAGTGACGGTTGCTTATGGCCAGGGATCGACGTTTACCCCGATCCAGTTAATTCAGGCTGCCACCGCGGTAGCAAACGAAGGGAAAATGATGAAACCGCGGGTAATTGATAAGATCGTTGATCCAAATACTGGAAAAGTCATTAATCAGCAAAAGCCTGAGACTGTGGGCCAGCCGATCTCAGCTGCGACAGCAAAGGAAGTAAGAGACGTATTAGGCACGGTGATAACAGGGGAACATGGAACTGGGAAATCTTATGCCATCGATGGATATGAAGTTGCTGGAAAAACGGGAACAGCCAATATTACGGAAAACGGAAAATATTTAAGCGGCGAAAGTAATTACTTGTTTTCGTTTCTTGGCATGGCTCCAAAGGACGATCCTAAGCTGATTGTCTATGTCGCTGTCCAGCAGCCAAATATTGACCAATACTATAAAGGTTCCATTCCTACATCCATGATCTTTAAGTCTGTTATGCAAAGTAGCCTTCAATATTTAAATATCAAACCTGCCACTAGGGAGAAAGCTGATTCCAGTCCAATTCCGGATGTAACAGGAATGGAACCAGGAGAAGCGAAGACGTTGCTAGAGTCGAAAGGATTTCAGACTGTAGTCATTGGAGATGGGAATAAGGTGCAGAATCAATTGCCAGGTGGCGATATTGTAGCTCTTGAAGGCGAAAAAATCATCGTGAAAACTTCGGGTGCTATGACCTATCCTGACATGACAGACTGGTCGCTAAGGGATGTCATGAAGCTTGCCCAGCTAACCGGGGTTAAGTTGAATAAAGCCGGGAGCGGATATGTAACAAGTCAGAGCCTAAAACCTGGTTTGCCGATCAAGGAAGGCGAAAACCTTATTGTTCAGCTCGAAACGCCGCTGCAGCAATTCGAAAAATCTTTAAAAAAACCAGAAAAAACAGAGGAAGTTGGCGGCTAAGCCAGTCCTCTGTTTTTTCATGATAAAAAAGAAAGGCTAACGACTAACATTTTAACGGATTTCCGAAAGAAGTCTCCCATCCTCAAGGAATGGGAAGGGCTAAAGCCCAATGAGTAGGTGGGAGATGAATTTTGGTTGGCTTTAGCCAAAG
>NZ_JXIQ01000113.1 GCF_000934845.1 Mesobacillus subterraneus
GTCTGAAACAGGTAGCTAAGAATCCCACTGACGTTAGACAGCTTGCGACTTTAGTCGTGGGAGTCTCAATAATACTGATCCTATCAATACCTGTTCCCATGCATTCACTTCCTTTAAGTTTTTAGCGGACACGAGGACCGGAATACTAGATTTCCTGATCGGTGAATAGATAGCCTCCCCGGAAGCGAGGAAGAAGGACGCTGTATACACAATCCACATATCATCTGCACTGTTGATTGCCAGAAAAGATAAAGCAATAAATGCTCTTGCGATATCTGTTATGACCATCACGCTTTTTCGGCCCATTTTTCTTGAGAGGCTGCTGCTGATTGGACTGAACAGCAAAAAAAGGAATCATTCTGAGGGCCATCGTTATCCCGACAGCGAGACCTGACCCTGTCATCTGAAGTATTAATGTCAGCAGGGCAACCTGGCTGAAGCGGTCTCCAATACCATTTATAACCCCGGCAAGGAAAAGCTTTCGATACCCCTTTTCTGTTTTTAAAGTATTGAACATATTATCCCTCTTTATGTAGTAGAATCTAAACTCGCAAAGTGAAATCGGCAAATAAGCCTTGAGATAACTCGGAAGCCATTTAATCCAATTTACTAGTTTTTTGTGATTTTATTTTAATTATCCTATGCCACTTAGCTATTATAAATGGACTTCGTTATGAAAGGAACAGAGTTTGTCGAAAAATCATGTAAACGATATTTGTGAAAATGAAAGAGAGTATTCAAAAGAAGTGGAAGAACTGGAATTAAGGACAGCTGCTGGCAAAGGGACCTCTTTGCCGGCGGTTTTTTGGTTACATTGCCACAGAAGATTTAACATGTGCATTTTTTCATGAATTCTGTTACCATTCATAAAAATAAACAAATCACATAAGAAGGAGGTCAGCTTATGAGAGATGTCACTCTTTTGGATATATATGAACACCATATTGCCCAAAAGTATTTGAAACGTTCTGGAATGGCGCATGCGATCGCGGTTGCCTATCATGCATTCCAGCTTGCAAAGGAGCATAAAGTGGATGTTGATATTGCTGCCAAAGCCGGATTTCTCCACGATATTGGCCATTTCACCTGGTACAGGAACGGAAAGTGGGACTACGAATTATACCGTAAGAATGATATCCATCCGATAAAGGGGGCAGAACGAGCCCATAAGCTCCTGATTAGACTGGGTGAAAACCCCGTACAAGCGAAAGCCACTTCACTTGCTATCCTTTTCCACACAGATTCTTTTTTGCCTTCAAATGACATAGTCCGTACACCACTGCAAAAAGTTGTAAAATGGGCGGATGAAAAAGATGAAGAAGAAGGGGGTACACATCATTACCGTATAATAGATCATAACCGGGCACAAAAAAGTATAATCCGGCTTGACAAAATGATTGACGAGGAATTATCGAAACGGGCGGACGAAGGGAACACCAACCCGTCTAATTAAAAATAGGGAAGGGCACCGGATCTGCTCCGATGCCCTTTCATTTAATTATAAAGCAGAGGGTTTCCGAAGCTTATAAAACCTCCAAACATCCTTGATAATGATTTTTACCACTGAATAAAGCGGTATGGCGATCAGGATTCCAATGAAACCATACAATGAGCCGGCTGCAATCAAAATC
Organism: Mesobacillus subterraneus; assembly: GCF_000934845.1. Classification (GTDB taxonomy): domain Bacteria; phylum Bacillota; class Bacilli; order Bacillales; family Cytobacillaceae; genus Mesobacillus; species Mesobacillus stamsii. The sequence goes on from NZ_JXIQ01000113.1 coordinate 1,632, forward strand.
AGGATGACGGAAATCGGATGGATGCTTAGCTTCTTCCCCATGACCTGCGGGGTGACTAGATTGCCCTCCAACTGCTGCACGATTACCAGTACAAGCAATACCTTCAATGCCATAAGCGGACTGTTCGTTAAACCAATGAACAGTGCAGGGATAATCCCCAAAAGCGGGCCTAAAAAGGGAACGATTGTTAAAAACATTGCGAAGATCGCAAGCAACAGAGCGTAGTCTAAACCGATGATCAAATAACCAATGAACATTAAAATTCCGTCAACAACTGCGATGATAAATTGCCCTGTTACATAGGTGAACAACGTTTTATCGATATCCGTTAAAATTTTGTTTCCTTCCTGTACATGTTCACGAGGTAAATGCTTTAAAATGTAAGGTCGGAGCTTTTCATCATCCTTCAAGAAAAAGAATGCCAGAAAAGGGACTACTACAAGTACGGTTGCAATACTTGTAATCAAGGAGAATAATGTCATCAGATTTTCCCCTAGATTTTGAGAAATCTTGCTTAAATAATTCAGAGCCCTCTGTTTGATTTCCTCTGTTTTAATAATACCTATGTTGTTATCATCGATGACTTTTTGAGATTCATCGGTGATCTCATCCATTTTTTCAGGGAAATTTTTACTCAAGTCGCTGATTTCATCTCCCAATAAGGAGCCCGCAAAATAAGCCAATCCTGACATTAATCCTGCCACTAGAGCGAACACAATGAAGATACTGATGATTTTAGGCACATAGCGGCTAATCCATTGAATCGGCTTGCGAAATAAATAATACATTAGGCCTGAGATCAGCACCGGAAAGAATATAGCGATGATAAAATTTTGCAGAGGGGAGACAAAGTAATCAATTTTGCCAAAAAGAAAGATGATAAGAAGAATCAGAATTATCCCTGTCGCATGCTTAAAAAAAGGCCGTTGAACCCACATTTCTTTACCCCCTGTTATCGGTTATCTCCTATTTACATACCTTAAAGGACGATTTGTTAAACAAAGGTTGTCATATATAGGACAGCTGCAACATATCTTTATAAAAAATTGCCAGTTTGGTTGTTTATATTACGGGTAAATATTCAGATCTATGAAAATTGTTTGACAGCATTTGCCAATGGTCATCTTATGTGTAAAGGGGTCTAGGAATGGTTGCTGTGGAAGAACAGCTTTTGTTTATGAAGGAATTGGGTCGATTGTTTGATGAATATGCACTTTGTGAAGACAGAGAACTAAAAAAAGAGATTTATAAAGACATCCAGTTAATAGGGGAAGCGATTATGACAAGATAAAACCCGGCCTTTTACAGGCCGGGTTTATTTGATGACTAATCTTACTTTTTCGGAAATGAAGTCGGCAGCATAGACTAGAACAAGATAGAAAAACAAGAAAAGTGTGATATCTGTATAATGGAAGAAGCTCATGCTCAGTTTGAATTGCTGTCCAAGTCCTCCAGCTCCAACAAAGCCGACAACTATAGTGGTCCGCATGATGACCTCCCAGCGATAAAGGATATACGTAAGGAAGCGGGGAAGTGTTGCCGGAAGGACCCCTAGCAATAAAATTTGGATCTTATTTGCCCCGCAGGATGCCAGATTCCTTATTGGGCGCGAATCTAAATCCTCGATTACCTCAGCTAATAGCTTTCCTAGAATCCCATAGTTATGAAGGGCAAGGGCAATTGCCCCAGGCAAAATCCCAGGTTTAAACACAAAGATGATAATCATTGCCCAAATTAATTCAGGAACGGCCCTTGTAAAAATATAGCCACTCCTCACCATTCCGAATGACAGCCATCCATGCCATTTTTTTGCAAGGGTGAGTGACCCGTCTGCGACATTCCGGGCTGCAGGAACCATGGTGAAAATGGCGGCAATGGTTGCGAAGCCTGTGGCGATTATGCTCATCAATAAAGTTTCCCAGGTAAGGCTTAAAGCATTAGCCCAGCTTTCGCTACTCAGAAATGCAGGTTGATCTTCTCCGATCCCAATCAGTCCTTTGAAAAACTGAATGGTGTAATGGAGATTTTCTTTTGTAAATACTGCTGACAGATTTGCGTTTTCTATCGTGAAAATGGATAACCAGGATCCAATGAGGAGAAGAATCATCAAAAAGACAGATGTCTTCAGCTGTTTTATCGCTCTGTTCACTGAAGTAAGCTGATTCCTTAAAAAATTGCTCCACATATCGATGAGTAAGACAAGAAATATCAGGAAGAACACAAAGGTCCAGACCTGATTATACTGTAAATCATCCAGGCTTAATTGAATTTGGTAGCCAAGACCGCCGATTCCTACGAAACTCATGATGGCTGATGAACGAACTGCACATTCAAAGCGATACATGGCATAGCTGACTATACTCGCTCTGACCATAGGAAGGTATCCGTACATCAACGTCTGCCATTTGCCAGCCCCAGCAGCTTCCAAAGCCTTGATTGGTTCAGTTCGCACGTCTTCAAGCATGTCTGCAAAGATCTTGCCTAAAATCCCTCCATATGGAATGGCCAGTGCAAAAATAGCGGCAAACGGGGAAAGACCGATAGAGGCAACGAACAGCCATGCCCAAACTAACTCATGAATTGCTCGCATAAAACCTAGATGACCTCGGAAGAATCTTTTTACATAACGGTTATTTTTTGAAATAGAGAATAGAACTCCGGAAGCAAGAATTCCCCAGAAAAAAGCGATAACAAGAGCTAAACTCATTCCTGCTACTGCATAGCTTAGTGTAGTCAAGCTTGATTCCAGAGCAAGCAAAAGTATGTCGTTCGATAAATCTGGACTAAAAATTGCTGCTCCTATCTGTTTGGCGGTGTTCAGTCCCCCGCTATGAAACAAGTCCTTATTCCAATTTATCGATGTAAGACTCCATAAAAAGACAAGGAGGAGGGAAAAACTCACGATTTTTCTTTTATGAAGTTCATAATTCCACCAGCTTCTCTCCATGCTACGCTTGCTCCTTCAGTTTGTACAAGCTCGCAATATGGGCGTCAGTGACTGATGAGGCAGGCAGGTCGAAGAATAGATAACCATCCTTTAATGCAATCAAGCGATCAAAATATTTTTTTGCGTACTCAACAGAATGCAGACTGGCAATCAAAGTTTGATTTCCCTCCGATGCAATTTTAACGAGAAGTGCCAGGATGTCTTCAGCACGTGCAGGGTCAAGGGAAGCGACAGGCTCATCCGCCAAAACAATTTCAGGGTTCTGAATAAGCAGGCGGGCAAGGGCAACGCGCTGCTGCTCTCCGCCTGAAAGTGCGGACGTTCGTTCATATAATTTATCTCTAAGACCCACGCGAGTAAGAGCTAGTATGGCATCTTGCTTATCCTGAGGAAAAAACATAGATAGGAGAGATTTCATAATTCCCCATTCTGATAATTTTCCAGCAAGTACATTATGAATCACAGGTAATTCTCCGATAAGGTCAAATTGTTGACGGATGATTCCGATCTTTTTGGCCCGTTTCTTCTGGTCGGTCATTTCAGCCAACAGCTGGCCGTCAATCGTAATTTCTCCTTGATCGGGTGGTAAGGTAGCGGCAAGCAGATTTAGCAAAGTAGTCTTTCCTGCGCCACTGGGACCAATCAACGCGATGAATTCCCCTTTTTTTACCGACAAAGAAAGGGAAGATAAGGCTATCTTCCGCTCGTAAACTTTTCCTATCTTTTTTATATCGATGAATTCGCTCATGAGATTTCCCCTACTTGATGATCTTTAGTTGTTTGGCGACTTCTTCTATTGCTTGGTAATTCTGATTATTTGTTTCGATGAATCGATCGGTTTGTAGTAAATCCATAATCTCGCTGTCTTCTTTTGACATTGTTAGGATCGCATCTTTGATTTTCTTTTTTGATTCTTCATCAGCGATGTTGACAGTCCAGTTATAGTCAAAATACTCAGGTGTTGTGTAGAAAACCTTCACCTTTGAATCGTCCACCTTGCCTTCTTTTACCGCTGCTTCCCAAACAGAAATATTCAATGCTCCTGCCTCGTAAGCGCCTGATTCAACTAGCTTGTAGGTTTTATCGTGGGAGCCCGAGTAGTTAGGCTTCCCATCAAGAGCTTGGTCAGCGTCGATACCTGCCTGCATCATGAAATAGCGCGGCATGAGGTGCCCCGAAGTGGAACTTTCACTGCCAAAGGTAAAAGATTTCCCTTGTAAATCTTCAAGACTATTTATCTCGCTATTTTCATGAGCTATAAAAACAGATTTAAATTTTTCATCAATTGGCCTTTGAGCAAATGCTTCGGCCTCTGGTACTAAATTTCTCGCCTGGACACCCGTTAAACCTCCGAACCATGCAAGCTGAATCTCTCCGCGTTGAAAAGCGGTGACCAAAGCTGCATAATCCACCGAAGGGACATACTCAATATTCATTCCAGTTTTTTTGCCAAGATTGTTTGCGAAATCTTCCATGCTCCTGTTCAAATCGGCGACATTTTGGTCAGGAATCGCGCCAATTTTGATTGTTTCTTTTTTAGCTGCATCTCCATTATCTCCTGTACAGCCAGTAAGAAGAGAAAGCAGTAGCAGAATTGTTGCACCAAGCATTTTGTTCATTTTCTCACCCTTTTTATAAATAAATTTTATAACCACTATAAAATTTATCAATAATAAGACGATAACTCAATACATTTTCGTAACTTTATTAAAACAAAAAAATTCAGCGGGTTTCTTGTTTAAAGAATATAAATTCTTTGAAAATTGCAAAGCTGCAGCGCCTAGGAGTCTGTCCGACGGAGTGAAATCCACGTATTTTTATTCAAAATGAATGTTTTTATACAATTAAACGGATGAATATGAAGTATGTATGAATAATTATACACTAAAAAATTTTTATTGGACAGACTTCTAGCCACTTGAGACACGTCGGCTCCCGCCAGCGAAGTCAAAGAACTCCTTCACCGGTCGGCCCTCCGATGCACAGGACGTGCTAGACCCGCCAGCCACAGGACGC
>NZ_JXIQ01000114.1 GCF_000934845.1 Mesobacillus subterraneus
ACCTGGAGTGGAGATCAACCGGTTCATTTTAACAAGGCCAACCTTTAAGGACTTTTTCAGTGGCCTCGAACAGGTCTTCCTTTTTTTTTGAATAAGAAAGTATAAAATTCACCTCGAGATTATCCAGCTCCAGCGATTGTCGGGGCTGACCAAGGGTTTGCGCTTTTCGCAGACAAAAAAGCAATAAATTTTCCTGCTTTTGCATAAAAAAACAGCAAACCACTAATTATAACAAATGTGTTTTTTAACGGCTGTTTTTCCGATAGCGCAGTTCTATTTTTGTACAGGCTGTCATAGAAATGGAAAGGGAGTAAAAAGTTAAGGAGGAAGGAAATGCAGGATTATCTAAAGCGTTTGCTCATTGCCGGGTTAATGGGACTCTGTATCAGCTTGCTGTTTCTTGGCGGAAAACACACTAAGGCAGAAACGCTCGATATACCAGAGTTAACTTCAGATTGGGTATGGCCGGCCGGAGGAGTCATTACCGACCTGTATGGAACACGACATGGCCATCATAAAGGAATTGATATTGCAGGAGGCTTGAAAACTCCGATACATAGTGTGGATAACGGTATTGTGACAAAATCCTATTATTCAGGTTCATACGGTCATGTAGTATTCATTAAGCACGAAAATAACTTGGAGACTGTTTATGCACATTTGAATAACAGGATGGTTAAGGAAGGACAGGAAGTTAAGCAGGGAGATGTTATCGGCCTTATGGGCAATACGGGAGATTCCTCCGGTGTTCATCTGCATTTTGAAATGCATAAGGAAAAATGGACTTACGAAAAAGAAAATGCTGTTGATCCCGTTTTAGCATTAGGAAACACCGCTGTCGGCGAGCCTGTTGAGGCGATGGCGTTGGCGAGGGCAAAAGAATCTACAATGGAAACAGTCGGCAAGCTACAGTTGCCAGCAGAAATTGCGATAAATCAGCAGGATAGTTGGAAAGCTGAATCGAATGATAATTTGCAACAGAAATTACCGGAAGTCAGTCAGCGGCAGCCTGAAATAAAGCATATAGTTAAAGCTGGAGAAACGCTTTGGTCGCTCGCGAAAATGAATGATACGACGGTAGAGGTAATCAAGCAAAGCAATCAGCTCAATAGCGACCAAATAGCCAGCGGAGTGGTGTTAGTCATACCAAAGCCTATTGAAAATAAGTATATCGTCGTCTCCGGAGACACTTTGATCTCGATCGCCAGGAAGACCAATACTACAGTCAATCAGCTAAAAGCATGGAATAACTTACAAACAGACACCATCCAGCCGCAGCAAGTATTGGACACCCGTTAAGCAATTTCTTGTTCCTGTGATCACTTGAAAGTATAATAGGGAAAAGAGTCACAGGGAGGAATGGGAACAATGCTGACGGATTATCATAATCATTTGGAAAGAGGTACATTAGCGCTAGATTATTTGAAACAGTTTACCGATGCAGCAAGCATAAATGGAATACAGCATTTTGGGATTTCAGAGCATGCATATCATTTTTATCAAACATCTGATATTTTGCGAAATAAATGGGTAGATGAACGAAGGTTCTATGATATGGCCGATTATGTCCGTCTATTTGAAGAAGCCTGGAGGAATGAAATAGACGTGAAGATGTCGATTGAGATGGATTATACCCCCGGAAGACATGCGGAATTGGGGCATTTTATCAGAAGCTATGATTTTGACTATGTGATCGGATCGATTCATTGGATTGGAGACTTTGGAATTGATCTCGCGGAGTACCGAAAAGAATGGGATAAAAGGGATGTAAAGGAAGTATACCGAAAGTACTTTGACCAGGTCGTTACCCTGGCTCAGTCCAATTTGTTTGATATTATTGGACATATTGATCTTGTAAAAATCTTTAACTATGTACCTGAAGAGGAAAGCTTTCTATTGGAGCAGTATGAAAGAGCGACAACGGCACTTGCACAATCAAAGACTTGCGTGGAAATTAGCACTGCTGGATTACGGAAACCTACTCAAACCTTGTATCCAGATAAAAGGCTGTTGCAAATGTGCTTTGATAAAAAAATTCCGATTGTATTGTCTTCAGATGCCCATGTCCCGGAACATGTTGGCGCTGATTTTGACCAGGCCCTTGAGCTTGCGAAAGAGGTTGGCTACAAAGAGGTCATGACTTTCTCAAAAGGTGAACGAAAAGCAGCTCCGCTCGGGTAAGGAAAAAACAGGCCTCTCATTCAATTCGAGGCCTGTTTTCTATCATGAAAGAGTAATGGTATTGATTGTAACGATATCTTGCAGCGACTCAAGCTTGGTGAGCATTTCATCGGAAAGTGGCTTGTCAAAGGATAGGACCATTATGGCTTCGCCGCCGGCTTCCTTTCTGCCAACCTGCATGGTTGCGATGTTCACATCATGGTCGCCAAGTATCCTTCCTACATTTCCAATCACACCTGGACGGTCCATATGCTGAATATACAGCAAATTTCCTGATGGATGAAAATCAATATTAAAGCCATCGAGGCTGACTATCCTCGGGCCATAGTGATCAATATAGGTTCCTCTCGCTGTAAAAGCTTCTCCGTCGCCGCTTGCAGTGACGGTCACTGTGTTGGCATAACCGAATGAATTACCTGTTACCTTTTCTCCGACCATGATTCCACGTTCTTTCGCGATATGGATCGCATTCACTTCGTTCACTTTCACCTCAATTCGGTTTTCAAAAAAACCTGCCAGAAGTGCTTTCGTCAAATAGGATGTTTCCAGTTCTGCTGCAGTTCCTGAATAGGTGGCTGTCAATTCATTGACACCTTTGTTATGGCATTCCGAGACGATTTTGCCCATTTGCTTTGCCAGCTGGTGGAAGGGCTGTATTTTTTCATAGATATCTTTAGACATAGCTGGTAGATTAATCGAGTTGGCAACAGGTTTATTTTCAAAAAAGGACCTGATTTCCGTGGCTACCTGTGTTGCGACATTCAGCTGTGCCTCTCTTGTCGAAGCACCGAGGTGCGGAGTGACAATAACGGAATCAAGCGAGAGCAAAGGATGGTCTCCTGGAGGTTCGACTTTGAAAACGTCTAAGGCTGCCCCGGCTACGTGGCCAATTTCAATAAAATGAGCGAGGGCCATCTCATCAATGATTCCGCCTCTGGCGCAATTTAGGAGATACACGCCTTTCTTCGTCTTGCTCAAGGTCCTTTCGTTAAGAAGCCCATTTGTTTCTTTCGTCAATGGTGTGTGGACGGAGATAATATCCGCTTCTTGAAGAACGTTGTCGAAGGTGGATAGCTGGACGCCTAACACCTCAGCTCGTTCGGTCGTTAAGAATGGATCGTACACTTTAACCGACATCCCAAAAGCCTTTGCCCTTTTGGCAAGCTCCGATCCAATCCTTCCTAAGCCAACGATTCCTAGCATTTTGCCGTAAAGTTCATTTCCGATGAACTGATTTCTGTTCCATTGCCCACTCTTTACATTAGCGTGCGCCTGCGGGATATTCCTCATCAATGCTGCCATCATCGCAAAAGTATGCTCAGCAGTGGAAATCGTATTTCCATCAGGAGCATTAACGACGACGATTCCTCGTTTTGTCGCAGCTGTGATGTCGATATTATCGACCCCGACACCTGCCCGACCGACGATTTTTAGAGAAGGCATGGAGTCGAGCAGTTCGGCCGTTACCTTGGTCGCACTTCTTACCAATAACGCATCCACTTTTTCTAAACTGACGAGTCCGGAATCAATTCCCCCTGAATATACTTGTGCCTGCTTCCACTCCAGCAATGGCTGTAAGCCTTGTTCCTTGATTGAATCAGCAGCTAACACCTGAAACATAGTAGATCACTCCTTATGTAAATAAAAACAATTTTCAGATCATTTTACAAGACGAATATTCTTTTGTCAAATGGTCCGAATGTTCATGAATAGTATGTAAACGCTATCAATTCAAACAGTTCTTATAAGCTATCCCGGAAAATTTCCGAATTTTTGAAGATCATGAGTTTAGCTTCCACAGTGAAGAAAAGGTGCTTTAAAGACATAAAACCGTCACAAGCAAACACCTTCACAAGTATTCTTTTTTTCAGTATAATAAACATGTAAATGAATATGGTCTATCTTCGGGGCAGGGTGAAATTCCCGATCGGCGGTAATAAGGTTAATTCTTTAAGCCCGCGAGCCTTTGTGGCAGGATTTGGTGCGATTCCAAAGCCGACAGTAAAGTCTGGATGGGAGAAGATGGAGGTTCTGCAGGCGTTCAAAAATTGCAGGTTTGAACGGCTATTAAGCATGCCTTAGTCGTCATTCCCTCAAGAATAAAACTTGGGGGATTTTATGTGACAAATGGTATGTGTGCATGAATCTTTCTTCCTTATGTGAGATGGATCTCTAAGGAGAGAGGAAAATGAAAAATCTTAGTGTAAAAGCAATGGTTTCAATTGGAATGTTGAGCAGTATAGCTTATGTATTAATGCTGCTAAATTTTCCGCTACCGCCGTTTCCAAAATTTTTGATGGTCGATTTCAGCGATCTACCTGCATTGATTGCTGCGTTGATATTCGGCCCAGCTGCAGGTATTTTAGTAGAACTTATAAAGAATATTCTTGATTATTTCATGACAGGCAGTGAAACTGGAGTGCCAGTAGGCCACGCCGCCAACTTTGTAGCAGGAGTTTTATTCATACTGCCAACTTATTATATATATCAGCGAATGAAAACGAAAAAAGGCATGACATTTGCCTTAGTGTCAGGGTCAGTAAGCATGGCGATTTTCATGAGTGTCCTTAATTACTATGTATTCCTGCCCGCCTACACCTTATTTTTGAATATGCCGGCAATGTCAGGTCCAGAAACAAAACAGTTTATTGTGGCTGGGATCCTGCCCTTTAACTTTGTGAAAGGCGTACTGATGTCTGTTGTCTTCATGCTAATGTTTGCAAGAATGAAAACGTGGATGGAGAGACAGCAAAACTATAAAAGTGCCTAATTGTCTAAAAAGAAAAAGCGACGGCCTGCACCGTTGCTTTTTCGCTGTTTAATGATCATTATTTAAAAAAAATTCCCGCTTACTAAGCGGGAATTTATGTAAGGATTTATTCAAACTTCGTTGCGTCTCCGTTAAATGGTTCATCTGCCACTTTTATTGAGTCAGTTGGGCAGCCTTCAAATGCATCCATCATGTCATCGATTAATACGTCTGGAATTTCAACGATGCCTTCGTTGTCATCAAGTGTTACGAAAGCGATGCCTTCGTCGTCGTAATCATAGATATCAGGAGCAGCCGCACCGCAAGCTCCACATGCAATACAAGTTTCTTTGTCAACGATTGTGTACTTAGCCATGATATAATTCCTCCCAAGTGTTTAACAAAATAATATGCTAATCTTCACTGATTTCAGTGAAAACGTATTCCTCAATCCTATTGTAAAACTGTATCGCCAACATTTCAATAAAAAAAGTTTTGAGAATGTTTATCAGATAAGTTTTTGCAAGAATGAAACGCTGAAAATAAAACATTCTGCCTGTCATTTTCATGTTAAAATAATGGTATATTATTTTCCTGCTATAGCAGGAAGGGAATTTTTTTCTGTTTCCGTAAAGGATTTATTAGCATTACAGTACAAGGGTGATCGCATGGGGTTAACCTATTTAGAGTCGGTTGTTTTGTCAATATTGAAAAGGATCAATGGCGAGAGAACGATCTATGCCCTGCTACATCTTTTACAAGGGAAACGGTCCTCGCAAACGATCCAGGATGCCCATCTATATAAACTTACTCCGTATTTTTCTACCTATCCCACAGTCAGCCGCTCTCGGCTGGAAAAAATGATGGAAAGCCTGAAGCGCGGAGGATTAGTTGAGGAGATAGCAGAAGGAAAAGTCCTATTAACATCCAGAGGAGAAGAGAAGCTTAGACTGCATTTAGCTAAATGTCCACTTCCTGAATTTTTAAATGGCTGGAAGTACCATCAAGTAACCGAGTCTTTCTGGGAAAGGTTGACTCTCCTTGTTCAGGTGAGTTCAAATTTGATCCATCAAGAACGTTCCTATATCCCCATCCGTAATAAGCAAGAAACGCTTAGCTGGGTGAAGCAATTTATTAAACAGCAAAGCGGGGATCGTTATACTCTTGCTGAAAGGCTGTATGAGGAACTGATTTCCGCTTTGGAGAATAGTGCAATCAAACCGGAATTGGTCATAATAAGGTTGACTGGCTTCAAAAAAATTGGTTTGACGCTCTCGCAAGCCTCTGAACAGATCGGGATGGAACCGACTCATTATCACTATGAGTTTCTGAACTGTTTGCATTTCATGTTTAACAAAATACTCGATGTTCCATCTGCATATCCCCTTCTTGACGGCTTATTAAATAAGGCAGAACGTTTGGAGCCATTGACCCTCTCTGCAAAAAAAACATACAAATTGCTCCAGCTGGGTTATAGTGCGGATGAGGTTGCCGCAGTCAGGAATCTTAAGCAAGGCACAATCGAAGATCATATTGTCGAAATTGCGCTTATAAAAACGGAATTTGATATAGATTACTATGTACCAGCTAGCAAACAGGAGAGAATTTTGCTGGCAGCACAGCAGATTTCTGCGAAAAAATTAAAACAAATGAAAGAACGAGTGACGGATGCCTCCTATTTTGAAATCAGGCTTGTGCTCGCTAAATATGGTGATATCGAATGGAACTGAAACAGTATTTGGCCAAATATTTTCCTTTTCCTGATTTCCGACCTGGCCAGCATGAAACAATTGATGCGGTCATTGAGAAAAATCATACTATTTCCATGCTGCCGACAGGGACAGGAAAATCTCTGTGCTACCAATTGCCTGGGTACATCCTTGAAGGAGCTGTATTAGTCGTTTCGCCCCTTCTGTCGCTAATGCAGGACCAGGTGGAGCAAATAATGGCCATGGGTGAAAAAAGGGTGATTGCCTTGAATTCCTTCCTGTCTCCTCAGCAAAAGGCATTTGCGCTTCTAAACCTTGAAAACTATAAGTATATTTTCCTATCTCCGGAAATGCTGGGAATGGAGTCTGTGCAGGATCGGCTGAAGAGGCTGTCTGTGGCGCTGTTCGTTGTGGATGAGGCTCATTGTATCTCGCAGTGGGGGTATGACTTTAGGCCGGATTATCTTAAGCTAGGGGAATTCCGCAAGAAGCTTGGAAAACCGCTAACGCTTGCATTAACCGCAACTGCCACTGAGGAAGTTCGCAAAGATATCGCTGAGAAGCTTTATCTTGAGGAATGGAAGGAAGTAGTCTATTCCGTCGACCGTCCAGCGATTTCACTCGCACTGGAGCGTGTAGCTTCTTTCCGGGAAAAGCTGGAGAGGACACATGAGCTAGTGAATTTTTTTAAAGGACCTGGGATTATCTATTTTTCCAGTAAAAAAGTAGCTGAGCAAGCAGCTTCACAATTGAGGGAAAAAGGCACAAAGAAGGCAATGGCCTATCATGGGGGGCTTAATTCGGAAAGTCGTGTCCTAATCCAGCAACAGTTCATTAATGGACAGTTGGATGTCGTTTGTGCCACCAGTGCTTTTGGGATGGGCATCAATAAGGATAATGTGCGGTACGTCATTCATTTTCACATGCCTATGCAACTTGAGTCGTATCTTCAAGAAATTGGCAGAGCTGCAAGAGATGGATTGGATTCCATTGCCATTTTGCTCTATTCTCCAGGTGATGAGCAGCTGGCATACCAGCTTGCTGAAGCCGAGCTTCCAGATCAATACCAGGTGGAGAGATTGTTCGGCGTTCTAATGGAACAGCAAATTCCTTACGATGGTTTAAGTCAGCGAGCTGAAGAGTTATCGATGGTTTGCGGCTTCACTGAGATCCAATGGAGAATTATCATGGAGTACTTGTCTAATCTGGAGAGTCAAAATTATTTAGCAGATTCGGAAACTCTCATGCAATTGGTTGAAAACCGTATAGCTGTCAAAAAGCAGCAAATCCGGACAATGCTAGACTGGATTCAGACTCCAGGGTGCAAAAGGGAATTTATCTTGGAATCATTTAATGAAGAACTGGCAAATAAGCCCGCAAATTGCTGTAGCAGCTGTGGAATCAATAGGGAGCATTATAAAGAAACCAAGTCATCCATTGAACAGGAGGAAACTGTGATGGATTGGAAACATGACTTGGCTTCCATTTTATTAATAAGTGAGCGAATAGAATGAAAGATCGATATAAAGAAACGGTCGCAGGTCTTACTGAAAAGGAACTGCTGTTCCATCTGACAGCAACGCAAATTTTCCTATTAACGATTTCGGCTATTTTGGGAATGTTTTTGTTTGATAGCGTAAAGGAATTCAGGGGATTATTCGTGTGGGACGATCGAAATATCTTATTGTACGGATTAGGGGCAGGGGTAGCGGTCGTTTCGCTCGACGTCATCCTTATGAAATATTTACCGAAAGCATATTATGATGATGGTGGGTTAAACGAAAGAATTTTCAAGAATAGGAGTGTCCCAGAGATCATGTTGATCGCAGTGATCGTTGCTGCCAGTGAAGAGATTCTCTTTCGGGGAGTCATCCAGACAAATGCAGGTCTGATCGTTTCAAGCTTCGTTTTTGCAGTTATGCACTATCGTTATTTGTTCAATTGGTTTTTGTTTATGAATATTATTTTTTTGAGTTTCTTGATTGGCTATATTTATTTAATCACGAACAATCTGGCGGTGACCATCGTTATGCATTTTGTTATTGATTTTATCATAGGATTGATCATAAAATTCAAGGCTCATCCAGCAAATGGGGGAACAGAAAGTGAATAAGGAAAAACCGATCAGGGACCAGGCGGAACGGCTGAGAAAAAGGGTGGAACGCAAATCTGAGCGGAAAGCGGAGCAAAAGGATACATTGCCACCTAGAAGTGAGCTCCATCGACAAAAAAGCAAAAAAACGAAAGTGAAAGTGAAATACCCAGTGATCAGAATGATGGCATTGGTATTCATCCTGCTGCCGATTTCTTTTTTTAGTATCCTTTCCTATTTGGAAGGAAAGGAGAACCCATTAAAGAAAACGTTTGAGCGAGCAGGAGTGGAAATGATCACGGTTGAGCGAAAGGAAAACGGGACAAATAGAAAGCTCGAAAAAAAAGAGCTGGCACCAGTACTCAAAGATGATGCTGAACGTACGGAAGAAATTGGGCCAGTCACAGCAGCGCCTGCACCTTCAACAGCTTCTTCCGTTAACAGTGACAAGGACTCATCCGCCGCGTCTGCTTCTTCTAGCTTGGAGGCAGGAGAAACAATTCTCTATCATACTGTAAAACCGAGTGAAACCTTATTCAGAGTGGCAATGACCTATTATAAGTCTAAAGATGGGATCGAGATCATTCAGAAAGCAAACAATTTGGAGGGAAATGAAATTCGTACAGGACAAGTGCTGAAAATTCCGATAAAAAACTAACAATTTTTGATTGAACAACATATCTTCATGGACAAGGTCATAAAAATAGTAATAGGGGGGCTTGCCATGGAACAAGAAATTATCAATCTGGATGAGCGTACAGATCCTGCTACTAAACAAATGCTGCAAAATGTAATAGATCGGAAGAAAAAATTCGATCGATATACAGCAAGGCATCTTTTATCGGTATGGATTACAATAGGGTTGACCTCCATCTATTTTTTCTATCTTTATGTAACCGTGATACAGCCTTATTCATATTCCTTCGCAGAAATATTTTCAGCTTATGTCCAGAATTCTGCAAATCTATCTTTTCTTATTCTGACGGCGGGAACATATGGACTGATGGTTTTGCTGAAGGAGAAGCGGGAAAAAGCCGAGAAAGAGTACCAGGGCTTACGATGTGAAATCGTGGACCGCAGCAAGGATCTATGGAAGAAAGAGGAGGAATGGAAAAATCGGCATCTTGTTTTTGATATGATGAAAAAGAAATTTGATATCAATCTTTATCATGAGAATAAATAAGAAGCATCCAGTTTGGATGCTTCTGCTCTGCCTTAGAAAATTTTCTTTTTTCCCTGCTCTTCCTTCAAGATTTCTACCGCTTCCCGAAAACGCTGAGAATGGATGATTTCCCGTTCCCGAAGGAATCTTAACCCATCATTTAGATCAGGGTCATCGCTCAAATTTATGATCCACTGGTAAGTTGCTCTCGCCTTTTCTTCTGCTGCAATGTCTTCATATAGATCAGTGATAGGATCACCCTTTGCCTGTATATAGGTTGCTGTAAAAGGCACCCCCGCCGCATTATGATAAAATAAATCCTTGCCGTGATCTGCGTAATGGCCAGCCAAACCAGCTGCTTTTATTTGGTCAGGAGTAGCATCCTTCATCAATTTATAAACCATAGTAGCAATCATTTCCAAATGAGCAAATTCTTCGGTGCCAATATCAGTTAAGAGCCCAATTACCTTATCAGGAATCGTGTAGCGCTGGTTTAAGTATCGCAATGCTGCTGCCAGTTCTCCATCTGCCCCTCCGTATTGTTCAATCAAAAATTTTGCCAGCATTGGGTTACAAGCACTAACTTTTACAGGATATTGTAACTTTTTTTCATAAACCCACATTTCCCTTCCCCCCTTCTAAGTTAAGATTATATTTGCCAAGGCCATGGACCTTCTGCCCAATTCCAAGGGTAATCAGAATAGCTGTTGCCATATTGCTGGAGAGGGCCGTACATGCTTTCAACGACCCTTTTTAATCTTCGTCTTTCTTTCGCGAACTGGTTAAACTGATTGATGGATGGATAATCTTCGGGATGGGTATCCAGATACAGAGTGAGCTCAACAAGAACAAAATCAACCGCCTGAAGTTCTTCCATCGCCGCATAAAATTCCTTCGGCAATTGTTTCATGATTGATCCTCCTCCGTTGAAACCTCATATGGTGAATACCACGGATCATAGAAAACTTTCCATAATGTTCCAATTTTTAACGCTTCCATTGGTGTAAACTGTTCAAGATTTGGTGGCTGGTAGCCAAGAAAAAGACTCGGTGGTGTCGAATACGCTTTCGCCTTAATGGGCGGACACGGATCGAAGGGACTGACATATGGGTACCAAACTCTTCTGTGTGATGACAATTTAAGTCCTCCTCTATCTAAACTTCATTTCATTTTATGAACAAAATTTTATTTCATGTTAAATTTATCTTGTAAAGAAGGGATTTTTCTAGAAATGTAGAAATAGAAGGTAAAGCAGTATTTTTGAATTTGGGGTGAATCGAATGTTTGTGAAAAGTATTATGATACCGAAGTACAAATGTATAACAGCACAAGTCGGAGATAGATTGCAGGACGTGCTTGAAAAGCTGGACGGAAACGAAATAGATGGTGTTCCAGTTTTAGATGGAGACAAATATGCTGGTGTTGTCACAAGGTTTGGCATTTATCGGGAATACTTCAAAAATGGTCAAGAAAAGGGCGACTTCCTTAAAGAGAAGGTGGCAAGGGATATTCTATGTCTTCAGGATCAAATCCTTCACGGCATTGAGTTTTTTGAAAGCACACTGGTTAAGTTAAAGGATATCCCACTTCTGGCGGTAGTCGATGAAAATGGAAAATTTCAGGGAGCGGTAACTCGTTCAGATGTACTGGACCAATTCCAGAGTGCATTTGGAGTGCATAGAGAGGGTGTCAGAATCGCCTTTACCTCTGTTGAAACTGCAGGAAGAATCGCCAGACTGGCTGATATTGCCCACCAATTCCATGAAGACATTATCTCATTGGTCACTTTTGACGAGACAGACAAGCTTGTACGTCGGATCGTCATGAAAATTGAAAAGAAAGATAATATTGCCAAGTTTATCAAAAAGCTAGAGGACTCCGGTTTCCGGGTGCTCGACATCCATGAAGTGTAATTTTCAAAACAGAAATAAAATAATGACCTTTCATACACATAGGTGTGGAAGGTTTTTTTCTGCTTGAAGAAGGTCAGTCTAGTCAAGGATTTTTTTCGTTTTTTTCTGAATTATTAGGGATGGCAGAACAGCTTTTCTTTTTCGTTTTCGGTTTGCGTTATGGTATGATGTCATTTAGCCCACCTGAAAACATAGAAATGGGTCAGTTGTAGTTATTGCAGGAGGAAGAGATGGAGATTGTTTACATTCTAATTGGGATGCTGCTGCTTGGCTGCCTCCTTCTACTATATATGTATAGACAGGCATTTCAGGACAGAGTTTTAAGGGACGAAATTCGATTGAAGGATTTTCCTGCAAGCTTTGGTACCGTGAAAATTTTTTTTATTTCAGATATCCATAAGCGTATTGTTTCAGATTCCATCATCAATGAAGTGAAAGGTGAGGTCGATTTCGTCATCATTGGAGGGGATCTTGCGGAAAAAGGGGTTCCTTTGGAAAGGGTTTCCGCCAATCTTGAGAAGCTGAGACAAGTCGGTCCTGTATTTTTTGTTTGGGGGAACAATGATTATGAATTCAATTCCCATGAACTTGACTCTTTATTGTATCATACAGGGATAAAGGTGCTGGACAATACTGCAGTTAAATTTGAGTCAGCAAAAGGCGACGTCCTATATCTTTTAGGAATAGATGATCTCGGGCTTGGGAAAAGCAGACTCGATTTAGCAGTGAGGGATGCTGAGGAAGAAGGGTTTCGCATTCTTGTAAGCCATAATCCGGCGATTGTCAACCGTTTAAAGCCGGATGACAAAATCAGTCTTGTATTGAGCGGACATACCCATGGAGGTCAAATCAGAATCTTTGGTTTTGGTCCTTATGAACTGGGTGGCATAAAAAAGAAAAAAGGCGCAACCGTTCTGACAAGTAATGGATATGGAACAACAGGGGTTCCGTTCAGGCTGGGAGCAAAGGCTGAAACCCATCTGATTACATTGGCCCCTAAAAGCGAATCTGGCAGCTGAGTATGAATTTTGGAACAAACAGTAGCGTAAACAAGGGCGAAGTGGGAAAAATGGTTGAAAAGCATATCGACACATGGAAATAACTCACCAACCTGCAATATTTTCATAAACTAAAATAAGAGCTTTGTCGATGGCAGGGGGCATGATTTATGCGCTTAGAACGATTAACCACCAATAAAATTAAGATTTTCCTTACGGTTGATGACTTATCCGACCGGGGATTGACCAAAGAAGATATTTGGAAGGATTCTTTGAAATGGCATCAGCTTTTTCACGATATGCTGGAGGAGGCAAGTGAGGAATTCGATTTGGATATCATCGGATCAGTTGCAGTCGAAATTTTCTCTTTGCATGCTCAAGGAATGGTTATGATCATTACAATGATGGAACAGGATGAAGATGAAGAACTGTTTGATGATGGGATCATTGAAATGCAAGTAACGGTTGATGGAAGGGAAGAGATTTTGTTTCAGTTCGAGGATATCGAGGACGTGATCCATCTGGCCAAGAGATTGAAGCATGCTGGAATTGCCGGAGGCAGCCTGCACTATATGAATGATCAGTACTATCTGCATATGAATGGTATTTTACCTGAACAGGCAGAGAAGACGGTGGCTTTATTGGCTGAATTTGGAGTATCCTCTTTTTTAAGCATTCATAGATTGCTTGAATATGGAAAGGAAATTATCGAGGAAAACGCAGTCGAAACTCTCGTCCATTATTTTGAAAAAGATGGATAGAGCTTCGGCTTTTTTCCTGCTTAAAATGATACTGGAGGTTCAGTGATAATTCATGAGTTCTAACGCTAATTAACGGGAATGATAGCGTTTTCTTAAAATGGTCAAAAAATGCTGAAAACGGTTTTTTTCTTCTTGCATAAAAAACCCAAAGGTGTATACTAATCCATGAAAGCAGACAACATCCGCAAAAGTGATTTAGGAGGTTTATCGATGGTAGCCGCAAACAGTAATGAAAATCAACATACAGAAGACAAAAATGACGTCTTACGATCTACACAAACTGTTATCCACAAGGCTTTGGAAAAACTCGGATACCCAGAAGAGGTTTATGAGCTTTTAAAAGAGCCGCTCAGGATGTTGACAGTGAAAATCCCCATTAGAATGGATGACGGATCTGTTAAAATTTTTACTGGCTACCGGGCACAGCACAATGATGCAGTGGGTCCAACAAAGGGAGGAATACGTTTCCATCCGAACGTAACAGAGACAGAAGTAAAAGCCTTATCAATCTGGATGAGTTTAAAATGTGGCATCGTTGATCTGCCTTATGGCGGAGGGAAAGGCGGGATTGTTTGTGATCCTCGTGATATGTCTTTCAGGGAACTGGAAAGATTAAGCCGAGGTTATGTTCGAGCGATCAGCCAGATCGTTGGTCCAACGAAGGATATCCCCGCACCAGATGTTTTTACGAACTCGCAGATTATGGCTTGGATGATGGATGAATATAGTCGTATAGATGAATTTAACTCTCCAGGATTCATTACAGGAAAGCCGCTGGTACTCGGTGGATCACATGGTCGTGAATCGGCAACTGCCAAAGGCGTCACGATTTGTATCCGTGAAGCTGCAAAAAAAAGAGATATCGAAATAGAAGGAGCAAGAGTGGTCATTCAGGGATTTGGAAATGCGGGTAGCTACTTAGCAAAATTTATGCATGATGCCGGGGCGAAGATCATCGGTATTTCGGATGCTTATGGCGGCCTTCATGATCCGGATGGACTGGACATTGATTACTTGCTTGACCGTCGAGACAGCTTCGGCACAGTAACTAAATTATTCCATGACACCATAACAAACCAAGAATTGTTGGAACTTGATTGTGATATCCTCGTTCCAGCTGCGATAGAAAACCAAATTACAGAAGAAAACGCCCGAAATGTCAGAGCAAGCATCGTCGTAGAGGCTGCTAATGGACCAACGACATTGGAAGCAACTCAAATCCTAACGGAACGAGGAATCCTGCTTGTACCTGATGTTCTTGCCTCAGCTGGCGGCGTAACAGTGTCCTACTTTGAATGGGTCCAGAATAACCAGGGGTATTACTGGTCAGAAGAGGAAGTCGAAGAGAAACTTGAAAAGGTAATGGTAAGGTCCTTTGACAGCATCTATGAGACGGCTCAGACACGAAGAGTAGACATGCGCCTGGCTGCTTATATGGTCGGAGTTAGAAAAATGGCAGAAGCAAGCAGATTTAGGGGCTGGATTTAATAAATTTTTTCAGGGAAAGGGTTCTTTATTGAATCTAAAGATAAAATCTCCTATCATTTAATGATGGGAGATTTTTTTGATAAGGGGAGTGGTTCCAAAATATGAATAACGAAGATGTCATCATTATCGGCGGAGGCCCGTGCGGACTTGCTGCCGCTATTGCCCTGATAAAGAAGGGAAGAAATCCGCTTATCATTGAAAAGGGAAATATCGTAAATGCGATCTATCACTATCCGACCCATCAAACATTTTTCAGCAGCAGTGAAAAGCTGGAAATTGGAGATGTGCCATTCATAACTGAGAATCTCAAACCAAAACGAAACCAGGCGCTTGTCTATTACCGTGAAGTGGTCAAGCGTGAAAAGCTGAGAATCCATAAGTACGAAAGAGTGACGGATGTTATCAACAAAGGCAAGCTGCTTTTTCATGTGACAACAACGAAGCAGCAATACACAGCAGAAAATATCGTCATCGCAACCGGGTATTACGACCATCCAAATCTCATGGCGGTCCCTGGTGAAGAGTTGTCCAAGGTTTCCCATTATTTCAAGGAAGCACATCCTTTCTTTGATATGGATGTCGTTGTCATTGGGGGGAAAAACTCGAGCATTGATGCTGCCATCGAACTGGAGAAGGCCGGAGCACGTGTGACCGTTCTTTATAGGGGAGCTGCCTATTCCTCTAGCATCAAACCATGGGTTTTGCCAGAATTTGAAGCGCTTGTAAGAGCGGGGTCAGTCAAGATGATCTTTGACGCTAACGTGAAAGAGATCACTGACAGTGCCGTCGTTTACCAAAATGAAGGAAAAACGCTGAGTTTGAAAAATGATCATGTTTTTGCGATGACTGGTTACCGGCCAGGCCATGCATTCCTTCGAAAAATCGGTGTAAACATCGATGAAGAAACTGGTCGGCCGCATTTTGATCCAGAAACAATGGAAACAAATGTACCAGGCGTATATATAGCAGGTGTGATCGCAGCTGGGAACAATGCAAATGAGATCTTCATCGAGAATGGGCGATTCCATGGCGCTCAGATTGCAGAAGCAATTGACAATCAGAATCGCTGTTAATGGAATCTTGAAAGGGTTGTAAAAGGCGCTTGCAAAAAACTAAAAACTGAACATCTCGGCTATTTCTTCCATTTTGTCCGTGTTTGCAAGCGCTACAAGCAATTTAAGTCGTGCTTTCTGCCCATTGAGACCGTTGGAGAAAATGACGCCCATTTCTTTTAAATGTTTTCCTCCACCTTTATAGCCGTATACATCCTGGGCGATCCCGGCATAACTTCGGGATACAATCACAACCGGTATATTATTCGCGATGAACTGGTTCAAACCATCTAATGCAGCCGGAGGGAGGTTTCCTTGCCCGAGGGCTTCGATAACGATTCCATCCACTTTTAGATCGAGAATCGCATTCAAAAGAGTGGAGTCCATCCCTGCATGCGCCTTGATTAGGTAGACGTTTTTGTTGATGTCCTGCACATCGTAGCTTTCATGTTTAGTAGGGGTGTGATGGAAAAGGACCCCTCTTTTGGTCACGATGCCTAGCGGTCCATACTGCGGACTTTGAAAAGTGGAGATATTGCTTGTATGCGTTTTGGTAACATTCACTGCTGTGTGAATTTCATCATTAAGAACTACGAGCACACCTTGTCGTGTTGCCTCAGGACTGGAAGCAACCCTGATGGAGGAAATAAGATTATAAAGGCCATCAGAACCTATTTCATTGCTTGAACGCATTGCGCCTGTTACAACAATCGGAAAGTCTGCTTGGCATGTCAGATCCAAAAAGTATGCTGTTTCTTCGAGTGTATCTGTTCCGTGGGTGATCACCGCTCCGTCGATGTCTCCTTTTCTGCCATATTCTTCAAGGATGAATTTTAAGCGCATCATCTCTTTTGGAGTGATATGCGGTGAGGGCAAATGAAAAGGTTCTTCGATGATGAGGTTGGCAATGCTTGACAGATGTTCAGTACCTTGTGTTAAGGGATTATTTCTGCCAGGTTTCACTGCGCCGGTTGTATCCTCGCTCATGGAAATGGTTCCGCCTGTGTGGATCAGTAAAATATTTTTCTTCAAAACGATTCCCTCCGAAAAGACCAATGAGAAAGAATAATAATCCATTTTCTTTCCTCTCATTACATGATACGATGAAAAAAACAAATTGAAAAGAGGACAGCATAATGCTTGGAATAGTTACTGCCGGAATTGCTCCGGGTCTTGCGCTGTTAAGCTACTTTTATCTGAAAGACCAATATGACTCTGAACCGATAGCGCTCGTGTTTAAAATGTTTATATTTGGTGCATTGTTAGTATTTCCGCTTATGTTCATTCAATATGTTCTTGCTGCAGAAGGACTTTTCCAAGGGAACTTTTTCAAAGCGTTTGGCACAGTTGGCCTTTTAGAGGAATTTTTCAAGTGGTTTATCCTTTTCTATATTATTTTTCAGCATATTGCTTTTGATGAACCGTACGATGGGATTATTTACAGTGTATCTGTGTCGCTTGGGTTCGCAACTGCAGAAAATATTTTCTACTTGCTTGCCAATGGCCTCCATTATGCAATAGGGAGAGCATTGCTGCCAGTCTCAAGCCACGCACTTTTCGGAGTCATCATGGGGTATTATATTGGGAAAGCGAAATTTGCTTCCGTTCTACAAAGGAAATGGTTGTTTCTTTCCTTATCCATTCCCGTTCTGCTTCATGGGACATATGATTTTATCCTGATGACGAGAGAAGACTGGATGATTCTGATGATCCCGTTTATGATTTTCCTTTGGTGGCTTGGCTTGATGAAAGTAAAAAAGGCAAGGGTGCTGTCGCTACAGTATATGAACAAACAATTTCCTATCTAAAAACTCTTCCATTTATACAAAATGGAAGAGTTTTTTTGTTTTGTGGAATAAAAGTTAACTCTTAACAAAAAATAGGAGTAATCTTTTAAGTTCACATCTTGGAGGTTGGCAAATCAATGAAGAATAATCGGTCTATCTTAAAATTGGCGACCGCCTTGGCTTTGATTTTAACTTTAGTGCAAGTTAACGAGGTTGATCAACGAGCAGAAGCATTTACGAACCAGGTGCTGCAGCAAGGAGCAGTAGGAGAGGATGTCATCGAACTTCAGTCACGACTTAAGCATATTGGCTTTTATAGTGGCAAAATTGACGGAGTTTTTGGCTGGGGCACCTATTGGGCTCTCCGAAATTTTCAATATGAGTTTGGCATGAAGGTCGACGGTATCGCAGGATGGCAGACTAAAATAAAACTGGCAAATGCGACGCCAAACGCTAAGATTGCTTGGGGAGGCGAAACGGCTGGTGGTGGAGGTGGAGGTGGTCAAAACCAGACCGCATCAAAACCAGCCGCGACGAACACACCGAAAGGTTTTTCCCAGAATGACGTTCAGCTTATGGCCAACGCAGTATACGGGGAATCAAGAGGGGAACCGTATACGGGGCAGGTTGCAGTTGCAGCAGTCATTTTGAACAGACTGGAGAGTGCCACTTTTCCGAATACAGTTTCAGGGGTCATCTTTGAACCGCGGGCTTTTACTGCTGTTGCGGATGGACAGATCTGGCTGACGCCAAATGAGACGGCGAAAAAGGCAGTCCTCGATGCAATTAATGGATGGGATCCAACTGGAAATGCCTTGTACTACTTCAATCCTGAGACTGCGACCAGTGCATGGATTTGGTCTCGTCCGCAAATCAAGCAGATTGGGAAACATATTTTTTGCAAATAGAGGTGAGTAAAAATGCTAAGAGGAATAGCGATAGCAATACTCGTAATTGGGATTGTCGGCACTGCATTTTGGGGTTATCAGGAGCATAGGGAAAAAACAGCCGTACTGATTAATGCGGAAAATAACTATCAAAGGGCTTTTCATGATCTGACCTATCAAATGGACATACTGAATGATAAAATTGGCACAACCTTGGCGATGAATTCTAGGGGCTCCTTGTCCCCTCAGTTAGCAGAAGTTTGGAAAATCACTTCAGAGGCTCATAGTGATGTCGGGCAACTACCACTGACTCTGCTGCCTTTTAATAAAACGGAAGAGTTTCTTGCGAATATTGGGAACTTCAGCTATAAAGCGGCTGTTCGTGATCTTGATAAGGAGCCGTTGAGTGATAAAGAATATGAAACCTTAAAAACTCTATATGAGCAATCGGGTGAAATTCAGCAAGATTTAAGAGAGGTACAGCATATGGTACTGAAAAATAATCTTCGCTGGATGGATGTCGAGCTCGCGCTTGCTACCGAAAAGGGGCAATCAGATAATACCATTATTGATGGATTTAAGACAGTCGAAAAGACAGTCGAAGGGTATTCTGAAACGGATTTTGGCCCGGCGCAAATCAATCTTCAAAAAAAAGATGAAAACTTTAAAAAGTTACCTGGTAAAACCATTTCAAAAGATGAGGCAGTCCAGATCACTCGGAAATATGTTCCTGTCGGCAATGCTGGTCATGTGAAGGTTACCGAAAGTGGAAAGGGATCGGATTATGGTTTTTACAGCGTTTCGATAGAGGATCCAAAAACAAAGCTTGAGGCTAATATGGATATCACGAAAAAAGGAGGGTATCCAATCTGGTTTTTACTAAACCGTGATGTAAAGGAGCGTAAACTGAGTTTGAATGATGCATCCAACAAGGCGATCACCTTCTTGAAGGAGCATAAGTTTGCGAATCTGGACCTGTTTGAAAGTGCTCAATATGATAATATCGGCGTTTTTACCTTTGTCGGTGTTCAAGATCAGGTCAGAATCTATCCTGATGCGATTAATTTGAAGATTGCCCTGGATAACGGGGATATCATTGGCTTTTCAGCTGAGAATTATTTGAAATCCAATAAAGCAAGGGAAATTCCGCAGCCAGCAATTACGAATGAAGAGGCAAAGAAAAAGGTAAATCCAAAACTGAAAATAATGGATGAGAAAAAAGCCGTCATCATGAATGATCTCAATGAAGAGGTACTATGTTACGAATTTACAGGTACCCTCGGAAAAGATACTTTCAGAATCTACATCAATGCGGAAGATGGGACAGAAGAAATGGTTGAAAAGCTTCATAATGCAGAACCCGTTTATGAAGATGTCGTTTAGGGAAAGCAAGATGCTTTCCCTTTTTTTTAAAGAATAAGAAAGTATAAAATTCACTTTGAGAATTGTCTAGCTCCAGCGCCTAGCCCCTCGAGTCGCTTGTCTAGTGTC
>NZ_JXIQ01000115.1 GCF_000934845.1 Mesobacillus subterraneus
CCTGGAGTGGAGATCAACCGGTCCATTTTAACAAGGCCAACCTTTAAGGACTTTTTCAGTGGCCTCGGGCAACCCTATCCTTTTTTTGGTCGTTAGTTGCTTTTCAGCATACACTTATTTGATTTTTTACTATTTTCAAACTATTTCTTGATCCAAACACAATTTCGTGATTAAATGAAATAAAGTATGTCACATATCAGATATGTGATATCGGACGGAAGGGGGTGCATGTTTGAGGATTGAAAAAATTTCTACGAAAAAGGTATCTGAATCAGTTACGGAGCAAATTGAGCATATGATCGAAGCGGGAACGTTTCTCCCTGGAGAGAAGCTACCGTCAGTCCGTGAGCTTTGTGAATTGTTTGGAGTAGGGCGCTCTGCGGTAAGAGATGCGATCACGACTCTAAAAGGAAGGGGTGCGGTGACAGTCAAGCAGGGGGAGGGTACCTATATATGCAAGTTCGATTCAGGAAAAATTTTTCAACGCCATCTCCTGCTTCCAAACCCGAAAGATATTAGCCAGCTTTTTCAGGTCAGGAAGCTCCTTGAACCGGGAATTGTCGGGATTGTTGCAGAAACCCGAACGAAAGATGATTTGGAACAGCTCGAAAAACTGATTTCCCGGAGTGCCGAAAACAGCTGGGAGGCGGATTACAATTTTCACCTTGCAATTGCCGGGGCGGCGGGAAACGAGATCCTTGTTCAACTACTTGACTTTATTTCTGTTTCGATGAAGAAGACGATGATTGGTTTCCATCATTTTATCGAAAAGGATCAGAAAGTTTTTGAACAAATACACAGCCAGCATGAACAAATTTTTCAAATGATCCTGCAAAGCAAACCTGTCCCGGCAAAGGAAAGGATGCAAGAGCATCTTGATTTCGTGGAGGATTTGCTGAAAACAAGTTCGATGTTAAGGATTTGAAGTTATCCAAGAAAACATAGGAGGGCTGCTATGATTACCGCGGAAATTTTAACCGAGTTGAAAGCTTTTTTTCCTGAAAATCAATGGACTGAATCCGAAAGTGATGAGCATTTATATGGAAATGGCGGCAAGATCACTGTATTTCCTCAGACTGAAATGGAAATTACCAGTCTAGTAAAATATGCCTATGAAACAAACAAGAAAGTAAATGTAGTAGGCGGAGGTACGAAAAGAGGATTTGGAGGTACCGATAATACTGCAGACCTCCTGCTTTCATTGGAAAATTATAAAGGGGTCGTGGAGCATGAACCTGGGGATATGACAGTAACTGTCAGAGCAGGTACCACTTTTCAAGAAATCCAGGATTACCTGCTGGAGTTTAACCAAAAAATCCCATTGGATCCGTTTTTGCCTGCGCAGGCAACCATCGGAGGAATCCTGGCCGCAAATGACAGCGGTCCGAAACGGCTTGGCTATGGCTCAGCGCGAGATGCAGTCATTGGCTTGAGGGTGGTTTATCCTGATGGCTCAGTGATTCGATCTGGTGGAAAAGTAGTAAAAAATGTTGCCGGTTATGACATGAACAAGCTTTTTATCGGGGCAATGGGAACTCTTGGAATTCTTTCTGAGGTAACGGTAAAACTGCGACCGATTCCGAAATATGAAAGCCTAATGCTGCTGAAGTTTTCCGAACAGAAAATGGAGGATGCAAGAAAATTTGCTGTTCATCTGCTGGATACCGTAATAGAACCTGTAGCACTCGAAATGATGAATCCATCGTTATCCGCTAAATTCTTTCGTGAAAGGGTTTACACGCTGGTGATTGGGCTAGAAGACGTGGAAAGCTCTGTTAAGTACCAAGAGGAGTTTGTCCAGAAGCTTCAGCCGTCAGGAACCGAGTTGGTTATCCTTCATCAGGAAGAGGCAAAGTCTTTTTGGAACGATTTTTACAGGAATGTTCCTAACGGTGCGGTTCGCCCTGTTGATGCCCAAACGGAAGCGATCGTAAAAATCGGTACAGTTAATCTGAAGGTAATCGAGATTTTGCAGGAGTGCCAGTTGCTGCAGGATTCCCACAATCTCCTGATCGAAGCACATGGGGGCCTTGGCCATGGGTTAAGCCAGGCAGTGCTTAGAGGGGCAAAAGAAGATATTGTCTCCGCAATTTATTCTCTAAGAGAGAAAGCTGCAAAGGCAAACGGTTATGTCGTAGTGAAGCATTTGCCATCGGCGCTCCGCGAAAAGGCGAATGTATGGGGTGACAAGCAGCCATACCAGTTTCTTTTGGAAGGAATAAAGGCAAAGATCGATCCAAATCGAGTCTTGAATCCTGGACGTTTTGTAGGGGGGATATAATAGTGAGTTTAAGAGAAATGGAGTTAAAGCAGGAGCCTGCCTGCGCGCCAAAAACGTTAGGCAATTACCTCTGGAGCGACCTGCCAGATGAGAACAAATGGGCTGACTGCGTTCATTGCGGCATGTGTCTTGAATCTTGTCCTACCTATGAATTGACCGGTGAAGAGCAGCATTCTCCACGCGGAAGGGTTCATTTGATCAAGTCGGTTGCTGAAGGAAAACTCTCGGTAAATGAGCAATTCATGGATCCTGTGTTCGCCTGTCTAGACTGCCGCGCCTGTACGACTGCATGTCCGGCAGATGTAAATGTTGGAGGTCTGATTGAAGAGGCACGAGGGCAGATCCGCCAGGCGATGCCGTTGACCGGCTGGAAGGGTGCAGTTAATAAACTATTTCTTCAAGAGTTGTTCCCGCATCAAAACCGGCTGAATTCATTAGGCAGCCTGCTTAAGTTTTACCAAAAGAGCGGGATGCAGAAGGTAGTAAGAAAGACCGGTCTGATCAACATCATGCCAAAGCATCTGGTCGAAATGGAGGCAATCATGCCGAAGATCAAGGAACCGGTTCGAAAAAAATTCAACGATGCCGATGTGATCAAGGCGAAGACTGAGACGAAACGGAAAGTCGCAATGCTGACTGGCTGCGTAATGGACGTGATGTTTAGCGATGTCAATGAAGCAACTGTGAATGTGCTGACCAGAAATGGCAACGATGTCATCATTCCCCGTAACCAAACATGTTGTGGCGCGCTCCATGTCCATGCTGGTGACCGGGAAACAGGCAGAAAGCTTGCCAAGAAGAATATAGAGGCATTTAAAGACGCGGATAAGGTAATTGTAAATGCCGCCGGTTGCGGGTCCATGCTGAAAGAATACCATGAATTATTTCGTGACGATCCAGAATGGCATGACAAGGCTTTCGAATTCTCCCAAAAGGTAGAAGATATTTCAAAATATCTTCATGATACTGGATATGAAAAGCCAAAAGCCGAAATGAACATCAAAATGACGTATCATGATGCGTGCCACCTTGCCCATGGTCAAGGAATACGGCAAGAACCGCGTGATATTCTCCTCGATATACCAGGAGTGGAAATGGTACACATGCCGAATTCGGATCGATGCTGCGGAAGTGCCGGAATTTATAATATTACGAATCCCGACATGGCCGGTGCCGTTCTTGAAAGCAAAATGGAAAATGTACCGGAAGATGTAGAAATGATTTCGATGGGGAATCCTGGCTGTATGCTTCAAATGGCGATAGGGGTTCAAAAGTACGGAAGAAACCAAAAGGTTGTTCATACCATCCAGCTTCTCGATTGGGCGTATCAAAAAGAAGACAGTCTGAAGGAGGGGAACTGATGTCGAAAAAAGGCATTCAATCGAAGGATCCTCATGTTTTGAATCTGGTTAAAATCGTTGGGGTTGATCCCGTCCGCAAGTCTATCCTGTACAAGAAGGAAGACTTGCTTGCCTATGATTGTGACGGCTTCACCCTTCGCAAACATTTGCCAAGGGCGGTTGTTTTTCCAAAGAACACCGCTGAGGTTGCTGCGATTGTTACGTATTGTCACGAAAATGACCTGCCTTTTCTTGCAAGGGGGGCAGGAACTGGTCTAAGCGGGGGTGCCATTCCTTTAAACGGCGAGGTAATCATCAGCATGGTTCGGATGAAAAAGCTGCTAAGTGTCGATTTTGAGAACAGGCGTGCAGTCGTAGAACCTGGATTTGTCAATCTTAAACTTACCAACTCGATTTCAGATAAAGGATATTATTATGCCCCTGACCCATCCAGCCAGTATTGCTGTACGATTGGCGGCAATGTCGCCGAGAATGCCGGAGGCGCGCACTGCTTGAAATATGGGGTAACGACTAACCATATTCTTGGACTAGAAGTCGTCCTCCCAAATGGGAAAGTGATCGAAATCGGCAAAGACGGTGTCCCTGATCAGCCGGGCTATGATTTGCTTGGTTTATTGACGGGCTCTGAAGGTACTTTAGGGATCGTGACAAAAATAACGGTGCGAATTTTAAAGAATCCAGAAGGAAAGCAAACAGTGCTTGCCTATTTTGACAAGGTAGCAGATGGCAGCAAAGCGGTATCAGATATAATTTCAGCCGGAATCGTTCCTGCTGCTCTGGAGATGATGGATAAGACGGCAATTGAAGGAGTCGAGGCAGCCGCTTTTCCGGTAGGACACCCGAAGGACATAGAAGCAGTGCTCCTAATTGAAGTAGATGGAATTGCCGCCGGCCTCGATGAGCAGATCAACCAGATCCTTGCTGTGTGCAATAGCAACAATGTCCGTGAGGTAAAAGCCGCACAGAGTGAACAAGAAAGAGCCAAATGGTGGGCAAACCGGAAAACCGGATTCGGGGCAATGGGTGCGATATCCCCTGATTATATTGTGCAGGATGGCGTCATCCCTAGAAGCAAGCTGCCTGAAGTGTTAAAAAGGATCAATGAAATCAGTGAGGAATTCAGCCTTCGAATCGCTAATATATTTCATGCAGGGGATGGAAATCTGCATCCGCTCGTCTTGTTTGATGCGAGAATTCCAGGAGAATCAGAAAAGGCTCTTGAAGCAGGCAGTCTCTGTCTGAAAGCATGCGCCGATGTAGGCGGAACGATTACCGGCGAGCACGGTGTCGGCATTGAAAAAAGGGAAGAAATGCGGTTTGTATTTACAGATGAGGAAATTATTGCACAAACAGAAATCAGGCAAGTCTTTAATTCTA
Source organism: Mesobacillus subterraneus (assembly GCF_000934845.1). Taxonomy (GTDB): domain Bacteria; phylum Bacillota; class Bacilli; order Bacillales; family Cytobacillaceae; genus Mesobacillus; species Mesobacillus stamsii. The sequence goes on from NZ_JXIQ01000115.1 coordinate 5,020, forward strand.
AAAATCTATTGAATGCAGGGAAACTATTCCCCTCTCCTGGACGTTGTGTGGAAGTGAAAAATGAGATTGCTGCTGCAGCAGCAAAGTAAGAGAAAGAAATCGGTAAAAACTACAAAAAATTCAGTTAAATGGATTGAAAAAACTTTCCATGGCATGGTATGATTTTTCTTAGAAGGAATTGAAACAGCGTTTGGTATTACGCAACGATTGAACATACAAAGGGAGGAAAAAATCAGATGGCAGACTATGTAAAATCGAGCAATCTTCAGGTTGCATCAGAACTCTACGAATTTATTAATTCAGAAGTTCTTCCTGGATCCGAGGTGGATCAGGAACAGTTTTGGAATGGTCTCGGAGGCCTGGTAAAGGATCTGGCTCCTCGAAACAAGGAATTGCTAAAAATCCGTGATGAAATCCAAGAAAAAGTAAATGCCTGGCATCGTGAAAATAGCGGCAAATTTGATCTAGATCAATATAAGTCATTTCTTGCTGACATTGGATATCTTGAACCGGAAGTGGAGGATTACCAAATTACCACAGAAGCAGTGGATGAAGAAGTTGCCTTACAAGCAGGCCCTCAGCTTGTTGTGCCTGTTAATAATGCACGCTATGCAATCAATGCTGCTAATGCACGCTGGGGAAGTTTATATGATGCTCTTTACGGAACAGATGCCATCAGTGAAGAAGATGGAGCAGAAAAAGGCTTACAGTATAATCCAGTCCGTGGCAATAAAGTCATCGCTTATGGACGGGAATTTCTCGACCAGTCCGTGCCGCTAGCGGAAGGTTCCCATAAGGATGCCGAAAAATATGCCATCAAAGATGGAAAGCTGGTAGTTTCCCTGGCTGAAGGCAAAACAACGGGTCTTAAGGATGAAGAAAAATTTGTTGGCTATCAAGGAAATCAAGAGGAACCAGCAGCTGTTTTGCTGAAAAATAATCGTTTGCACTTTGAAATCCAGATTGATCCAAACCATCGGATCGGCAAGACGGATAAAGCGGGAGTAAAGGATATCCTTCTCGAAGCCGCTCTGACAACGATCATGGATTGCGAAGACTCGGTTGCAGCAGTAGATGCTGAAGATAAAGTGGAGGTATACCGCAATTGGCTTGGCTTGCAAAAAGGAGACTTGTCGGCTACCTTCCATAAAAATGCCCGTCTCATGACGAGAACGATGAATCCAGATCGTTCCTACACAGCACCAAATGGGGAAGAATTCAGTCTGAACGGCCGTTCTGTCATGTTTGTGCGAAATGTCGGCCACTTGATGACAAGCAATGCCATCCTTGATGAACAAGGCAATGAGGTTCCAGAAGGAATTCTTGATACAGTGTTTACCAGCCTGATTGGAAAGCACTCCGTAATTGGCAATACAAAATACCAGAATTCATCCAAGGGTTCTATTTATATCGTAAAACCAAAAATGCATGGATCAAAAGAAGTCGCTTTTGCCAATGAATTATTTGACCGGACAGAGGACCTGCTTGGCCTGAAGCGGAACACGATTAAAATCGGCGTGATGGATGAAGAACGTCGCACAAGTTTAAACCTTAAAGCATCCATCCGTGAGGTGAAAGACCGGATTGTTTTCATTAATACAGGCTTCCTCGACCGCACCGGAGATGAGATGCATACTTCCATGGAAGCTGGCCCAATGGTCCGGAAAAATGATATGAAATCATCCATTTGGCTTCAAGGCTATGAAAAGTCAAATGTTGCCACAGGGCTTCAGGTTGGCTTCCAGGAACGTGCTCAAATCGGAAAAGGCATGTGGGCAATGCCTGATTTGATGGGGCCAATGCTGGAACAAAAAATCGGCCATCTGCAGGCAGGTGCGAATACTGCATGGGTGCCATCTCCAACAGCTGCGACATTGCATGCATTGCACTATCATCAGGTTGATGTGTTTGAGGTGCAAAATCAGCTGGCAGGTGAATCCAAAGATTATCGAGACGAGATCCTGCAAATTCCGGTTGCTGAAGATCCGCAATGGACTGCTGAGGAAATTCAGGAAGAGCTGGATAACAACGCGCAGGGGATCCTCGGCTATGTGGTTCGCTGGGTTGAATCAGGAATCGGCTGCTCAAAAGTTCCTGACATCAATGATGTAGGATTGATGGAAGACAGGGCAACGTTAAGGATCTCCAGTCAGCATATGGCAAACTGGCTGCACCATGGGGTTTGCACGAAAGAACAGGTGCTAGAGACATTGCAGCGGATGGCGAAAGTCGTGGATAAGCAAAATAAGATTGATCCAGCTTACCACCCAATGGCAGACGACTTTGACAACTCTGTAGCGTTCCAGGCTGCATGTGACCTCGTCTTCCTTGGATATGAACAGCCAAATGGCTATACGGAGCCTATTCTTCATCGTCGGCGCCAAGAAGCGAAAGCGAAATTTGCTGTAAAAAATTAAAAATACTTCCTTTCAAAGGGGCATTCATTCCTAGCTGAAAATGCCCCTTTGAAATATCCATGACAGAAAGGGGTTAAAACGATGAAATTTGCAAGGTTTACAGTTGATTCAAAAGTTTATTCAGGTGTAGTTACGGCAGGAGGAATACAAGAAATTACTGGAGATCTGTTTGAAAGCTGGGAATATACAGGGAAGGTTTTTTCAAGAGAAGAAGCCCACTTGCTCGCCCCGCTTGTCCCAAATCAAATAATTGGTATCGGCGCAAATTTTGTGGCAAACAAAGAAGACTTGCCATCTGAATTGCCAGAAATCCCCGTATTTTTCTTTAAGCCTGTTTCTTCCGTTATTGGCACAGAGGAAGAAATCATGATTCCAGACGGTACAGATAAGGTTAAATTCGAATCCGAGCTTGCTGTAGTCATTGGCAAGGAAGCAAAGGATGTTCCGGAATCAGAAGTTTTCGAGTATGTCTTTGGCTACACGGTCGGCAACGATGTTACTGCACCAAGCCACTTTCACAAAGATGGACATTGGACAATCGGAAAGTCGTTTGACACCTTCACTCCCCTAGGGCCGGTGATTGAAACAGAATTGGACCCTTTTAGCGTTGTAGTAACCGCTCGACTGAATGGTGTTGAAAAGCAAAATAGTCCTACTGACCTGATGATCATCCCAATCCCGAAAATGATTTCCTATCTGTCGAAGGTCATGACTTTGAAGCCGGGAGATGTTATACTGACTGGCAGCCCTGTAGGAGCAGAGTTCGTCGGAACACAAGATGTCATTGAATGTGAGATTAAAGAGATTGGCGTTTTGAAGAATGTGTTTGCCGGGACTAGAATGAAAGTTTGATGAGAGATTGTGATAGGCGCCACACTGGGGGTAAGAGAAGTGGAAAGGGAAAATGTTGTTAAGTCAGTAAGCCGCGCGTTGGATATTATCCAGCTAGTCGGCATGAAAAAAGGCGGTTTAGGAGTTACTGAGATTGCGAAACAGATGGATATCAATAAAAGTTCTGTCTACCGAATTTTAGTTACTCTAGCCCAGTATGGATACATTGAGCAAGACGAATCTACTGGCTTGTACAAACTTGGATACAAATTTTTGGAAATTAGCTCGAAACTGCTGGATTCCATTGATATAAGATCTGAGGCGGGCCCATTTCTGCAGCAGCTTGAGGATTCAACGAATGAAGTGATCCACCTTGTCGTCTATGACCAGGGAGAAGTAGTTTACATTGAAAAGCTGGAAGGGACAGAAACATTGAGAATGCATTCAAAGGTTGGAAAGCGGGCACCAATGCATTGTACATCCGTTGGAAAAGCAATTCTCGCCAATCTTCCTTCAGGGATGGTACATGAAATCGTCGAGCGAAAAGGCCTTCCCATGCATACGAAACACACGATTACGGATAAAGATGCTTTGTTCAAGGAATTGGTCCAGGTTAAGCAAAATGGATACGCGCTTGATCTGGAGGAAAATGAAAACGGTATTTCCTGCATTGCAGCACCTATTTTCGATCATTTGGGGAAAGTAGTCGCAGCCATTAGTATTTCGGGACCGACGATCCGAATGACCGAAGAAAGACTGAATCAACTGAAAGAGCAAATGCTTGATGTCGGATCGCAAATCTCTGTCAGACTCGGATTTTCAAAACAAAGTCAAAAGAATGGAAAAAATTTGTTCGGATAACAACGGACAAATTTTTTTTAATGCTTTCCTACAATAATAATTCTAAATTTTCTAAAAATTATTGTAATTACCCTTGTTAAGTCTGTATAATAAATAACAAGTGTTATATAACATTATTTTTATAGTTATATAGCATTGTTGCGTCATTCGCAACAAAAACTTTTCTTGTTTTTTATTATCATATTAAAAGAGGAGATGGTTTTTTGAGTACGGGAATGCTAGCATTTTTATCGTTATTGCCTATTCTAGTGGTAGGGGTTTTCCTGATCGGGCTTAGGTGGCCAGCAAGCAGAGCAATGCCAATTTCTTATTTAGTAGCTATCGTTCTTGCTCTATTCGTGTGGAAGATGCCAGGTGCCAATGTAGCTGCCGCTTCTATCCATGGGCTTATTGTGGCGGGAACACTTCTTTACATTATTTTTGGCGCAATCCTGCTGCTGAACACCTTGCAGGAAAGTGGTGGAATCAAGACAATCCGTCAAGGTTTCACCGATATTTCAGGGGACCGAAGAGTTCAGGTGATTATTGTGGCGTGGCTGTTCGGCTCATTTATTGAGGGGTCTGCAGGCTTCGGAACCCCAGCGGCGGTTGCAGTTCCTTTATTGGTAGGGCTCGGATTTCCGGCGATGGCAGCAGTAGTCGCCGGAATGATCATCCAAAGTACACCTGTTTCGTTCGGTGCAGTCGGAACCCCTATGCTTGTAGGTGTTTTTAGTGGACTATCGGGCGATGCTGGATTATCGAATGACTTTCTAGGTTTGGTAAATGTCATCGCTGTCAAGGTAGCCTTTCTTCATATGATCGCGGGTACGCTTGTGCCATTATTTGTGGTTGCACTGATGACTAGGTATTTCGGCAAAAATAAATCCTTTTCCGAAGGCATCAAGGTATGGAAATTTGCCCTGTTTTCGTCGTTTGCGATGACGATTCCGTATATCATTGTTGCAAATCTTCTTGGACCGGAATTCCCTTCGATGATTGGTGGTTTGACAGGATTGGCAATTGTGATTTTTGCGGCAAAGAGAGGTTTCCTGATGCCTCCAAAAGAGGAAGAATGGGATTTTGAAGAAAAATCGAACTGGGATCCTGAATGGATTGGCAATCTTGAAATCAAGGACATTACTCACAAGAGCGGAAGCATGAGCATGTTCCGTGCCTGGACACCTTATGTTCTCGTTGGTTTGCTGCTAATCTTAACAAGAATAAATTCCCTCCCAATTGCAGGATGGTTTAAAGCATGGAGTATCTCATTTGAAAATATTTTTGATTCTGGAATTACCTCCAGTTTTCAGCCGTTGTATTTGCCCGGCACTATTTTCATTATTGTATCGGCAATTACGTACTTCCTCCACGGCATGAATGCAAGCGCTTACAGACGTGCCTGGTCCCAATCAGGCAAAACGATGATTTCTGCTTCGACAGCTCTAATTTTTACAGTCCCGATGGTTCAGGTATTTTTAAATACCGGAGGAGGAGCAGCAGGCTTTGATAAGATGCCAATTGAATTGGCAAACGGAGTCGCTGCCCTGGCGGGAGATTATTGGCCGCTATTCTCTACCTTCATTGGCGGCATGGGCGCATTCATCGCAGGCAGCAATACAGTCAGCAATATGATGTTCTCTCTATTCCAATATAATGTAGGAAGCAATATTGGCGTAGATCCTACCTGGATCGTTGCCCTCCAGGCAGTTGGCGGAGCGGCAGGAAATATGATTTGTGTGCACAATGTTGTTGCAGCATCCGCGGTGGTAGGTCTGGTCGGAAAAGAAGGAGCGGTCATAAGGAAAACTCTCTTCCCGTTCACCTATTACGCATTGCTGTCAGGCTCTATCGGTTATTCCATCGTTTGGTACTCACAAAAAGGCATCTTTAACATCGGTTCATTCATTGCAGTGGCGATTGCTTTTGCTGCCGTATATATCATCGCTACTAACAACAAAAGAAGTGGTCTTCTAGTGCAGGAAGTATCTCCAGTAATCAAACAATAATAGCGGAAAAGAAAAGCAGAAAACTGCACCCGAAGTGCCGGGTGCAGTTTTTGCTATTTTCAAAAAAAGGGAGATAGGTATTTTTATAAAGCAATTGGTCCGTTCGTTTGCTATATGATGAAGTATAATGGACATAGCAGTAATTAATAATCTAGGGGGAGAAATAATGCTTAAAATAGGAGTGATCGGGATCGGGGATATTGCTCAAAAGGCCTATCTTCCGGTCTATAGCGGACTAAAGGATATCGAATTCCATCTTTATACACGCAATCAAGAGCGCCTGCAATCGATTGGAAACCAATATCGATTCGACCACCTTCACACGAGTTTAGCTTCTTTATTGGACAGTGGAATTCGTGCAGCATTCATTCATTCCGCGACTGCTTCTCATGCGGAAATCATCGAACAACTATTAGAAAGGCAGATCCATGTCTTTGTCGACAAACCTATCACAGATAGCTATGAGGGAGCAAAAAGGTTAGTTGAACTTGCTGAACAAAAGGGTCTGCTGTTAATGACAGGTTTTAATCGCCGATACGCACCTTTTCATCAAAAACTAAAAGAGGTGGCTGATCCTAATTTCCTTATTGTTCAAAAGAACCGTCATGCCCTTCCTGGTGAACCGCGGGCCTTTATTTTTGACGATTTTATCCATGTGGTCGATACAATGCGCTATTTGTTTCCACATCCGATCGAAGATATTGTCGTGAATGGTAGAATGGAAGGCGACCGCTTGCACCACATTGTCATCCAATTTCTCGCTAACGGCGCCACAGCAATTGGTATCATGAATCGGGATAATGGCACGAATGAAGAAATTGTGGAGGTTATGGGCCCATTAGAAAAAAGAACAGTACAGAATGTCTCCAAGCTGATCATCTCAAAAGGGATGGAAATAACCGAAGTCCGTGGAAATGACTGGGAGCCTACTTTAATAAAGCGAGGCTTTGAACCGATGATTACCGATTTTATTGAGGCAGTTCGGACAAATACCAAGCCGCAGATTTCGGCAGAGGATGCTCTAAAAACTCATGAAATCTGTGAAAGAATAGTGAGGAAGCTCTATGCTGATTCATGAAAAATAAATGCTGTTTCTTCAACCGTTTTTACGGGTAAGTATCAGGCCGACTTCTTCCCAGTGATGATGTTCGGTTTGCTTGCCGCAGCTTTAGAAAAACTGTTACTTCTCTAATGTTAGCAGCTGGTTTTGCAGAAATTAAAATAACAAGAAAGGGGACGGAGATTTTGCCCTTATCCTAGTAGTTTTGGAGCAAAATGTCCGTCCCTTTGTTTTTTTCAGATGTCGTTACGCAGCGCTAGTACCGCCAGCAGGTTTGTGCGAGAATTTATGTGACACGGTTTTTGGAGATGGGAGAGACAGAAAATCCAAAGTGTCCTATACTATTATTCAAAGGAGGTGAGAAAAATGGAAAAACAAATACTAGATATCCTTTTAAATATGCAAAGAGATATAAGTGATGTAAAAGTAGACGTAAGCACTTTAAGAGGAGATATGTCGAACGTAAAAGTAGACGTAAGCGCCTT
>NZ_JXIQ01000015.1 GCF_000934845.1 Mesobacillus subterraneus
TAAAAACCCGTGGCCGTAATCATTAGAGAAGAGTTGAATGTCAGTGCTCTTTATCATACCGCAATCAGCATGTACCTATGTTGTTTTAACACAAATGTCTCACGCTTCAACCAGCTGATTTGCACAAATTATCCGATGAGCTTTTCATGTTGCGTAATGGCTTCGTTCATGATAATCCGTTTTGATGTGAAATTCATTATAGCTTCGTATTCATCCTATTGTTTGGCCATTTTTTCTTAGGGTGCCAACTGATAAAGATCAAAGTGGGATGCTAACGGGTTATTAATAATATAGGTTAATTTGCTAGCGTGGGATGTACATATTGCTTCCTTTCTAGATTAATTTTGAAGCAAAAACTAGATCCTGTAAATCGCTGGCTCTAATCCTTTAAACCTCTCTCGCAAGCATAACAACCCTTATCCCGATCCATCTTTGTTTGATAGGTCGAATGGATGGTGGGTACTCCATCTGGATAGACTTTCCTTAATAGTTTGCCAAGTATTCCGTTTTAATTGCCGTAGCTGGTGCAGTCGTACTGGCTGCCTGTTGTAGTAGTTGCTGGTTGGCTAGTTGTTGTTGTACTTTTAGCGGCTGCTTTTGTGTCTGGGTCGCCTTTGGTTGCTCTTTTTGTTCCAAATCCCCATAATCCGTTTCCTGATTCGCGTGCTTCTCTGGCAAACTTTACGAAGTAGTCGCTGTATTTTACATCAGGTGGGAAGGTGGATGGTACTGCAAATCCACTGAGAACAAGATGGGCATTAAACATGTTAGAGCGGATTTCGCACTCGTTCCTGTCATCCGTTGGGATTGACAGCCAGATGATGCGAAGCTGTCGGCCGTAACGGTCGGTGTCCCTGACGTCTGGTTGCATCCAGATTTTTTTGCCTTTGAGTTTATAAGTGGTATAGTCGCTTGCTTCTTTTCCAAATGGCTCTTTTCTTGTCGTTGATTCGGGTGTATTTACACCAACAAGGCGGACTTTGCGGCCTTTGTTGGTTACGATTGTATCTCCATCAACGACTCGAACAACGATGGCTTCCTCTAGACCTAGTTCGGCATTTCGGGATTCTTCTTTTACTTTTGCCTCAGCCTTTCGCTTTGCTTCTTCCTCTGCTTTCGGCTTAGCTTGTGCCTCTAATTTCGCTTTTTGTTGTTCTGCCTCTTTAGCCATTTTCTCGGCTGTTTCTTTTTCTTCTGTCTCTGTTTCCATTTTCTCGTTTTTCATTTTATCAGCATCTTTCTAGGCCTGCTGCTCTGATTTTGACTCTAAAATGGCTTTTTCAGGAACAGGATCCACAAATTTAATGACCAATACATTGGTGGTTACGGCACCAATGGTTCTTTTTTTCGAGACCTAAAATCCCATCTCTAAAAGCTCCCCAAAATAAACCTCTTGGAACTTCTTGTTCAGGATGCCGGTGAAATAGGCGAGTGGATTCTTCACCTTCACTGTTGATTTAAGTTTGCGTACGAGCTGTTTGAAGGAATCCAGGGAGAGAGCTAGAACGGTGTCTGTTTCGTTCTCCTGGTTGTTTTTATAGGCAGAGATCGTTGTCATTCTCCAGAATTCCTCGATTGTTTTGGCTGCAGGGAAGAAGCATTGTACCAGTTCAACGAATGGCTTTGGAATTCGATCGCTGACGAATTCATGATCTTCTGGTGGTTGGATCAGGCTGCCTTCTGGTTTCTTTTCATCAAGATTGTGGAATTGGCTATTTTCCCCTGAGGCCGTTTCTTCACGTTTATTATTCTTTATAGTTTTAGTTTCAGAAAGATTAATAGTTTTATTAGGGTGGTTCAATTTTTCCTTCTTCAGTGGTTCATTATTGGGAAAACGGTTGAATACATACAAATTGCTGGATTGTGAACCGTTCTTACGTGATGTTTCGTGTACCGTGAAGATTCCCAGATTTCTTGCTTTGATGATCATTCTTTTAAAAGTGGAACGGGAAATGCCGAGCTCGTGGTACTCTTCATGGATGGCTTTCAGCATCGTGCCGATTTTTGCGTTGCTGACGCCTGGGACCTTGGCAGCAAACCGTGACAGTCTCTTCAATCCTACTAACTCTCCCTTTGTAAAATCACGTTTGTGCCAAGCCATCCACATCTCCAAATGGTGGTTGAATTCCTCCAGCGAACTGAATTGTCCATACCCTTCAAAACCTTCAATGACCCCTGATTTAATCGTCATTTTTTTGCACCGCCCTTTCACTGTCTATATACAGAGGGGCAGGAAAAGGGGACAGGGTGGTTAGCGGATTATTGTGTCTGTTTTGTGACGGTTATCCAGTTGGAAAATGGTCATACAGTGTTCTGCTTCGGACACAAAGTTTTCTCCAGTTTCATAATTCAATGTACCGAGGAGCTTGGCACCCCGGTGCGGTCCATAAGTAGTAATCTGTATTTGTTTTCCTTTCAGGAACTTCTGCTTATACCCTTTTAGATGGAGGTGGATAACTTGGTACCGTTCGAACATGCGCCTATCGTTGCTTTCCTTCATGGCTTCCATAACTAGAAGAGCATCCGAGTGAGCAGCTGTAATTGATTTCATCCTCCCAATCTAGGTTTTTCTATTTGCAATTATATAGAACTGCCACAGAAATAATTTATTCCGATTGAAAGAGTAAAAGAATCCACTGAAAAAATGCACTCTTTATTTAAACATTTACGTTCTTTTTAGAGATGTGTTCTAGTTCTTTTGGTCTTCATATTTTCATTAATAACAACAAAACGAAATAGTTTCCTCCAATTTTCCTTCAAACTAATACTGAGAAAAAAGGGGAATATGCAGGTAAATCCGAGTTAAAAACAGAATACTTAAAATATAAAGAATTCTTGTGAATTATAAATCATACAGTTTCTATATTGTATAAAAAAGGAGCAATCACCTTGTCTTTATATATCACGGTTGAGGATCTTTTACAGAGAAAGTACTTTGAGAATATAGAAGTTGTTGCTGGGCATGAGGGTCTGAGCCGTATTGTTAAATGGGTCCATGTGATGGATGTGACGAAAATCAAAAACCTTTTAAATGGGAGTGAATTGATTTTGTCTACCGGGCTTGCATGGAAAGAGGACAAAAATTTATTTTTTTCTGTTGTTGAACAGTTAATTGAATCCCAGGCTGCTGCTCTTTGTTTTGAGATTGGTACTTACACTTCAATTTTGCCGCAGGAAATTATTGATCTCGCAAATGAACATCATTTCCCAATTATCCTTTTTAAACAAGAAGTTCCTTTCGTCAAGATCACCCAAGACATCCACACCCTCCTAATCAACCACCAGTACCAGATGATATCTGACCTGGAAGGATATTCTCAAAAGCTAAACAAGAAGTTATTAACGATTGAAAATCATCAAGAAATCCTCACTTTCATCCAACAGTTTTTAAATGTTCAAGTAGCCATCCTTTTTCATCCTTCTGATATTCAGTTTATTCCAAATGTCGATGCCAACGAGAGGAATGAACTTATACCATTCATAAACAACCTTGTACCAGACCATCTATCAACATCAATAGCAAGCGTACCAATCCAACTGCTTGGCGACAATAAAGCAGAGCTATTCCTCCTTTCGAAAGTCAGGGGTATTACTGATTTTGACCGGCTAATTCTGGATCGGACGGCAACTGCTCTTGCACAGTTTCTCTTGCGAAAGCATTATTTCGAAGAGAAGCGGCGGAACGAGGAAACGGATTTCCTGAATAACTGGCTGGAGGGAGAATGCAGTGAAGATGCTATTCAAGATTACATAGCCTATCATTCACCGCAAGTTGTTGGGAAAGGAGGATTTGTCTGCTTGTGCAGGCTAGAGACACTTGATTCATTTTCAAATCTTGATTTAACCTATTTTAAACTTTATGCAAGAACAATCTTTGAACAGCATGGATTTACTTTTTATTCGATAGAGAGGAAAGGTTTGTTAGTATTTATTTTCTTAAATATGAGAAGCACAGCCAATTGGAAGAAGAGGATGACAGAGGGAATACAGAAATTGTTGCAAAGTGATCTTAAAATTGGCGAATACAAGTTCCGACATATGCTTGCGATTGGGAAATACGTTCAGGAACTGAAAAACATCGGAATGAGTTATAAAACAGCTGCCGAGACTCTAAGAATCCAAACACGCTGGAGTGAGCAAGAATCCTATTATTTCTATGATGACCTGCATATATACAGGCTCATATCCAAGCTGAACGAGCATTTAGAGTTAAAGGAAATTGTGATGGAGTATCTAGAACCAGTGATTGAATACGACAAAAAGTATAATGCGAAGCTGATGGATACCTTGAAAATCTATTTAGCATGTAATGGATCAAAGCAAGAGACAGCTAAACAGCTATATGTTGTTAGACAGACACTTTATCATCGGCTTGATAAATTGGAAAATCTGCTTGGTGAGGACTTCATGCGTCATGAAAAACGGCTGGCGATTGAGTTCATGATTTATTCTTATGACTATTTGATTTCATCCAGGCAGGTAAAAAAGTCTGGTCAAGAATCACTATAGCCTGAAGAAAAGCAAGATTTTTTTCAAAATGTAAAAAAAACTCCGTTAGATTTTTTACATAGTGTCTAATGAAACTTTGTAACAAATACAAGATAATTTATATAATATTAATTTTAAAAATTCAGAAAAAAGGAGGCCGCCAACCAATGAATATAACCAAAGGAACCGCTGTATTAAAGAACTATATAAACGGTGATTGGGTAGATGCCCAGTCCAATGAAACTCTTGAGGTCCTTAATCCAGCTACTAATGAAGTATTAGCGAGGGTTCCAATTTCTTCTGCGGCAGATGTTGACTTTGCTGTAAGTGCTGCCAAAACCGCGTTTGAAACTTGGAAAAACACTCCGGTGCCGAAAAGGGCACGAATTCTCTATAAGTATCATCACCTGCTGACTGAGAATCACGAAAAGCTGGCAAGGTTGATTGTCAAGGAAAATGGCAAGGCCTATAAGGAAGCTTATGGGGAAGTGCAACGTGGCATTGAGTGTGTAGAGTTTGCCGTTGGGGCACCAACGCTGATGATGGGGGAAAGCTTATCCAATATAGCGGAGGAGATTGACTCTGAAATGTTCAGGTATCCTCTTGGTGTAGTCGGCGGAATTACTCCTTTCAACTTTCCGATGATGGTTCCTCTCTGGATGTTCCCTTTGGCCATCGCCTGTGGAAATACTTTCGTATTGAAACCTTCCGAAAGAACACCACTTTTGGCGAATGAACTTGTGTCACTGTTTTCAGAAGCGGGTGCTCCAAAAGGCGTATTTAACATTGTTCACGGAGCACATGATGTGGTGAATGGTCTTCTTGACCACGAAGATGTGAAAGCCATTTCCTTTGTAGGTTCCCAGCCGGTTGCTAAGTATGTGTATGAAAGAGCATCAGCCAATGGAAAGCGGGTTCAAGCACTTTCGGGGGCTAAGAACCACCATATTGTCATGCCTGATGCGGATGTGGCAAAGGCAGTAACCAATATCCTCAGTTCCGCCTATGGAAGTGCTGGGCAGCGATGCATGGCGTGCAGTGCCGTAGTCGTTGTAGGTGACAGAGAAGAATTTGTACAGGCATTAAAACAAAAGGCTAGCGATCTGGTGATTGGAAATGGTTTGGATGATGAGGTCCTGCTTACTCCATTGATTAGAAAATCACATCGCGAGAAGGTATTGGGATATATCGAAAAGGGAGTAGAAGAAGGAGCTTCACTGCTTCTGGATGGACGAAGTGCGATGGACGAATTAAAGGAAGGTACATTCCTTGGTCCAACAATATTTGATCATGTGGAGCCAGACATGACGATTGCCAGAGAGGAGATTTTCGCACCGGTCTTGAGTGTCCTTCGTGCTGAGAATCTGGATGAGGCGCTGGAATACCTTCGTAAATCCCGTTTTGGCAATGGGGCGACGATCTATTCGAAGGATGCAAAAGCAATCCGGCAGTTTAGGGAAGATGCTGACGCAGGAATGCTTGGAGTCAATGTTGGCGTTCCAGCCACGATGGCTTTCTTTCCATTCTCCGGCTGGAAGGATTCCTTCTATGGTGATCTCCATGTGAATGGCAAGGATGGTGTGAACTTCTATACTCGCAAAAAAATGATTACTACTCGTTTTGATTATTAAATTTAGCCACAAAACCGAAAGCGTAGGAGGAAGGCGGGCATGACAAAGACAAAACAAGCAGAGGATTTTCTTGCAAAGGACCGGGATTATGTCTGGCATTCAATGAAGCCATATAACCCCGACAACACCCTAATAGCAGAGAAAGCAGAAGGTTCATGGGTGACGGACCATAACGGTAAAAGATATCTTGATGCCATGGCGGGGCTGTGGTGTGTGAATGTTGGTTATGGAAGGAAAGAACTAGCCGATGCAGCTTATGAACAATTAAGGGAAATGGCCTATTTTCCTCTTAGTCAGAGTCATATTCCGGCGATTAAACTGGCTGAAAAGCTGAATGATTTACTGGGAGATGATTATGTTTTCTTTTTTTCCAACAGTGGGTCTGAGGCAAATGAAACGGCCTTTAAACTGGTAAGGCAGTATCATCAGCAAAATGGTGAGCACAACAGGTACAAATTCATTTCTCGCTACAGGGCTTATCATGGTAATTCGATGGGCTCATTAGCGGCTACGGGGCAAGCGCAGCGCAAAATTAAATATGAGCCATTGGCACCTGGATTCCTACATGTCGCTCCGCCAGATCTATATCGTGGCGCAGATCAAGAAGACACCGAAGCAGTAAACCTCCAGTCAGTACAGGACATCGACCGGGTGATGACATGGGAGCTTGGCGAGACGATTGCAGGAGTGATTATGGAACCGATCATTACTGGAGGCGGGGTCATCGTTCCACCAGAGCAGTATATGAAAGGTGTGAAAGAGGTTTGTGAAAAGCATGGTGCCTTGCTGATCGTGGATGAAGTGATTTGCGGATTTGGCAGGACTGGGATGCCATTTGGTTTCATGAATTACGGTGTTAAACCAGACATCATCACAATGGCAAAAGGTATTACTAGCGCATACCTTCCGCTTTCCGCAACAGCGGTCCGGAAAGAAATCTACGAAACTTTTAAAGGATCTGAGGATTATGATTATTTCCGCCATGTGAATACGTTTGGCGGTAATCCCGCTGCCTGTGCTCTCGCTTTGAAGAACATTGAAATCATGGAAAATGAAAAATTGTTCGATCGTTCAAGGGAGTTAGGTAATTATTTAAAACAAAGTCTTTATGACAGGCTGATGGATCATGCTTTTGTAGGAGATGTGAGAGGGAAAGGGCTGCTGATTGGTATTGAACTAGTCAGTGATAAGACATCGAAAGAACCTCTTCATACAAATCTTGTCAACAAAGTGATGAATGGATGTAAAGAAAGAGGATTGATAATTGGAAAGAATGGGGCGACTGTTGCGGGATACAACAATGTATTAACTTTGTCACCGCCACTCAATATTGAGATGGAAGACCTGGATTTTATTATTCAGACACTCACGGAAGAATTACAGAAAATACAGTAAAACAACCACCGGAGACACTCGTAATTTCATATTGGGATTACGAGTGTTTTGTCAAAACTTAAAGAACTGAGGAATTTTTTAGGACATGGCTGACACTCCGCTTTGACTGAAAGGATTTTAAAAATAGGAGGAGGGGAAAGATGAAACTGCAAACTTTTACGATCAACAAACAGCGTTTGGAGCAGCGTATTGATGAGTTAGCAGAGATAGGCAAAATTGGGGATACTGGTGTCTGCCGATTGACCTTATCGAAAGAGGACAGGGAAGGAGTAGAGAAGGTAAAGAACTGGATGGAAGAAGCTGGTCTTACAACAAGAATAGACGATTTTGGCAATCTGATAGGGAGGCTTGAGGGCAAAGACCCCGATGCTCCAATATTGATGATTGGTTCCCATATTGATTCCCAGCCATATGGAGGCAGGTTTGATGGTGTCATCGGGGTGCTGGGCGGGTTAGAAGTCGCGCAAACTTTGAAGGAGCAAAATATTTTACCGCGAATGCCAATTGAGGTTGTGGCGTTTAGCGATGAGGAGGGCTGCCGCTTTAATAAAGGATTATTTGGAGTCCGGGGAATCCTTGGGCAGCTTGAAGAAGGCGAATTAGAGAGAAAAGACAAAGATGGTGTGACCCGGCGCGAGGCATTGAAGGAATTTGGCTTTGACCCTGATCGATTAAAAGAATCCGAATATGAAGAGGGAAGCATCGCTGGCTTCCTGGAAATGCATATTGAGCAGGGACCGATCCTGGAAAAGAATGATCTCCCGGTTGGTATTGTCACCGGAATTTCTGGACCATTATGGCTGACAATTGAGTTAGAAGGCTTTGCAGGTCATGCAGGCTCTGTGCCAATGGCGATGAGGCAGGATGCACTGGTGGGAGCAGCAAAAATTATCGTGGCACTAAATGAGCTGGCTGGTGAAGATCCTGATGCTCCAACAGTCGGAACTGTGGGAAGCATGAGTATTTTCCCCGATTCTCGTAATATAATCCCTGAAAAAGTTACCTTCACTGTGGATTTAAGAGATATTGATATTAATAAAAGACATCGGATCGAAGAGAGATTATATGAGCGTATTGCCGAAATAACAAATCAACACGGTCTGACTTACAGAATTCATGAGGACACGAATAGTGAGCCAAGGTACTGTTCTGAGGAAATAATGAATTTGATGAGAGAGGAAAGCAAAAATATTGGACTGGATACCATCGAATTAATGAGCGGCCCATTCCATGACTCTCTTGCTATGTCCTATGTGTGCGATTATGGGATGATCTTCGTTCGCTGCAAGGATGGAATCAGCCATAATCCTAAAGAGTTTTCATCCATTGAAGATATTTCATTAGGTGCTGAATTGCTTTATCGAACGACCGTTAGGATGGCAGAGTAAGGATTACCGATAACCTAAGAGGAGTTGATAAAAGATGAGCAAATCTAAATTTAACACAATCTATATCGCTGTTGGGCTGATACCATTTTTAATGCTCGTGTTTCCGTTTTTCGAGATTGCGAATCGTGCAACCCCGATTATATTTGGTTTACCCTTTTCATTTTTCTGGGTGATCTTGTGGATTGTCATTACGTTTGTAACACTTGTAATACTGTATCGTTTAGACCCAGACCAGGATGAGGAGGAGGATGTTTAATGCCAGGATGGCAGATTGCTCTTATTATGATGATTCTGTACCTTGTGATCGCTCTCTTTGTAGGTGTCATGGCAGGTAGAGGAAGAGATAGCAGCTCGCTGGATGAATTTGCGGTAGCAGGCGGGAAGCTAGGATTGTTTGTAATGTGGTTCTTGATGGGAGGAGCTGTCTTCAGCGCATTCTCGTTTTTAGGAGCACCCGGATGGGCGTATTCAAAAGGGGCTCCGGCCTTATATATTATTACGTACACTGCGTTTGCGATTCTCCCATGGTACATCATCGGGCCAAAAATAGGGAAAATCGGCAGGAAATATCGTCTTTATACAGTGGCAGGGTTTTTAAAGGGAAGATTCAACAGCCCTGTATTGGCTATACTTGTTGGATTGATCGCGTTATTTGCTTCCATTCAATATTTAGCTACTCAAATGTCAGGGATGGCCATTATTTTTAACACCTTGACCGAAGGCAGGATTCCGTTCTGGCTTGGTGCTCTTCTGTCGTATGGAATCGTTGTTGTATATGTAGCAACAGGTGGTCTGCGGGCAGCTGCCTGGTCTGATGTATTCCAAGGTATATTGATGATCCTGATTTCTTGGATTGTAGGCTTGACCATCGTTTATCAATTACATGGCGGAACAACTGAAATGTTCGAGTCAATTGCGAGAGAGACACCTGAATTCCTTCAAATAGGGAAAGAAGGTTCTTCAATGGGTACCGTTGCTTACACAACTACCATTCTAGTATCGGTAATTGGATTTCTGATGTGGCCGCATTTATTTTCTAAGTCATATGCATCCAATTCAAGGACAATTAAAAAGACTGTACTAGCATACCCAATTTTCGCCTTGTTTTTAGTGCCACTTTTACTTGTTGGCTTTGCTGCTAAAGGGGTAGTTGATTCAGGACAACTAGAAAGCGCTGATCAAGTTTTACCTTATTTGATTACAACGGTTATGAATTTGCCTGGATGGCTGTATGGCCTTGTCGGAGCTGGTGCGCTTGCTGCGGCTATGTCAACCGCCGATGCGATTACTCATAGTGCTTCTTTGGAGGTAACGGATGGAGTGATCAAATCCATTTGGAAGGACCTCTCAGACAAGACAACACTTCTAATCATGCGTGTTGGCGTTTTCGTTATCGGTGCCTTAGCTTATTATATTACTGTTTTCGGCGGGCAGGGATTGGTCGCCTTGTTATTAGGTGCTTATGGTTCCATTGTCCAGTTTGCTCCAGGAGTGTACAGTGCACTATTTTGGCGAAGAGCAACAACCCATGGGGTTATCTCAGGATTAGTTGTAGGAACAATCGTCAATTACTATTTCCAACTGGTTGCTACTTCTACTCCATTTGGTATCCATGCGGGAATTCTAGGCTTAGTTTCTAATATTGTCATAATGGTAACCGTTAGTTACGTAACAAGAGCACAAACCGAAGATGAAGTTAATCGTTATGTCGATGTAGCATAAAAAAATAGATTCGCCAGACAAGATTTTGAAATATGTGTCTCGATTTTTCCATTTGAAAGGAGAGGCTTATGAAAGCAGATTATATTTTTAAAAATGGTGAAGTTATTACAATAGATAGTCAAAATCGCATTGCAGAAGCTGTGGCAGTTAAAGGAAATAAGATTATCGCTGTTGGTATGACGGAGGAAATGGAAGATTTTAGATCAGTAAACACCACTACTATCGATTTGGAAGGTAAAACGCTTATGCCGGGTATCAATGATGCCCATATCCATTTGACGATCTATGGAACGAATTTATTAGGAGTCAGTTGTATAGAGCCGCATATTCAATCGTTGGAGGATTTGTTTATAGATCTTCGAAAAAAAGTTCAAGAGACACCCAAAGGGCAATGGGTAAGAGCATGGGGGTTCAAGGAATCCAATCTTAAAGAAAATCGTTTTCCAACTAGGGAAGAGCTTGATGAAATTTCAAAGGACCATCCGATTGTTATTATCAGAACTTGCAACCACACATCGTATGTCAACAGTAAGGCTCTAGAAATCGCGAAGATTGATGAGAATACTCCTGATCCCGAAGGAGGAATAATCGAAAAAAATAAAGATGGCAGTCTCACTGGACGGATGATCGAAAATGCCCATATGCAGGTTTTTCAATATGCAAGTTATAGCAATGAAGAAATACGGAAAGGGATGCAGCTGGCTTCGGATGAATTTATCAAAGCAGGCATTACGAGTATCCATGATGCAGGAGGGTATGGCGATGGTGCCGAGATCATCCGAATCATGCAGCAGGCAATCAATGGAGGAGAAGTTAAGGTAAGGGTATATGCGATGATCGGTTCGCTGACCAATTCTCACGAGTTTGTTGAAAAGATGGTTCACGCTGGGCCAATTACAGGACTTGGGAATGAGTATTTTAAAATCGGTCCAGCCAAGTTGTTTACAGATGGAAGCAGCGTCGGCCCCACTATAGCCACAAGAGAGGGGTATACTCATAATCCTGATGACAGAGGGATTATTTATTATAGCCAGGATGAGCTCAATCGGATTTTAGGTCAGGCACACGAGAAAGGTTTCCAGCTTACAGCACATGCACAGGGTGACCGGGCGATTGAAATGCTTTTGGATTGTTATGAATTAGCGCTGACAAAACATCCCCGAGAAGATCATCGGCACCGGATTGAACATGCGGGTATATCATCCCCTGATTTACAGGAGAGGATAAAGAAGCTTGGTGTAGTTGTAACACCAAACCCTGTATTTATGTATGCAAATGGCGACAAGTATCTTGAATATTACGGAGAGCGTGTAGAGGTAATGTATGCTGCAAGAGATTTCATCGACAAAGAAATCGTAGCAGCATTTGGGTCTGATGCGCCTGTCACCTATCTTGATCCACTTCTCGGAATACATGCTGCAATTAACAGGGAGTCGGTTGAAGGTCAACACGTTGGCAAGAATCAGAGCATTGAAATATTGGAAGCGTTAAGGGCATATACATGGAATGGTGCATATGCCAGCTTCGAGGAGAACATTAAAGGCAGTATTGAGCCAGGTAAACTAGCAGACTTAGTCGTTTTGAACTCCAGTATTTTAAAAGAAGAGAAAAAAAGAATAAAAGACATGAAAGTCGAACTGACAATGGTGGATGGGGAAATTTTGTACTCCTCAAATAAGAGTTCGTTTTATGAAATAAAAGAAGTTTATTCAAACTAAAATTCATGCTATATTTCCCCCTTACAGTATGAAACAAAAAAGGCAGGTCCTACGTGGAATTAGGTGTCCAGTAATTTATACAAAATAAAGAGAAGAGCTTCTACAATCATCAATTGTATTTGAAGTGGAAAAATTTATGATAAATTTCGTTAATAGTCTAACCATCGTAAAAATTTAGAGAGGTGGTTCAAGATGGCAAGAGAAGTACAATTTGATGATGAAAATGTAATTTTAAAACTAAGTGGTGTAAATGCTATTTCCGCTTTGAAATTAAACTTGAAAATGCCATTTGAGACAATCAAAAGTGTATATGTTGATAGTTTTGATGCTCCCCGGTGGATGCTTCGGATGCCTGGGACTTCTATCTCCGCTCTGAATATTTTTGAAGGTAGCTTTAAATATGCTAATAAGTGGTACTTTCTCTCATACGAAAAGAAGGTGCCTTTGGTAATAATCGAACTGGATGGTCACGAAAGGTATGATTATGTGATTTTTGAAATAGATAAGCCTACAAATATTGCTTTTGAAATCCGTAAACATCTCCTGGCTAGTGACTGATTTTTGGATAATACCAAAAATCAGTCTTTTTCCACTTTAAGATTCCAACTAAACTCCAAAAAGAGTCATGGTTGAAAGTGGCGGGAGTGTGGGAATGCTATTAGGAATATTAATAACCTGATTCCTTCCTGAACAGGAGTGAATCAGGTTATTTCCTATCCCATTTTACTATGAGTAGCAGGGCCAGTCACCGAATAAAATACCGTCCTAAAAGATTGCCAACTAGGAAAACTGGGATCATCACCAAACTAATTGGGAGACTGGTGAAAAAGAAAGGCCAGTCTAGATGTCCTGATTCGGCTAAAAGATAATAGGTTAGGAGGCTGTAAGGGATTAGGAGGATTAGGGACGTTATGATCCCGGGTGTGTAGGCCTTGAACATAATGCTTTGAATGATGTGCATGGATGCCTGGAAAACAAATAAATGAAGTATGGCTGTAAACAAAAGAAAGCCCCATATGTCTGAAAAGTGGGCGGTTGTTATGGCAGTGAATGTGATGATTAGTAAAATCCAGGTAGCTG
Organism: Mesobacillus subterraneus; assembly: GCF_000934845.1. Lineage (GTDB taxonomy): Bacteria > Bacillota > Bacilli > Bacillales > Cytobacillaceae > Mesobacillus > Mesobacillus stamsii. Next base: position 13,423 of record NZ_JXIQ01000015.1, read on the forward strand.
AAACAGCAAGCTGGGCAGCGGTTGAACCTAGCTTTTTTCTCATTGTTAATGTCATCTCGACGAAGGGAGTCTTCGGATTTCTGTTCTTGCTTGTCGCCATCGATGATTCAATGGTGATGATTTCTTCTAAGTCATGGAAAATAAAAATGATCGGAAATAGCCAGATTAATGTGTTCAGATCGATAAAATGGTGGGGCTCCGCTAACATCTTTTGTCTACCTCCTTTATTCACCAGTTAGCAGCTGGCCGTCAGTCAATTTTTGATAATGAGCCAGAGCTAACAATGGAAAAACATATTCATAACAATGATAATTGATATAAAAAGACCCTGCCATACCTCTGCCTTTTGGGTAGGTTGACGTCCAATCTTTTTCCTTCCGATCCACTAAAAAAGCGACTCCGTTTTCCATTTCAGATGTAACGGTAGTTGCAGCTGAGATGAGGGTGTCAAGTGCCCATGCGGTGTGCGTGCGGGTACTGTCACCAAGTGGTACATACTGATTTTGAATATCGCTGTTACAGGATTCTCCCCATCCGCCGTCTGGATTCTGAATTTTCCGCAGCCAAGTCAGTGCCTTTTGAATGGCTGGATGCTTCGGAGAAATTCCGACTGCAATCATCCCCGTCACGGCCGCCCATGTGCCATAAATATATACGCCCCAACGTCCCAGCCAAGAACCATCTGTCTGTTGTTGCTGCAGCAGCCAGCGAACCCCAGCTTTGATCATTGGCTGGTGAAAATCTAGATTTGTAAAGTTACCGAAGAACTCTAAAGTTCTCCCCGTTAAGTCCACCGTGGACGGATCAATCAGTAAATCTTGTCCACCTTCAACCGGGAACAAGTTCAACACCTTTTTATCCACATTTTTTTCGAATGCCGCCCAGCCTCCGTCCTTGTTTTGCATGGAAATGAGCCAGTTTACTCCACGATCCCATGCCTGTCGGTAATCTACTTGCTCTGTCGCCAAAGTACGAATCGCCCTCAGTGCGGCTGTTGTGTCATCTATATCCGGGTGGAATGTGTTCAAGTCGGCAAACCCCCAGCCTCCTGGCAATACCGTTGATTCATGAATGGCCCAATCTCCGTATTTAAGCTGCTGGCGCGAGAGAATGTATTGATTTGCCTTTTGGACAGGGCTGGAGGAATAGGCGAAACCAGATTCTTGCAGGACATAACTAATTAAGGTCGTATTCCAAACTGTTGCCGTTGTGTATTGGCAGTGAAGTTTGTCATCCATCCGGGTGGTCATTGCTTTTAAACCTTGCACTGCACGGGTAATCACTGGATGGGTAGAGTGATAGCCTCTTGCCAATAAGGCAAAAATCATAAGGGTGGTCGTGCTGAAATAATTTAAATACGTACCGTCTGACTCGATACGGTCCAGCATATATTTTTCGGCCCGATATAATGCCAATTCGCGAAGATTCCCATGAGATTTCAACCCGTTAATCCCTTGTTTCACCCATTTCGTAAGCGAGCGGAGCTCCTCATCTTGTTCCTCTGTAAATAAGCGAACTTCTCTGTTTTGAAATAAATCGGAGAGATCGGGTGATTGGGCTGTTCTTTTACGAAAATTTGTATTAGCGAGAATTAAAAAAGGGATAATGTTGGCTCGACCGTATACGGAAAGGTCAAAAAGATTGATCGGAAAGGTATCCGGGATCAGCATTACCTCAATATTAATTGGGAAATGCGGCCATTCACACTGTCCTGTTAGCGCCAACATGATTTTCAAAAACTGGTGGACTTCCCCAGCCCCTCCATTGGCTAAAATAAATCGCCTGGCTGCTTGAATATCCTTGTCTTTTCGATCTCGATACCCAGAATAAAGAAGGGCATAGTAAGCTTCCACAGTGGATGTCAGATTTCCGTTTTTCTGATCATGAAACAGCTTCCATGACCCATCCTCCTGTTGTTCTCCAGCTATCCTTTCCACCAACTCTTTTATGAACGCTTCATCCTCTATCTCTAATGTCCGTAATAAGATAATCATACTGCAATCCGTTGCGATCCCGGTCTCAAATGGATAACGCCAGGCACCATCCTTTGATTGGTCCCGGATTAACTGCTTCACGATTCTATTCATTTCCTTATTTACCCGATGATTCATTTAATCCGTCCTCTCCCAAATATTCATCTTTGTATTCATATTCCTTGTGCAAAATGAATATGCATTCCTTTGATAGGAATAACTGATCCACTAAAAATGAATTCATATGAAGGATGATGCCGTTTTTGCTGAACTCTTTCTCAGATATTAAAAAAGACTTAAAGAACAAGGCAAACAAGAAGACTTCTGGGGAACTCCCCTGTTTATCACAAAAAGATAAAAGTAGAATCCAAGTGATAAAAGAACAGACGAGACAACTCAACCAAAACAATAGCACGCGGACGCAAGCGTACTTTGATTTTTACCATCAGCATCCTGAAATACACTGGGCATTGCTTGGACATATGGTTTCCCGTAACGTTGGATGGAATATGACCGATTTAAAAGGGGAGCTGTTAACAAAGCTTTTGCCTGAACGAGAGCAGGAAGATTTTTTTGCATTTTTGGAACGAGGTAGTTGGTTGATTTTTCAGGATGTATTTCCCCAATTTTTGATTTATGACTTGAGTGTCAAGGTCAAGAAAGAAATGTTTTACCTTTTGCGCTATTTTGGTATTTCTACCTTTATGGAGACGATGTGGGATTATTTTTGGAATAGTGGCGACAAAACTAGCTTAGCGATTGCAATGGTGATTAATGAACAAAACTACTTGGAAAAAAGATTGATTCAAAATCAGCATTATCAAAAAATCGTTACAGGAACGGTCAGCTTTAAAATGTATGATTTTTTGAACCTTAATAACACTATTTTTCCTTATGCAGCTGGGAATGACACGGAGAAAGCATCCCTTGCTGGCGCAGCCTTACGGTATTTCACTTCGCTTCACGAGAGAATTTTATTCGGAAAAAAATTGTATTCGCTGCTTTTTCAGCAGGAAAAGATTTTGTCAGGAGTTTTGAAATGGGCCGATGAGCACCCACACACGGGCTCGCGAAAAGATTATTGGCCAGATGTATTTAATGATGTAAACGAATCTTTTCCTCGCTCCCTTTATAAGCGGCGCGTCAAAAATTGCGAGTTAAGGAAAGGTGCCGAGCGGCTGTACAGCCCGTCTTTAAAATACGCCTGGCCGAATATTCCTCAAGAAGAGGCAGAGAACGGGGATTGGTTTGAGGATTGGCGTGTACTGGATTATTTTCAAAGAAAGGATCATTGTGATGGAGATATTTTTCATCATTACTGCAAAACCATTGAAAAAATAGAACTGGCGGTTATGACGAAGGAAGCGATTCTTTTGCGGGAAGATGAACAAAGCTTATGAGAAGAGTCTGGGTGAGATTAGTAGGATTCATTCGCTGGGAAAAAACTTTTAGTCATTTCGTCTCAAATTGACACTTTTTTCGACAAAAATTGTGTATAATATATACCAACGGAAAATTAAATACATAAAGATTTGGTGTTTTCTAAACGCATTTCTAGTTTAGAGACTTAATAGGGAAGGTTGGTGAAATTCCAACGCGGTCCCGCCACTGTAACTGGGAGCTTCAAGCATGTTGCCACTGTACTTTTTGTATGGGAAGGCGCTTGATTTGCAATGACCAGAAGCCAGGAGACCTGCCAGATTCTTTGCTTCACAACCTACGAGGATAGGAGGTGTTTGAGAACGATTCTGTCTTAATAGACAAACCGGCACAAACATCTCCATGGAATAATGGGGGTGTTTTTTTAGGTTTATAGACGGTTTTTTAAAAAAAATTGGTACTTTAAAAGATAATTTGGAGGAATGAAGGATGAAAAAGTGGAACGCGTTCCTATTTGCTTTATTGCTGTTGATTGGGTCGCTAGCTGGATGTGGCAGCGACAATGCGGATAAGACGAAACAAGAAAACACAAACACTGCAGAAACAGCCCCGCAGGCAGAAGTGACTTTCCCTGTAGTGATCACAGACGGAACAGGACAAGATGTAACAATAGAATCAAAACCGGAAAAAATTGTTTCCCTGATTCCAAGCAATACAGAAATTGCATACGGGTTGGGTCTGGAGGAACAGATTGTTGGAGTTTCTGATTTTGATAATTTCCCTGAACAAGTGGCGGAGAAAGAGAAAGTTGGCGGCATGGAGTTTAATGTCGAGAAAATCATTTCTTTGAAGCCTGATTTGGTTCTTGCCCATGCTTCAAGTGCCCATACATCGGAAGCTGGATTGCAGCAGCTTAGAGATGCGGGCATTACCGTACTTGTCGTGAATGATGCGACAACTTTCGATCAAGTATATGAATCGATCAGCATGCTGGGAACAGCATCCGGCCAAAAGGAAAAAGCGGATGCGATGATTGCGGACATGAAGAATAAAACGGAAGAGATTCAAACAAAAGCACAAGCAATAAAAGAGGAAGATCGCAAGTCAGTATTTGTAGAAGTATCTCCGGCGCCGGAGGTTTATGCAGCTGGGAAAAATACATTCATTGATGAAATGCTGCAGATCATAAATGCAGAGAATACCGTTACCGAAGAGGGATGGCCTAAGCTGGATTCAGAGACAATTATAAAAAGAAATCCAGATGTGATTATTACCACCCACGGTTACTATACACCTGAGCCAGTTAAAAATGTAACAAGCCGCAAAGGCTGGGAGAATATTACCGCGGTCAAAGAAAATCGCGTAGTTGATGTACATTCAGACAAGGTGACGCGAACAGGGCCGAGACTGACAGAAGGGTTAGAAGAGCTTGCAAAAGCGGTTTACCCAGATGTTTTTAACTAAAAAGTTGAGCCCTTTTTCACATTTAAAGGAGGCTGTGCCAGAAATGGTATTGCTTCCTACAAATGGCTCAGACGAGGCAGCAGCAGTGGAAATAGGCTCAAGCCATCTTGAAGTGACAGGAGATTTCATTGTCTTGAAATCTCCTATTCCATTAAGAACTATTTCTTCGGGAGTTGTTGGCGCGGGAACGGGCTGGTACAGCAGCTTCGTGAACCGCCATGTGAACAAGGATTATAATTGCAGGGACCATCGGGAAGAAATGAGCCAATATTTGAAGAAACAGGGAATAGAGCCGAAGGAAACGGTGGGGATGATGACTGCCGTGAGGACAGAAGATGTATGTTATAAGCAATATCAAGAAGAAGGGTTTTCAGTGTTTTTCGTTATAACAGCAGGTGTGGGAAATGCGGTGGATGCCTCGAGAAGCAGGGAGTATTATTCCAATGACTCATCACCTGGAACGATCAATACCTGGATTTACATAAGCGGTGAACTGACCGAAGAAGCGTTCATCCAAAGTATTATCACAGCAACAGAAGCAAAAACAAAGGCGCTGCATGATTTGGAGATAAGGGACTCCTTGTCAGGGACCGTGGCAACAGGTACTTCAACTGACAGCATTCTCATCGCCTCTTCCCAGCGTGGGCAAAAGCTGGAATATGCCGGCACGATAACTCCTCTTGGACAAATCATTGGCAAAGGTGTCTATGAATGTACAGTCGAAGCAATTAGGAGCAGCCAGAAAAGGGGGAAGAAGTGATCGTCCATCATCTTATCGCCGTAACATTTGCTGTCCTCCTTGATTGGTTTGTGGGGGATCCGCCGGACTGGCCGCATCCGGTGAAATGGATGGGCACACTTATTTACAAATTGGACCGCATAATGAATAGGGGCAGCGGCAAAAAGGCAAAAGGCACGGCAATGGTGATCGTTGTTCTGCTGATTGTAGGGGGCATTGCCATCTTGGTTACTTCCATTTTTTACTACATCCATCCAGCAGCGGGCATTTTCATGGAAGCGATGCTGATTTCTACCGCGATTGCCCAAAAAAGTCTCAAGGAAGCTAGTCTATCGGTTTATGATCCACTTGTTACTAACAATCTTGAAGAGGCAAGAGAAAAGCTTTCTTGGATTGTTGGCCGCGATACAGAACGGCTTGATGAGCCAGAAATAGTCCGAGCGGCCGTTGAAACGGTTGCTGAAAACACGAGCGATGGCATTACTGCTCCGCTTTTCTGGGCGGCCATTGGAGGAGCCCCGTTTGCGCTTATATACCGGGCAATCAATACTTGTGATTCGATGGTTGGTTATAAAAACGAGAAGTATCTTGAATTTGGCTGGGCATCGGCAAAACTGGATGATTTGGTGAACTGGCTACCAAGCCGGTTAACTTCTCTTTGTATGATCATAATGAACCGCCCGATGTACACTACTAGAATGTCTGCCTGGAAAATGGTTAGGCGCGACGCCAGAAAGCACCCAAGTCCGAACAGCGGTTGGGGAGAGGCCGCTGTGGCTGCGATCATGGGGATCCAGCTTGGAGGCATCAATTATTATAAAGGGATCGTATCGAAACGCGCCACGATGGGCGAAGAACTTGTCCCTCTTGAGAAAAATCATATGGTAGCAGCAAACAAAATTGTAACAGCGACTGTTCCGCTCTTTTTAGCAGTGCTGTGGCTTGGGGGAATTGTCTTTGAAGTGGCCATCTCATGGTGCCAATCCACATTATTTATATGAAGAAATGAACCTGACCATTCCAAAGGAAAAGCTGGATTTCAGCGCCAATATAAATCCACTGGGACCACCTCCTTTGGTAAAAGAAAATTGGGGCGAACTCCTAGAATCGGTTCATGAGTATCCCGACCCAAACGGGACATTTTTAAAAAGAAAGCTAGCCGATCGCGAAGGATTGCAGGAAAATCAGGTGCTTCTCGGAAATGGAGCCGCTGAAATTATTTCCCTGATTGGCCGGATGCTTGCAGGGAAACAGGTGGTGATTGTCCAGCCTGCTTTTTCAGAATACGAAGAAGCATGCAGGGGGAATGGCTGCCAAATTGAGTATCACCAGCTGCCAGCTGACGGGGCCTGGATCGAGGACAATGTAAGTGACAAGCTCCAGAAAGCAGCTGCCTTATTTCTATGCAATCCTAATAATCCAACAGGTGCCTACTATCCTAAATCGATCATTCTTCATTTGCTAGAGGAGTGCACAAGGCTGCATTGCTTGCTAATTGTCGATGAGGCATTTTTCGACTTCCTCGAAGAATATGAATCTATTTCCCCTTACATACATGAATATCGGAATCTGCTCCTCATTCGATCGATGACGAAAATGTTTGCGATCCCTGGATTAAGGCTTGGCTATTTGCTTGCAGATCAAGAAGTCATTAGCAAGCTTGCAGCGATCCAACCCCATTGGAGTACAAATGCGATTGCATTGAAAGCAGGGGAATGGTGTCTCGATAGTGAATCTTATATAAAAGAAACGATTGCCTTAATCAAACAGGAAAGAGAACGTCTTTTCCGTTTTTATCAAAACCGAAACTTGACCGTGTCTCCGTCCCAGATAAATTTTTATCTGCTAACGGACTCGTCTCTTAATGACCAGTATCCGTTCTTGAAATTTCTGCTGGAAAGAGGAATCATACCGAGACATACCGTAAACTTTCCTGGACTTGATGGAGCATGGCTGAGATTTGCGATTAAGAAACCTGCGGAGAACGACAAATTGATGGAGGCGGTGGATGAATGGCTGGGGAGTCGTCTTTAATTTTTATCACTGGTGGTGTCCGCAGTGGCAAAAGCCGCTTTGCTGAAAATTTAGCAGGAGTATGGCAAGCGAAATATTCTGGGCAGCTGCATTATGTTGCCGCAGGGCAGCCGAGCGATCAGGAAATGAAAGAAAGAATTCTGCGCCATCAACGGGACCGTGAACTCAGCGGGCTGCACTGGAGAACATGGGAGATTCCAAGAAATCTTTCTCAGCTTTCTATCGTTCTCACAAAAAATGATATTGTCCTGCTGGATTGCCTGACCACGCTGTTAAACAATGAATTCTTCCATACAGATTGGCAGCAAGAACAGGTTGAGGTCCCAAAAAGGATTGAAACAAAAATCATAAATGATCTGAAGCAAGTGGCTCAGCAAACAAGAGCCCTCATCGTTGTCAGCAATGAAGTCCTCGGGGCAGCAATACCGGATGAAGCGATGGTATTTACCTATGCTAGGATACTAGGCAAGCTTCATCAAGCTATTGTAAAAGAAGCGGATTTTGCCTATTTGGTGGAAGCTGGTGTGCCGATGAGGAGGAAGGGAGAGGTTTCTCCATGAAGGGAATTATCGTATTAGGCACAGCTTCGGATGTTGGGAAAAGCCTGATTGTGACTGCAATTTGCCGGGCCTATGCAAATGAGGGTGTTAAAGTAGCACCATTCAAATCGCAAAACATGTCCAACAACTCGTATGTGACTGCTGATGGAAAAGAAATCGGCAGAGCCCAGGGGATTCAGGCAGAGGCAGCAAGGACCGAGGCGACGGTCTGGATGAATCCGATTCTGCTAAAGCCAAGGTCCGACCAGAATGCGGAAGTGGTCTTATTTGGGAAAGCAGTCGATACATTGTCGGGAAAGGCTTATCGGGACGTTTTTTACGAACAGGGACTGAAGGCAATTTCTTCCGCTTTCGAAAAACTTCAAGAGGAATTTGAAATGATTGTAATGGAGGGTGCGGGCAGCCCGGTTGAAATCAATTTGAAGGACCGGGAGCTGGTCAACATGAAGGTGGCAGAAATTGCCGATGTACCGGCTGTTCTGGTCGCAGATATTGACAGGGGTGGCGTATTCGCCAGCATTATCGGCACATTAGAACTAATGTCTCCAGAGGAAAAAAAGCGGGTCAAAGGTCTTATCATCAATAAATTCCGCGGTGACATCTCCTTATTTGAACAAGGGATTGACTGGCTGGAATCCAGAACAGGGATTCCTGTACTTGGTGTACTCCCATTTCTCGAAAACCATATGATGGATGGCGAAGACTCTTTATCGATCCCCGCATCTACTTACAAAACCGGACTAGATATTGCCGTTTTCAAGCCTCCATACATTTCGAACTACAGTGATGTTGAGCCTTTCTATCATGAGCAGGACGTGTCAGTCCGCTGGGTCCATTCACTTCGCGAGATCGGCGAACCGGACGCTGTGCTCCTGCCTGGCACAAAAAGCACGATCAAGGACCTTCAATATTTTAAAAAGGAAGGAATCGACAGTTGGCTTCGTGATTATGCTGCGAATGGAGGATTTATAGCTGGGATTTGCGGTGGCTACCAAATGCTTGGCGAGAAGCTGCTTGACCCGCTCGGAAGCGATACCGGTGCAGCCTGCTCGGAGGAAGAAGGACTGGGAATCATTCCAGCTGTCACTACCTTTTCAATGGAGAAAACCACTGTGCGAACAGAAGGGAAACTCCATAGGCGCATTGGAACGGATCTTACTGTCCAGGGGTTCGAAATTCATCTTGGCGATACGGAAATTGGTTGCTGTCAGCCATTCCTGCTGCTGAAGAATGGCAGTGAAGAAGGTTTTTACGGAAAGGACGGCCGGATCATTGGGACCTATCTGCATCATATCTTTCACAATGATGATTGGAGAAATCACTGGCTGAATTCCATTCGAACGGCGAAGGGACTTCCTGAGCAAAAACCCGTTTATATCAGCAGGCTCAAGGACCAGAAGTATGATGAACTGGCCGAGCATTTAAAAAAACATCTACACTGGGAAAAGCTGAAGGAAATTTCTGATCATTGGAGAAATAGCCATGAGTTGGTTTAAGGGATTTCTGATCAATCTCCAGTTCTTCTCGACGATACCCATTCCACTTAGCTTACCAATGGACAAAAAGCATCTGGAAAGAGCGATTCAAACATTCCCGATACTTGGGATAGTGCAAGGCGCCATTTACGCTGGTCTTCTTTATAGCTTGATGGAGTGGACCCCGTTTTCACCACTAGCAGCTGCGTTTGTCCTGTGGCTTGCAACTATCCTCTTAACCGGAGGAATCCATTTGGATGGCTGGATTGATTCAAGTGATGCGTTTTTCTCTTACCGGGATCAGCAAAAGCGACTAGAAATTATGAAGGATCCAAGGACCGGGGCGTTTGGGGTTTTGTCCGTTATTGTGCTGTTGAGTGCGAGATTTTTCTTCCTTTACGAAATTATCAACATGATAGGAGATGCTACCTATCTGCTAGCACTTGCTATTCCGTTTCTAAGCAGAACAGTAATGGGAGTGTTGCTCGTTTCAGTCAAGCCAGCAAAAAAGGAAGGGCTCGGCGCATTGTTTAAAGAGTCTTCTTCACAGAAAACCGTATGGATTTATCCAGTTTATCTCCTTGGATTTGTAGTGCTGTTGCTTTTTAATGGTCTGTATAGTAGTCTGGCAAGCTATCTCCTTGTTGCTATTCTCATTGTCCTGTTCCTTAAGCAGAAGATCGTGGAATGGTTTGGAGGATTGACTGGGGATTCACTCGGCGCAAGTGTCGAATTAACGGAGGTTTTACTGTGGATGACACTGTGGCTATTGCATTATTTCGCCATGGGATGACGGCGGAAAATAAACGGCGGGCATATGTAGGGTGGACGGATTCCCCTTTGATGCCGGGACAGGTTTTCTCCGAGATTCCTGAAAATTTTGATAGGGTTTATACAAGTGATCTTGGGAGATGCAGGCAAACTGCGAATCTCCTGTTTCCGAAAAAAACAGCGGAAGTTTTGCCAGAACTTCGGGAAATGAGTTTTGGAGATTGGGAAGGAAAAACATACGAACAGCTAAAGCACGACACCATCTATCAAAAGTGGCTTGATAACCCTTTCAGCATTTCTCCTCCAAATGGGGAATCCTTTTCTGCCTTTACCCGGCGCGTACAGAAAGGCTGGGCAGAAATGACTACGAATATGCTGGAACAACGGGTAAGAACATCTGCACTTGTCACACATGGCGGTGTGATTCGTTATTTATTGAGTTCGTATTCGCCAGAACAGAAAGATTTTTGGGAATGGAGCATTCCGTATGGACGAGGTTATCAACTAACTTGCAGCAGCGAGAGATTAAGGAGGGGCGAACGGTGCATTTCGTTACAGGAGGTTCCTTTAATGGGAAAGCAAAATGGGTCAGGGAGCAATATCAGCTAGCGGAGCGAGAAAGTTCTTGGATCTCAGCTTACCAAGGCGATGAAATTCCAGTACTGAATGGCAAACAAATCATCGTTTTGGAAGGCATTGAATGGTGGATCCGCCAAATAAATCAAACCATTCCTGCTGACGAATGCCGGGAAAAATGGCAGTCACTTGTTCGGGAATGGTTGAAGTGGGAAAGTATGGACCAACAGCGGAAACTGGTGCTGATCGGGAGTGATATTTCGAAAGGAATCGTTCCAATGGCTGCCGAAGATCGATGGTGGCGCGATACTACAGGATGGGTTTACCAGGATCTTGTATCAGCGGCAGAGAGGGTTGACGTAATCTGGTACGGAATCAGTCAAAAACTAAAATAAAGGGGAATGGACATGAGACTATATACGAGAACAGGCGACAAAGGAAAAACGAGCATAATCGGAGGCCGGGTTGATAAAGATGATATCCGTGTCGAAGCATACGGAACGGTCGATGAAGTGAATTGTTTTGTTGGCCAGGCTATTACCCAGCTGGATCCTGCAATTTTTTCAGATGTCCTTGAAGACCTTGAAAAAATCCAACATGAACTGTTCGACTGCGGCGGCGATTTAGCGAATGTAACGAAGAGCCGGGAGCTTAAACTGACGAAGCCATCCGTAGACTACCTAGAAAAGAAAATTGACGAACTAATTGTCGAAGCTCCGAAACTGGAGAGATTCATTTTGCCGGGAGGGGCCCCTGCTGCCGCTTCGATCCATCTAGCCCGCACGGTAACAAGAAGGGCGGAAAGATTAGTCGTTTCCTTGTTGAAATCTGACCCGGAAGTTTCCGAAACTGCTCTGCAATTTTTAAATCGATTGTCTGATTATTTCTTTGCTCTGGCCAGGGTGATTAACTTCAGGCTCCATCTACAGGATATTGAATATGTTCGGAGTGCCAAGGTGTTCAGGGAGGGAAAGCGCAAGGAGGAAAAGCAGGGTGAAGAATAAGAAATTATCCTGGTTGGCCATGTTCATCGCCCTTTCGGCGGCGGGCGCCTCCATTAAGCTTCCGGCAGTAATTGGGAGTGTGGCCTTAGATTCCTTGCCTGCCTTAGTGGCAGCAGGACTTTTGGGAGGGCCGGCAGGAGCAGCAGTTGGCGGGATTGGCCACTTGCTATCTGCAATCATTGCCGGAATGCCGCTCGGACCTTTTCATTTCCTAATTGCCGGTGAAATGGCCTTGCTTGTATTTCTATTCGGGGTATTATATAGAAACGACAAACGCTGGTCAGCAGTCTTACTATTTATCATCGGCAACAGCTTCGCCGCCCCGCTTCCGTTTATAATGTTAATGGGAAAGTCTTTTTACTTAGCTATTGTGCCATCATTGTTGATCGGTTCTGTTTTGAATACTGTTTTTGCCTATGCTGTTTTGCCGAGGATTGCTCGAATGCTCGGACCAGTCCTTCCATTTTCAAGACAGGCATAGTTAACAGGGAGGAAAGCAAGTGAGAGATATTTTAGCCATTCCTTTGAATGAAGAAGAGAATATTGTCATTTCCAGTGATAACAGCGGTAGTATCGGAATGAAAGTGGGGGATGCGGTTCAGGTTTCATATAAAACCGTCGCTTACTACTCCTTTAGAGTGGCTGTCATGGAGTGCATAAGTGCGGGTGCAGAACCATTTGCGGTCGTTGTGCAGAACTTTTGCGGTGAGGAAGCCTGGGAAGATCTTTTACAAGGGATGGAACAGGGAATTCGCGAGCTGGAAACGGTGAAAATCAAGATCACCGGAAGTACGGAAAGCAATTTTTCCTTAAATCAATCCGCTGTTGGCATTTCTGTGCTGGGAAAAACAAAAGCAAGCGAAAATACTGAGAAACTGATGTATAACGCTCAAACTCGCATAGCAGTTATTGGCTCTCCGCTAGTCGGGCAGGAGGTCGTGGAAAAGGAAGAACAGATTGTCCCTTTGTCTGTTTTTGCGCGGATTTGCGATTTGGAAGAAGTTGTCACAATTCCAGTCGGCTCCAAAGGAATCCTTCATGAGTTGAATACCTTGTTCGAAAATGTCACATTTACTGAAAAGAATGTGGACGCAACTGTCGAAGTCTTAAAATCTTCTGGCCCATCAACCTGCTTTGTTGCAGTCTTTCCAAAAGAAATCATGCACAAACTTATCTCGATTTCCGGCCGCTATTTTCATGAAATCAATTATTCGGGGTGAATCATGATCCATTTGTATGTAATCAGACATGGAGAAACAGAATGGAATAAAGAAAAAAGAAGCCAGGGCAGACTGGACTCTTCCCTTACGGAGAAAGGGAAAAAAGATGCTCGCTCTCTGGGAGACAGGCTTGATAATACAGAGTTCTGCCAGATCATTTCGTCTCCCAGTGGGAGAACATTGGAAACAGCCAGGCTGGTAAAAGGAGAACGGATGATACCGTTGACCACCGATGAAAGGTTAATGGAAATCGATTTAGGAGCCTGGCAGGGAAAAACAGAGGAAGAAGTGAAATCTCTCTATCCCGAAGAATTCGATGCGTACTGGAACGAGCCTGAACGGTACAAAGGCGTTGGCGGTGAAACCTTTTTACAGGTACAGCAAAGGATAATAAAATTTTTGAAGGATTTGGAGGAGACAGTGACGGAAGGCAATATCTTGATTGTTACACATGGCGTTGTGATGAAAACCTTATACTTGCTGTGCCGGAATACATCCTTGAAGCACTTATGGGATCCCCCATTCATTCATGGTACAAGCTTAACGATTGTATCACTTGATGCCGGAAAAAAAGAGCTTCTGCTCGAAGCTTGCGTTTTACATATTGAATTATGACAGCTAACCAAGTTGCAAGCGATAGTGTCAAGAAAGCCTCGTTATTTTGACAGGTTTGGGGGTGTAGAGCGAAAAGTTGTCAAGAAACCCCTGTTATTTTGACAGGTTTGGGTGTGTAGAGTGGAAAGTTGTCAAGAAACCCCTGTTATTTTGACAGATTTGGGGTGAAATTATTTATTTGGATGGTGATAGGCTCGGTTGCTATCGGTAAGGTTTGAGCGAAACGAGGAGAGGAGAGAAGAGGCTCACCTGACGCCCCGCGGAAAGCGAGTGTCATACGTTTCAATCAACAGCCCCGATTATCAGCCAAACCAAAAAGGACCGGGCGGTTTTCGCCCGGTTTTTCTTATTTATTCCAATAGATCACGATACTGATCTTTAACCAAATGCGTCAATCCTAATTGATCAATATAACTGGTTGGTGCTAGGAAGGTTACCGTGACGACTCCCGGATGGCGGCCGATTTCAATGGATCCCGTAATGGTCGCCCTGTTCATCACTTCTGGTACGGTGATTCCGAAAGCTTCGGCTGCACGCTGTAATCCGTTTTCGGTTGCCTCGTTCAAGTTGGCTCCTGTGCCAATGAAGGAGATTGGCAGGGAGTCCTCTAGTTGACGGACACCCCATTGTCCGGCTACTTTCTGGGCAGTGGCTTTTTCTTTTTTTGTGATTGGTTTAGCCAGGTATGGGAGATCTTCGCCAACAGGCAGCAGGATCGGTCCGTCGATGTTCAAGCCCTTTATGACGATGGTTTGAAGCGTTACGATGCCTGATACATCTGCCGTATGGCCTGCAATCTCTCCGTCTCCCTGCATTGCATGCATATCCCCAATATATATTCCGCCGCCTTCCACTTTTACAGGGCATATCAAGATGGCGCCCTCGCGAACCCTATTAATGTCCATGTGGCCATCAGTGCGGTCTGCAAGCTGTTCCCTGGTAATTCCATATTCGTGAGGGGCATCAACCAGGAATTGGCCAAAGTCACCCGCATTATGAGAATCAGGAAAAGCTCTGCCAGGTGTTGTACCTAGCTGTCCCAAGAAAGGACGAAGCCTAGCTACCGTTCCGACCAAGTCATGTGGGGCAAAAGCGACGATTGGGTTTTGAACTGAATTTTCTGGAGTGTTCATAAATGAGCGCCCTTGTTTGGCAGCTTCTTCTGCGGCCGTTTTATCTAGAGTGACGCCAACCCGTCTATTAGAGTCAAATGCTATTGTATAGCCATTTGTAAAAACAAAAGGGGTCACATCCGTACCACAATTGCTGCAGCGAACCGACTCGGGACCAGTCCCAACTACCTTCGTATCCGGATAAAGCTGCCCGCAGCCAGGACATTTCACTGCGACGAAAGGATCGCCAACAAATCTGCCTTCTACAGGGGCATCGTTACCAGATGAAGTTCCCATCGAAGTGACCTGTATCGACTTAATGCGAATGGCAATGGCATCGCCTACTTCTGCTCCTTCGACAAAAACCGGTTTTGTGACTTCATGTCCGCCACGAATACGAGGAGTGATCATTGGTCCCCAGCATCCCGGCGCTGTGTTAGCAATTATATGTCCGCCATTTTTTACTGGACCAAGCATTTCTTGCTCAGGGTCTAAAATACCGTTAGTAAACTCATTCACATACACGGTTTGCATTGCTTCTCTCATTTGAACTCACCCTTTCTGAATTTTCTTACCTCTTTCATTATAAAATTTTTTTTTGAGAGACGCGAATAATAAGATTGAACGATTGTGAAGGAGAGAGGAGAAAGATTCTATTGATTTTTACATACGACTTTATCCCTTTAACAAGGTAAAATTTTCTCTTTGACACAGGATAAATTCTTCTGTATGATTACTTAGTCTTGTACATATTTATCCTACTTGAACTGTGTCAAGAGAGATTGATCGCCTTTTTTGCTCAGAATCAGCTATTAAGTGGGAAACTTCCCTTTTTCATAGTTGCGCCTCTAGACAGCCATTTCATTAGGTGTGTTTTTTTTCTGTGTCAAGGGAAGGCTGATAAATAAGAAAAGCGCAAGCGCCTTGGTCAGCCCCGACAAGCGCTGGAGGACCGACCGGTGAAGTCGTTCTTTGACTTCATTGGACGGACCGAAACCGAAAAGTATAGCCGACTGCCCAGAAACGCAGAAACTGGAGACTCCCCGGAAGAAGCGATTTTTGCTTCTGCCGGCGGAGTTGAAGTTTCAGAGTTTCTAGGAGGCGACACTAGACCAGCGACTCGAGGGGCTAGGCGCTGTAGCTGGACAATTATCAAAGCAAAATTTATACTAACTTATTCTTTAAATTAGGAAACTATAAGGAGAAGATCATCATGGGTCAATCAAATAAATTAAGTGTCTGGATTCTGACAGCCTTGGTTGTTGGGAATATGGTAGGTTCGGGGATTTTCATGATTCCTCGGTCACTTTCAGAGGCTGCAAGTCCACTCGGAGTTTTGCTTGGGTGGCTGCTGACTGGTTTTGGTGTATTAATGACGGCATTGGTTTTTGGGAATTTGGCATTAAGAAAGCCTCATCTGACCGGTGGACCGCAAATTTATGCGAAAGAATTATTCCCGCGAGGATCTCATGCTGGTACGCTTTCAGGATTCATGGCTTCCTGGGGATACTGGATTGGAAATTTGGCAGGTAATATAGCCATCATCACTACATTCGCTAGCTATCTTTCAACGTTTTTCCCTATTTTAACTAGCCAGGCAAAGCTGTTTACTTTTGGAGATACGGTAATAACAACCGGAAACTTAATGACTTTCCTTGTTTGTACGATTTTATTATGGGGAACACACTTCATCATTTTGTCCGGTATGGAATATGCTGGTAAGTTGAACTTTGCGGCTACAGCTGCGAAAGTCATTGGTTTCTTCCTATTTATTATCATTGGATTATTTGCTTTTCAAAAAGCAAATATCCTGCCATTCTCAGCACCGCGTTTCGATGAAGCTGGAAATACAATTGGGCTGTACGGCCAGATTAATAATGCAGCTATTACCACACTCTGGGCATTTATTGGGGTTGAGTCAGCAATGGTATTTGCCTCCAGAGCGAAGCGCCCTGTGGATGTTAAACGTGCCACCGTTATCGGATTATTCATCGCTCTAGCAATCTACATTGGGATCAGCATGCTAGTCATGGGAATGTTGGATCAGAAGACGCTAATTGCATCGGAAAAACCGCTGATTGATGCGATCGAAACGGTACTAGGGCCAGTCGGAGGGCAAACCCTCGCGTTTTTAGGCCTGATTAGCCTTTTCGGTTCAACGATCGGCTGGGTATGGTTAAGTGCCGAGGTGCCGTACCAGGCAGCAAGGCAAGGCCTCTTTCTACCTTCATTTTTAAAGGAAAATAAAAAGGGGCTGCCGGTATATTCATTAGTGATTACGAATTTATTGGGACAGCTGTTTGTTTTCTCGACAATTTCTAATTCGATTTCCAGTGCTTTTGATTTTATCATTTTTATCGCCACACTAGCTTATTTGGTTCCATATTTTATTTCTTCTGTTTTCCAATTAAAGCTGGTGGTGACTGGGGAAACTTACTCCAAACCTGCATCAAGGATTATTGATGGAATCATTGCGCTCCTTTCGACGATTTACTCGATCTGGGTGATTATTGCCGGGACTGCTGATATCAAAACTTTTACTTTTGGAGTCATCCTGTTAGGTAGCGGAATTATTTTTTACGGAAAAGTAGCACCACAAAGATGGAAGATAAAAAAAGAAGCAACTGAATAAAACGGGGAACCTGCCAGTGTGCAGGTTCTTCTTTTTTTAAAAATTTTTGCTTCCTCTATTAACCTGTACCCCTCCTGTTCTTTTTCCTTTACAATAATAGTAATAGATTCACATGAAGGATGATGAGAGTGGACGTTACGATGAAAAAAGTTGTCGAGGCAAGTTATTTAACAGCTGATTCAGCTGCACATTACCGAACGATCTTACGTTATTTTTACCATCAGCATGAAAGAATGAGGGATTTCATTTCCCCTGAGGAACTTCTAGATTACCTTCGGACTATTCCAATGTTTGGCGATTATCAGGAAGAACAGCTGCATCAGCAGCTAGCCCAGCTTGTAAAATGGAACAACTTAATCGCACGGCAGGATATGACGAATGCAAAGACGGTTGAGGAATATAAGAAGAAGCGGTTTCGTTACCAATCAACACCTTATACAATTGAAATTGAGCGGATGCTGATTGTGCTTGAGAAGAAGGTAGGAGATACCTTCCAGGGATCGTTGGAACGGTCGCAGTTTGATCGATTGTTGCAGTCATTAGCAAACTTGCAGAAGGAATTAACAGGTGATCTGTCAAAAAAACCAGAAGAGTACCTCAGAATTTGGGAGGATGTATTCCGCTATTTCCAGACGATCCGAACAAGTACAGCCGACTATATCGCATACATTAATAGCGAACAAACAGACCAACGGATGCAAACAGAGGCTTTTCTGGTCTATAAAAATCAATTCACGACTTATTTACGGGATTTTATTGTTTCCTTACAAAATACCGCTTTGCAAATCAGGGAAAGACTGGATGAGCTGACTCTAGATAAAATGTCTGTCTTTTTCGAAAAGCTGATTGAACATCGACAATCCATTCCGAGGTTGGAGGATGTTCGTTCATCGGTTGAGGAATGGCGAATGGAGTATCTCGAATATTGGGATTCCTTAAGACAATGGTTCCTTGGATCAAGCTTACAGCAAAGTGAGTTAGATGTATTGCAATGGCAGACAAATGAAATGATCAGAAGAATGACTCGTTATGTACAGCGTATTGGCGAAAGACAGCAGCATTTCCGCAGCCGAAAAAATGATTATCTGCACTTGGCTAAGTGGTTCGTTAGCACGGACACGATAGCAGAGGCTCACAAATTATCTTCCGTTGTATTTGGTGCGATGACGATCAAGCATCTTCAGCTGGAAGAAGTTAGTACCGATAATATACATAGTGAAACATGGGAAGAAGATCCGGTGTTACTCCCACTCAAACCGCGGACGAATCGTTATCGAGAAAGGACGAAGCCGGGTTCGATGGTATCAAATACAGAGAGAAAACGTCAGCAAAGAGAGCAGTATTTAGCTGAGAGAAAACAAGAGAGGCTATTAATTGAAAGACATATCGACGAAGGCGTCATCAGGCTTTCAACGTTAGCTACAGTCGAGCCTTTTGTTAGAAAAGTGCTGTTAAGCTGGATTGGAAAATCGATGGCCAGCAAGGATGGAAGAGTAAAGACCGATTATGGCATGATCGTCAAGGTGTCGATTGATCGTGAAAAATCGATTCACCTTCATGCGGAAGACGGAACTTTACGGATGCCTGATGCGTTGTTCACCTTTGAAGGGGAAGGAGGATCCGGAGCATGAAGCCTGAGCAAACACTCGATTTCGATGAAAAAGCTATTCTTGGAATGGATCTTTTATTCCATCATTATTGGATCCTTCGCAGCGAACAGCCCGAATGGTATCAGCTTATCCGGGAACGTGAGAAGGTGCTGCGCCGTTATATCAATGAAAAATTCGGCTTGAGGCTGATCGTGCATCAGCATTTCATCAAATTAGAAAAGATCCCGGTTGAACCCGAAAGATGGATGGGGGTTACAGAATTTCAGGAACCGATGGATTATGCCATTTTCTGCTGTGCGCTTTCGTTTCTTGAAGGCAAATCGGTCGATGAGCAATTTCTGTTATCGGAATTGAGCCAGGAAATTCAAGCTGACTACCCGGGGGATCTTTCCCTTGACTGGACGATGTTCATACATCGTAAATCTTTGATTAGAGCAATCAAGGTGCTAATTGATTTCCAGCTGATCAGGACAATTGATGGCGACATCAGCAGGTATGATCATAATGAGGAGCAGGAGGTCTTATATGAAGCAACGGTTTATAGCCGTTATTTTATGAGAACCTATCCTGATGATTTTACCAGCTATCAGCACTGGGAAGAGCTTTTGCATGAAGATTGGCGGCTCAACCAGGAGGATGAACGGAGAAAACGAGTGTATCGGAAATTATTCTTTTCCCCTGGACTTCACCGGTTGGATCAGCAAGATCCTGATTTCCTCTACATCCGGAATTTCCGTAATAGGCTCTCAGAAGATATTGAGAATCATAGTGATTATAAACTGCATGTATACAAAAACACTGCATTTCTTTCGACTGATGCCTTAAGACAATACCGGCAGTTATATCCTGATTCCAAAGCTTCGACCGATTTGATCCTCCAAATCTCCAAACATCTTCATGATCATCCGGAGAAGTATAAGCCGCGAGAAAATGGGGAAATCATTTTGACGGAGGGGGAAATGGATGCGATCATCCTTGAACTGCGCGATCAATATGAGCGGGGATGGTCTAAATACTTTCGTGAAAAAGGCAATAGCAGTATTCGTGCGGAACTGGTCGAGGCTATGAAAGATTGGATGATGGCTGAGGTAGAAACAGAAAGTTCATTGATAAAAATAAAACCACTGCTGGGTGTTCTTGCTGGAACATTCCCGAGCGATTTTGAAGGGAGCGAGAAGGAATGAACAATACAAGGTGGATGATGAACCGAGCGGGATTGTTGAATTTTTGGTATTACGATGAAGAAGTATTCCATTTTGAAAAAGGCAAACTATTATTGCGTGGCTCGAATGGTTCTGGAAAATCGGTTACGATGCAAAGTTTTTTGCCTGTCTTGCTAGACGGAAAAAAATCTCCTGATCGGCTGGATCCATTTGGTTCCAAAGCGAGACGGATGGATGATTATCTACTCGGAGAAAAGGAAGTCGTTGACCGAGATGAGCGAACTGGTTATTTGTTTATGGAATACAAAAAACAAGGTACGGAACAGTATATCACTACCGGGATTGGCATGCAGGCGAAGCGCAATAAGGGAATCAAGTCATGGTATTTTTTGTTGACCGATAATCGCAGAATTGGACATGATTTTCAGCTTGCCCAACAGCATACTGGTGAAAAAATCCCATTATCTGCAAAGGAATTAGAAAACCGGATTGGGCAGGGAGGGTACGTTGTTCATTCTCAGCGGGAGTATATGGAACTGGTCAATAAATATGTATTCGGATTCCAGTCAATCGATGCATATGAGGACTTGATCAAGCTTTTGATTCAGTTGCGAAGCCCAAAATTATCAAAGGACTTTAAACCGACGGTCATATATGAAATTCTCGAATCAGCTTTGCCGCCATTAACGGATGATGAGCTGCGCCACCTATCTGATACGATTGAAAGTATGGACCAGACTCAACAGCAGCTGGAGCAACTGCAAAGGGAAGCGGAATCCATCACAAGGCTGGAATCGGCGTATGACACCTATAATAAGTATATTTTGGCTGAACGGACACTGCAATGGGAGAAGGCTTTGCAAAAAAGCAAGAATGCAGAAGCCAAAATGAATGAGTACAATACACAGAAACAACAGCTAGAGCAGGACATAGTCAGACTAAGGGTAGAGCTTGGAAGAAGTCAACAGCAGAAGCAGGTGGCCGAACAAGAAAGTCACTCCCTTCAGCAGCATGAAGTCTGGTCGCTGGAAAGAAAGCGAACAGAGAAAGTAGAAGAATCTTCAGCAGCAGAAAAAGAAATTCTTAGTTTGACTAAGCGTATAGAAGACGTGAACCGGAAACTTCGTGACGAGTTACAGAAGAAGCAGGCCGCCGAAGATGAACTTTTTCGATATGCTGAAAAAGAAAAGGAACTATTAGGTGAACTTTTAATAGATAGCGATGCTAGTGGTTTTCTTCAGCACAATGTCAATGTGGCAGACTTCAACAGGACGAAGGAAAACGGATTTGATTTCACGGTTTGGCAAAAAGAAGCGAAAGGTCATCTGGCATTGATTGCTGAACTCGAAAAGCTGGCTGTTGAATCTGAAAGGTTAGGTCAAGAGCAAAACCGGCTGCAAAGGAATTCATCGGAAAAGAAGAAGGAATTGGACAGCCTGCAAAAGGACCTTGACCATTACCAAAACTGGTTTGAAGAAGAGCATCAAAAGCTCGAAAATGATGTGTTTCTTTGGATCGAAAATCACCCTAAACTATCTTATCCAAATGAGCTGCGTCAAGAAATTGCTCGTGCACTTCAAGGGTTATATGATAACAACCGCTTTGAAGTTGTTCGGTCCCAACTTTTTACTGCCATCCAAGCTTATGAAGCAGAGGTGAGGAAGGATGAAGCACTGACAAAGGACAGGATCGAGCAAAAAGAAAAAGCGATAACCGAGGCAGAGGCAGAACTTATCCGGATTAAGACCCAAAAGATGGTCGAACCCGCAAGATCTTCAGGAACGATGGAACAACGTGGCAAACTTAGCGAGGAAGGAGTTCGTTTCCTTCCGTTTTATAGCGCAATTGAATTCCAGGAGCATGTAACGGAACAGGAAAAAGAACGGCTTGAGGCTGCATTAATGAGAACAGGGATTTTAGACAGTCTGCTTACGGATGAACCAGTTTCTCCAAGGGAAGATGCTATTTTGATGCCTGAACCGCGATTAATGGGCTATACGCTAGCAGACTACTTGGTTCCTGACCTGGAGGATGATAGTTCCTTAACACCAGAGTTTGTTGACCAGGTGCTGCGTTCCATTCCCCTGCAAGCTGATGGGTCTGGCTTCCATATTGATGCTGACGGAACCTACTCCATTGGCTGTTTAGTAGGGCACGCTCCGATTGAGGGGCCTTCAAAATATATCGGCAGGACATCGAGGAAACGGCATCAGCGGGAGCTTATCCAACAGTGGATGGAAACGATTCAGGAGTTGAATGAGGAACTTGCGGACTTAAAGCAAGAGCTAGCAATCCTCGGGTCGGAACTAGTTTCGATTGAAATGTGGAAGCGAGAAATGCCAGAAGATGCGGTTTTGATGGATCTCCATGAGCAAATCTTAAATAAGCAGCATCAATTAAAGAATGAAAGAATCATGCTGAGCCGGATTGATGAAGAATGGAAGCTTGTGTATGACAAGTACACAGAAGTGAAGCGCACGATACGGGATAAGGGCATGCAGTTAAATATTTCCATGACATTGGAAGATCTAGGTGATGCACTTACTTCAGCACAAAGCTATATCGATTTTTTACATGAATTAAAAAATAATGATGTTAAGGTATTCGCAGCCAAAAAACATTTGCAAACGAATGTCCAACGGATTGCCGAGTTGGAAGAAGATCTTGATGTGTTAAATGGAGAACGGGGCCGAAAGGAAAGCCAGCGTGAAAAGATACTAGCGCTAATGGAATCGATCGACCTGCAGCTGCAATTGAAGGGGATCGATGAAGTAAGAAACAGGATACGTGAAGTCCAGAGGGTATTGAATGAAACGGAAGAAGCAATCGACCGAGTGCGGAGTGCTTTGCCTCAAAAAGAGTCAGACCTAGAACGCAACGAGGAAAAGCTCGCAGACAGCCAAAAAGATTTATTCTTTTGGAAGCAGATGAGTGAAGAATGGGGCAAAATGGTCGAAGAAGAAAAAAGAAGAAACTTCTTTCCGTTTGATGAAACAGCGGAATTCGGAAATATTTTGGAAAAGCATGAGCGATCTAAATTATCCGAATTGCTTACGAAGGTATTTATTAACGAGCAAGTACACTTAACGGAATACAGAATGTTTGAATATACCGAAGATGCTGAAATGCCGCTGTGGTTTGCTGAACCACAGGCCGATAAGTATGAGCCATTCATCAATGAGTGGCAGCAGCTAAAAGGCCGACGTCTGATTCAAATGGAATACCGCGGCCAGCGTGTCAGTCCTTATTATGTTTCTGCTGAGCTGAAAAAGGAGCTGGAGGAACAGCAGGGCTGGCTGGATGAACAGGATCGCAAATTGTATGAGGATATCATTTTAAACAGTGTCGGCATTATTTTAAGAAATCGGATTCAACGCGCACAGCAATGGGTGAAGGAAATGGATAAAATCATGGCAGATCGTGATAATTCTTCCGGACTGATCTTTTCCATTGCATGGAAGCCCCTGACGGCTGAATCTGAACAGGAATTGGATACAAAGGATTTGGTACAACTTTTACAGCGGAACAGCAAGTTTTTGAATGAAGAAGATCTCCAAAGAATTACGAAACACTTCCAATCACGAATCGGCAAAGCCAAGGAATTGATCCAGCTCAGAAATGAAGGTTCCACGCTGCATCAAGTTTTAAAAGAAGTACTCGACTACCGAAAATGGTTCACATTTGTGCTCTCGTTTAGCCGAGTGAATGAACCAAAGCGTGAGCTGTCAAATAATGCTTTCTTCAAGTTCAGTGGCGGTGAAAAAGCGATGGCAATGTACATTCCGTTATTTACCGCGGCTTACTCCCGATACAAGGAAGCAGGCGATATGGCTCCTTTCATCATCTCACTTGATGAAGCATTTGCTGGTGTGGATGAGAATAATATCCGTGACATGTTCGAGGTCGTCGAACAGCTTGGTTTCAATTACATCATGAATTCTCAAGCGTTATGGGGGGATTATGACACCATTTCCAGCCTGGCAATTTGCGAATTGGTACGGCCGAAAAATGCTGATTATGTCACGGTCATCCGCTATCAATGGGACGGAAAACAAAAGTCACTAGTCTTTGAGGAATCTATTGAGGAAATGATGATAAATGAATAGCAGATTTCGCGTTTTTAAGGAAGAACCGGGATTTATGAAGCTGTTCAGCTTGTTTCGTGACAAATACCGATCATTAGGCCGAAGTGGTGGATTCGTTAGCTTGAAAGGATTTGAGGAACCGGAGATCGAATCGATCGCCGGTTTCCTTGGCCTATCAGCTGCCGTCCTTCATGAAAAAGGCAGGATTGGTCTTGCCCAATTTGAAAATGAATTAGCGAACACCGGGTATTCTGATGTTAAGCTCATTGATCTGCTAGAAGCAATATTTGAAGAGCCACTGTTGTCTAAAAAAGAAGCAGCTGAAAAAATCCGGGGGCGGGAGAATGATTTTTTGGATTCTTTAAAAGAGGTTATGCCTAATGCAGATTGGTGGATTTCATGGCTCGGATCAAGAAGTTCCGATTCAAGATGGATTTGGTCTCTTTTTCATCAAAATGAACAGCAGCTTGCTGAAACAATGAAAAAAGTATTCTTTGCGTTTCAGTCATTGCCTGGTGAGGGAAAATTCGAAAGGCTGCCGTTCTTTTCACAGAGGTCAACAGGCAATCCTCATTATTTTGATATCGCTAATATTGGCGGCAGATTACTGATTCATACACTTTCGGTCTATAAGAAAATAGCCGATCCGGAATTTCCCTTTCCAAAAAGCACGGAAGAAATCAATGATTTGCTTGCAGACTTTGGCTTACTAAGGGATGATCTTTGGAATTTTGTAACGGTAAACGGATTCGTGGCATGGACACAGAAGGGGGTTCATCCTGTCTGGGAGGCAGCTGTCCAAACAGAAACAGTGTTAAATGTCCCAATGAAAGAACTCGGAAAGCTGGAAAAAATCCAACCTGCTTCCGGCAGCGCCGTTTGGATTGTCGAAAATTCCAGTGTTGCCTCGACGATAATGGATGCAGTACCCTACGCTCCCGTAGTATGCACACATGGACAGCTGCGTGCAGCAGGCTGGAGGCTTCTCGATAAATTGACCGCGGTCAATTGTACGTTGTTTTATTCCGGTGACCTTGATCCTGAAGGTATACTGATTGCCGACCGTTTAAAAAAAAGATACCAAAACCAGCTTGTATTGTGGAGAATGGACGCTACGGATTATGAAAAAAGTATTTCAGAAGAGGATGTTACCGAACGTATTTCAAAACTAGCAAGTGTTGATCCGCAAATTTGGAAGGAAATGATTCCTCTATTAACGGAAAAGAAAAAAGCGGGCTATCAGGAAGCGTTGGTGGATTTGCTGATCGGTGATATAAAGAAATACAGGGAATAAGCTTTGCTGTCGAAATCGTCCGAACTAGAGCCAACTTCGGACTGGTTTTGTCGGAAAAAGCGAAAAGCTGTCCGAACTAGAGCCAACTTCGGACAGTTTTTGTGGGAAAAGGGGAAAAGTAGTCCGAACTAAAGCCAACTTCGGACTGGTTTTGAGGGAAAAGACGAAAAGTAGTCCGAACTGAGGGCAACTTCGGACTGGTTTTGTCGGAAAAAGGGGAAAAGCTGTCCGAACTAGAGCAACTTCGGACAGCTTTTAACAAAAAAGCTTGCAAATAATGTTGATAGACTTTGTATTTTTCCTTTAATACCGCCCATATAATAGGACTAACTTTCTGTTATAAGAGGTTTTTCGTTTATTGTAGGCGGATCTTGAGAGGTGGACCCCTTATTTATAGCTAATAAAAATATCATTCCGATGATACAAAGGACCCCTAGCCATTGAAAAATTCCAAATGGTTCTTTTAACCAAAAGACTGTCGTCAGTACGGCGGCTAGTGGTTCCATGCTGCCTAAGAGGCTTGATTCTTTCGGCTGCAGGCTTTGCAGGCTTTCGATATAGAACCAAAATGCAACCATTGTACCGAATAGGATGACGAAGATTAAATAAAGATAAGCTTCCAAATCTAGTGTTTCAATGTCTATTTGCCACGGTGGATGGATGAAGCCTAATGCAAAACCACCGATGATCATAGCCCATCCGACAACTACAAGCGAATCGTATTGTTTCAGTAACGGAACGGCATAAAGAGTATAAAATGCTAGTGCTATTCCAGATAAAACACCCCAAACAATAGCAGTTGCAGGCACTGATAATTGTGAAACGGACCCGTTCGTCAATAAAAAAAAGCTTCCCAAAAGCGCCAGAGTGACTGTCCACATGTCTGTTCGTGTGAAAACTGTCAGTTTGCGAAGAAGTAAGTATACAATGATCATAACTGGCGCCAGATACTGTAAGAGTGTCGCTACAGCAGCGTTTCCATGTTCAATGGAGGCCATATAGGTGTATTGAACGGATAACATACCAACTAAACCGAAGATGATAAAATGGAAGGCAGTCTGGCGATTTTTCCAGACATCAAATATTTGGGAACGGTCCGCTCTAAAAAATTGAATTGCCAGTAGTAAAAAGCCCGCTATCAGCAGTCGGGTTGTAACCAACCAATTTACATCAATCTGATATTCGTCAAACAGCTTTTTTGCCACTGTTCCGCCGATCCCCCAAAATATCGCTCCCGTTATGACGAGGAAGATTCCCTTTCGCCTGTTCATCGATTCCCCCCCTTTTTCATGACAATAATTATAGTATATGACAGTTTCTATGATAAGTAGAGAAACTCACAAATAATACCTGAAAAAAAATACTATCTCAGAGAACCAATGTTGCTTTTTACCCTCTACTATGAAAAAAGGATCAAAATTTGAGTTTCTTCAACATCTTTTGTATAATAGTAACAATGCGTATTTCGATCCTTTTATGTGACCCTCATGAAAACACGCCTTTTTGATTGATTTGATAACCCCTTATTATATCAAAAAGTCAGTTTTCGTGCTGGTTTCCCTTACCATTTTGTCTCTCTCTAAGAGGCTCTTTTATTGAATTATCAAGGATGTCACTTGGTGGTTCCCCCTTTATTTGCCTTTTCTAAACTTCCTGGCAATAAAATTCAATTAATGGTAAACCTATTTGTATGGACAATTTTACAAGAAAGAAGTGACTGGATGAATCCGATAGTAGAAGTGAGGAATGTTTCCAAGATTTTTGGGAAATCTCCTAAAGCATCAATTGATCTATTGAAGCAAGGAAAATCGAAAAAGGAAATTTTGAAACAGACAGGACAGACAGTTGGCGTTAATAATGTCAACTTCGAAATATACCCTGGAGAAATTTTTGTGATTATGGGTTTATCTGGAAGTGGGAAATCTACCTTAATCCGAATGTTCAACAGGCTTATTGATCCGACGATCGGGGAGATTTTTATTAACAATGAAGATATCGTCAAGATGAACAGTGCTCGATTAAGGGAAATCAGACAGAAGAAAATGAGCATGGTTTTTCAAAATTTCGCCTTGTTCCCACATAAAACGATTCGGGAGAATGCAGAGTATGGTCTAGAAATCAAGAAAGTACCCGTGGAAGAACGGCGAGAAAAAGCGATGAAAGCTTTGGAGAGTGTAGGCTTAAAAGGCTATGAAAACCAGCTTCCATCCCAGCTGAGCGGCGGCATGCAGCAGAGGGTTGGTCTTGCACGGGCGCTTGCCAGTGATACCGATATCATCTTAATGGATGAAGCCTTTAGCGCTCTTGACCCTTTAATCCGAAAAGACATGCAGGATGAATTGATTGAAATTCAAGAACAATACAAGAAAACCATTATTTTCATTACACATGACTTGGATGAGGCATTGCGGATCGGGGATCGAATTGCATTGATGAAGGACGGGAGCATCATTCAGCTTGGAACACCAGAACAAATTATGATGCAGCCTGCTAATGAATTTGTCGAAAAATTCGTTGAGGATGTTGATTTATCCAAAGTTTTAACAGCTTCACATGTTATGAAACGGGCGGAAAGAATCAGTGTTGACAGAGGTCCGCGGGTTGCTCTTGAAATTATGCGGAACCAAGGGTATTCCAGCATATTTGTTGTCGACCGCCATCGAAAACTGCTTGGGGCTTTGACCGCAGAGCAAGCCCGGCAGGCCATCGACCAGAACCTATCAATTTCTGCCGTAATGACAACTGAAATTCCAACGGTTACGGAGGATACATTATTGGCCGATCTTATGGATACGATGGCAACATCAAGTTTTCCAATCTCTGTAATTGATGAAGAAAAAAGAATGAAAGGAATCATCATCAGAGGTGCAGTCATAGGTGCTCTAGCCGGCAATAAAGATTCACTGAACGAAATGGAGGGAGACTTGACATGAATTTACCCAAAATCCCTCTTGGAAGTTGGATCGATTCCTTTGTGGAATGGATTACTATAGCATTTGCTGGTTTATTTTCCTTTATTACTGCGACAATCGATGGGTTATTGAACCTTATCGTTAATGTAGTAGGCGCAGGACCCCCGATTGTTTTCATCATCGTTCTTGCCTTATTGTTGGCCTATACAAGCAGATGGCAATTGGGAATCTTTACGTTTGTCAGCTTGTTATTGATAAATAATTTGGGATACTGGGAATCAGCGTTACAAACACTGGCGATTGTTCTGGTGTCGGGATTTCTGACAATCCTAATTGGGATCCCATTAGGAATTTGGAGTGCTCAAAATAAAACAGTGCAAAGAATTGTTATGCCGATTCTGGACTTCATGCAAACAATGCCTGCATTCGTATATTTGATTCCCTCCATTCTGTTTTTTGGAATCGGAGTTGTGCCGGGGATTATTGCTTCGTTTATTTTCGCAATTGCTCCAACCATCCGCATGACCAATCTTGGGATTCGCGAAGTTCCTAATGATCTGATTGAGGCGTCGGATGCCTTTGGTTCGACAAGCAACCAAAAATTGTTCAAAGTCCAAATGCCATTGGCCACTCCAACCATTTTAGCTGGGGTTAACCAGAGCATCATGCTCGCTTTGTCGATGGTCGTTACGGCGTCGTTAGTTGGAGCACCTGGTCTTGGTGCAGATGTTTACCGGGCCGTCAGCCAAATAAACGTTGGTCAAGGGTTTGAAGCAGGGATATCGATTGTCTTTATTGCAATCATCCTCGATCGCCTGACGCAAAATCTGCGCAAGCCGGCATACGGCCATATCATTAAAGGGAAGTATGTTTTTTCTATTATCGTCGCACTTATCGTTGGAACCCTTGTTGTACAAGGCCTTGCCACTGAAAAGGATTTACCGGGAGATCCAAAGGCAATCGGTGGACAAACCAATTATGAAATAATCGGGATTGAACCTGGAGCAGGAATCATGAAACAGGCGAACAGCTCGATAACGGAATATGGACTGGATAATTGGAAGCTTGTAGAAGGATCTTCAGCAGCGATGATTGCAGAATTAAAGAAAGCTTATGAAAACAAGCAGCCAATCATCATCACCGGCTGGTCACCTCATTGGATGTTTTCAAAGTTTGATCTAAAGTATCTTGATGACCCGAAAGGTGTATTTGGCGGGGCCGAAGAAATCCATACTATCGTCAGGAAAGGCCTTGAACAAGATGCTCCAGGTGCTTATAAAATCCTTGATCAATTTTCCTGGGAGACGGGCGATATGGAAGCAGTGATGGTCTATATCGAAGAAGGAATGTCTCCAAGTGAAGCTGCTGAAAAATGGATTGCTGAAAATCAAGAGAAAGTATCTAAATGGACAAATGGTGCCGACAAGGGAAATGGCAAAAAAATGAACCTTGTCTATGTGGCTTGGGATACAGAAATCGCCAGTACGAACGTCATCGGCAAGGTTCTTGAACAGTATGGCTACGATGTCTCCCTCAGCCAGGTTGAAGTTGGTCCGATGTATGCCGGTGTTGCGAACGGCAGTTCCGATGCACTCGTTGGAGCTTGGCTGCCAAGTACCCATGAAGAATATTTTAATACCTACAAGAACGATTTCGTCGATCTCGGACTCAATCTAAAAGGAACAAAAAATGGCTTAGTCGTTCCAAAATATGTAGAAATTAATTCCATTGAAGAGTTAAAATAGCCTTGCAAGCAGGGGACAGTTCTAATTGACTGTCCTCTTTTTTATTGGTTTAAGGGGGCAATCAATCGCGAATTTATTTGCTTATACGGAAATAGAAGGAAAATGTCGAAATTTATTCCAAAAGTTTTATGATAATGATTGACAAAATCAGACAGAAAACTCAAAATAAAATTAGAGTAAAATTTTGGAGTTTTCGAACTTACCTCATGTGAAGCAGAAGGAACACACTTAGACCAAGGGTGACCTCTGCTTTTTTCATTTTCTAACGGAGGGATTATATGAATTTTATCGCTCACATTCGTGAAAGTGACAAAACGATTCAAACTGTTGAAGAACATTTGTTGGCAGCTAAAGAGTTAGCAGAAACATATGGAGAAAAGCTAGGGGTAAAGCATTTAACTGGTTTAGCTGGAATGCTGCATGACCTTGGTAAATACTCGAATGAATTTAGAGAATACATATTACAAGCAGTTAATAATCCTGCAGCACCTCCTAAACGTGGAAGCGTTGACCACTCAACGGCAGGAGGGAAATTATTATACGAATTGTTTCACAAAGATAATATTTCAAGATATAAGGGAGTTGTTGCTGAGATTGTCGGTAATGCCATCCTGTCGCATCACTCGTATTTGCAAGATTTTTTGAATCCGGAATTGGAATCTAATTATTTAAGTAGAGTACGCGATAAGGATTTAAAAGACTTTGAAATAACAAAGAAACTATTTTTTGAAAACGTTATCAGTGAGCAAGATTTTCATCATTTTGTGAATAAAGCAGCAATTGAATTAGAAGCGTTTTTGGCAAAAGAAAGTTCGGAAAACACTGAAAAACAATTAATGTTTTTAACAAAATTTATTTTTAGTTCGTTGATTGATGCAGACCGTACGAATACGAGACAATTTGAGGGAAATCGAACCAATGAAAAAACCATTGATCATGAAAAACTATTTTCTGTGTATTACGAGAAAGTTATCAATAAAATCAATACGTTCAAAAACGACTCTAACGCTGATCACCCTATTAATGTTTTAAGAACTGAGATGTCAGACCAATGTGATGTATTTGCGGAGAAACCATCAGGGATTTATACATTATCAATACCAACAGGCGGGGGAAAAACATTAGCAAGTTTACGTTATGCACTAAAACACGCCAAACTTTTCAATAAAAAAAGGATTATTTACATTGTTCCCTACACCACTATTATTGAACAAAATGCGCAAGAAGTTCGAGATATTTTACATGATTCAGGAAATATATTGGAACATCATTCCAATATAATTGAAAACGAAAATGAGAACGATGAATTGCAAGACGGGTTTATGAGTGTTCAGCAAAAATTAAAAATCGCAAAAGATAATTGGGATTCTCCCATTATTTTTACTACGATGGTTCAATTTTTGAATGTTTTTTATGCAAAAGGAAGCAGAAACATAAGGAGGTTACACAATTTAGCTGAATCGGTAATTATTTTTGACGAGGTACAGAAAGTTCCAATATCCTGTGTTTCTTTATTTAATCAGGCTTTGAATTTTTTAAAAACATATGCACAGTCTAGTATTGTTTTATGTACTGCAACTCAACCAGCGTTGGATTTTGTGGAAAATAAGTTAGAAATAAATCCGGATGCTGAGATTATTGGTCATCTTGATCAAGTAATTGAAGCTTTTAGGCGAGTAGAGATTATCGACTTGGCAACAAATCAAACCTTTACTAATGAAAAATTAGCAGATTTTATTGAGGCTAAAATGGAAGACGTCCAAAGTGTTTTAATTATATTAAATACAAAGACTGTCGTTAAAAACTTATACACAATTTTAAAGGAAAGGAATATCCAGGCTTCTGCTTATCATTTAAGTACTTCCATGTGTGCAGCACATCGAAATAATATATTAATTAAAGTTAAAGATGACCTTCTTTCCAAGAATAAAATCATTTGTATCAGTACCCAGCTAATTGAAGCTGGAGTCGATGTGAGTTTTGAATGTGTCATTCGCTCCTTAGCTGGATTGGATTCTATTGCCCAAGCTGCTGGACGATGCAATCGACATGGAGAAAAAGATATTCAAAATGTTTATGTTATTGATCATGAGGAGGAAAACTTAAAACATTTAAAGGAAATTAGCGTGGGCAAACAGATATCAAAAAAAATTTTAGTCGATCTAAACCAAGATGCTTCAAATCATGGCGGACATATTCTATCAAAGCTCGCAATGGAAAGGTATTTTAAAGAATTTTACACTAAGTTTTCATCCGACTTAAATTATTTTATTCCTGGTTTGAATAAAACGATGACCGAATTATTGACGGCTAATAAAAATAAAAGCGGATTTTATCAAGCTTACAAGGCGAGGAATGGAGGCGTTCCTCCGTTATTTCTTGTCAACAGCTATAAAACGGCAGCAGAGCATTTTCAAGTTATTGAAGATTTGACAACATCTGTGATTGTACCTTTTGAAGATGGCAAAGAGATCATCGCAAATCTAAACAGTGATGGTTCCATTGATGATCTTACTCGATTACTACGCAAAGCCCAGCATTATACAATCAATCTTTTTAAATATGAACTGGACCAACTATCTAAAAATGATGGATTAGTGAGTTATTTGGATGGGAAAATTTTTGTGTTAAAAGCAGGAGCTTATGACAGAGAATTTGGACTTAATTTAGAAAACGATAGTCAGTTACCTTTGGAATATATTTGAAAATCCTATCTATAGATAGGCTTTAACAAATAATATACTATATATTTCAATCCGCGCTAAGAAGAAAGCGACAACTTAATTATATCATATTAAAGAAAGTTTACAAAAAGTTCATATAATATATCATTTAAATTTTTCTCAAAGAGGAGTATTGTTTAATTATAAAAAATATTTAGAATTTTTGGAGGTGAAATGATGAGAAATATGATTGAATTCGAAGTCTATGGAAAATATGCCTTATTCACAGATCCTTTAACAAAGATGGGGGGAGAAAAACTATCCTATCAAATCCCGACTTACCAGGCACTTAAAGGAATTGTAGAATCAATTTATTGGAAGCCTACGTTACTGATGGTTGTGGATGAAGTAAGGATAATGAATCCGATCCAAATGGAATCTAAAGGTATTCGTCCCATTGAATATGGGGGAGGAAATACACTAGCAAATTATACTTACCTAAAGGATGTTCGTTATCAAGTACGCGCACATTTTATCTTTAATCCATATCGACCAGACATGGCATTTGATCGAAACGAAAACAAACATTTTAATATCCTGAAACGATCTCTCCGAGCTGGAGGGAGAAGAGATGTTTTCTTAGGAACAAGGGAATGTCAAGCATATGTAGAACCTTGTGTTTTTGGCGAGGGGGAAGGTTTCTATGACCAAGGAGAAATCCATTATGGAACGATGATACATGGGATTAACTACCCTGATGAAACGGGAAGAAATGAAATGGAAGTTCGACTGTGGAATCCGGTGATGAAAGAGGGAATTATCAAGTTTCCACATCCAGACCAATGCACTTTAATAAGAAAAATTACAGAAATGCATCCAAAGAATTTCACAACTATCCAATCAGCAGACGAGCTTTTGAGTCAATTAGAGGAGGGAGGGAATAAATGAGTTGGTTATTAAACTTATATGAAACGTACGAATCAAATTTTGATCGAGTAGGAGTAGTTGAAAAGAAATCGAATGATCGAGAATTTACACTTTTGCCAATTTCTCATACAACACAAAATGCACATATTGAGGTAACGATCACAGAAGATGGAACTTTTCATTCCGCAAGGATACTAGATAAAAATGAAATGAACACATTAATTCCATGCACTGAAGGATCCGCAAATCGAGCAGGATCAAAAATTGCTCCTTATCCACTTCATGATAAGTTAAGTTATGTGGCAGGTGATTTTGTTGCATACGGTGGCAAAATAAAAAAAGAGGAACCCTTTACATACTATATCGCACAATTAAAAGAATGGGCAGAATCGCCGTATGCAGTATCAAAAGTGAAAAGTATTTATAACTATGTATCAAAAAGAACTTTAATTAAAGATTTAGTTGATTCGAAGATATTATTTCTCGATGGCAGTGGCTATTTAATCGAAACATGGGATAAAAAGTATGAGTCCACCTACGCAGAAAAGCCAGCTATTTTTTCCGTTGTAACTGGTGGGCAGGAAAGTGCTTTTATTCGATTTACTGTTTATTCTTCTAAAAAACTTTTAACAGAAGTTTGGAAGGATCAAGAAATGTATAATTCGTTCATTCGTTTTTATCAAGATTTATTAGGGGATAAAGATCTTTGTTATATAACAGGAAATTTTTTGCCTAGCACGGATAAACACGCCAATAAAATACGTAATTCGGGTGATAAAGCAAAGCTAATTTCAGCTAACGATACAAGCGGTTTCACATTTAGGGGGCGCTTTAATAAAAGTTCTGAAGTGGCAAGTATCAGTTATGAAGTGTCTCAAAAAGCACATAATGCGTTAAAATGGTTGATTAATCGCCAAGGGAAAGTGATTGATCAGCGGGTATTTCTTGTTTGGGGCAATGATGATCTTTCTATTCCTAATGTCACCGAAGATACTTTTTCAATTGATCCTGTGCCAATAGAAAGAGAAAAGATATCTCATACAAATCAAGAGTTTGCCAGAGAAATCGCGAAAGCTTTCGATGGGCACAAAAATAATTTAACGCTAAAATCAGAGGTTAATGTTTTATTACTTGATTCTGCCACTACAGGTCGATTAGCTGTATTATACTACCGTAATTTACACAAAGAGCTTTATTTAGAGAGGCTGAAAAACTGGCATTCTACTTGTGCTTGGATTCATCGCTACCGTAAAAATGACAATGGTGAATACGTCCATTTTTTTGGAGCACCGGCAACAAAAGACATTGCGTTTGCAGCATACGGACCAAAAGCTAACGAGAAGATTGTGAAAGGATTAATGGAGCGACTGCTACCCTGCATTATTGATAATAAAGTTATTCCATTAGACATTGTTAAAAACGCAATGAATCGGTCCTCCAATCCTGTATCAATGGAGAAATGGGAGTGGGAAAAAACGTTAAGTATTACTTGTGCATTGATTAATAAAATGGAGGGGTACAATGTGACATTGGACAAGGAAAATAAGGAACGGGATTATTTATTTGGTAGGTTGTTAGCGATTGCAGATGTACTAGAAAGAAGAGCTTTAGGGCCTGATGAAAACCGTTCAAGCAATGCAATTCGATATATGAACTCTTTTTCAAAAAGTCCTGCAAGAACATGGAAAACAATTCAAGAAAGTCTGCAGCCATATCAAGCAAGACTAGGTACAAAATCTCGATATTTATCCAGCCTTATAGATGAGGTAGCTTCCCAAATTGATTATGCAGATTTTAATAATAAACCATTATCAGGAAAATATTTATTAGGGTTTTATAGTCAACGGCATGAGTTGTATCAGAAAAAAGAAAATATAGAAAAATAAAAAGGAGAATGAAAAAATGACAATTTTAGATCACAAAGTTGATTTTTCTGTAGTTTTGTCTGTAACAAAAGCAAATCCAAATGGAGATCCGCTTAATGGTAACCGTCCACGGCAAAATTATGACGGCCATGGTGAAATTTCAGATGTTGCCATAAAACGAAAAATTAGAAATCGTTTGCAAGACATGGGAGAATCTATTTTTGTACAATCAAATGACCGGTGTGTAGATGATTTTAAAAGCTTAAGAGAAAGAGCTGAATCAAACCCGGAGTTATTGAAACTGTTAAAATCAAAAACTTCTACCAATGATGAATTTGCAAAAATTGCTTGCAATGAATGGATTGATGTAAGAAGTTTTGGACAGGTTTTTGCTTTTAAAGCTTCTGGTAGTGGAAGTGCGGTTTCAGTAGGTGTAAGGGGGCCGGTTTCTATCCATACCGCAACCAGTATTGATCCGATTGATATTACTAGTATGCAGATAACGAAAAGTGTCAATTCAGAACCTGGAAAAGAAAAAGGATCAGATACAATGGGTATGAAGCATCGGGTGGATTTTGGGTTATATGTTTTTTACGGCAGTATTAACACACAGCTTGCTGAAAAAACGGGTTTTACAAATGAAGATGCAGAAAAAATCAAACAAGCTCTTGTTACTCTTTTTGAAAATGATACATCTGCTGCAAGACCGGATGGAAGTATGGAAGTACACAAGCTAATTTGGTGGGAACATAATTCAAAGCTTGGTCAATATTCGTCAGCAAAAGTTCATCGTTCTATAAAAATTGAATCTAAAATGGACGAGCCGAGATCTTTTGATGATTACTCTATCGCAGTTGAGCATTTGGAAGGTTTAGAAGCTGAGATCATCGATGGTTTATGATGAAGAAAATGATTATTTGATGCTGTCAGGAATTCAACATTTTCAATTTTGCAAACGACAATGGGCGCTAATCCATATAGAGCAGCAGTGGGAAGAAAATGTTCGGACGGTAGAAGGACAACATCTTCATCAAAAAGCGGATCAGCCATTTATTCGAGAAAAACGCGGGGATAAACTTATTGTTCGAGCGATGCCAGTTAGGTCGAACGAGCTAAAGATAACTGGAGTTTGCGATGTTGTTGAATTTATTCGAGATGAAAAAGGCGTTGAAATTAGCGGTTCAGAAGGAAAATATACCGCGTTTCCTATTGAGTACAAACGTGGGAAACCCAAATTGGACGATTCAGATGTCTTGCAGTTAACGGCACAAGCGATTTGTATTGAGGAAATGCTCTGTTGTGAGGTTAATCTGGGCTATATGTTTTATAATGAAATTAAACACAGAGTCGAAGTGCCATTAACGGAAGAATACAAATTGAAAGTAAAGACAATCGTTGCAGAAATGCATGAATATTATGATCGAAGGCATACGCCGAAAGTGAAAACAGGTTCATTTTGTAAAAATTGTTCCCTTCAAAATATTTGTTTACCGAAGTTAATGAATAAACAGTCTGTGAAAAGTTTTATTGATGGGAAGATCAATGAATGAAAAAATTATTAAACACGTTATTTATAACACAACCAGACGTTTACTTATCATTAGATGGGGATAATATTGTTCTTCTTAAAGAAAAAGAACAGTTAGGCAGGCTTCCTCTTCACAATTTAGAGGCAATCAACTCTTTTGGATATACTGGCGCTAGTCCGGCATTAATGGGTTACTGTGCTGAGAAAAACATTTCTATCGTTTTTTTTACGATGAACGGCAGATTTCTTGCAAGAGTCATAGGGAAAAGTAGAGGAAATGTTGTATTAAGAAAGAAACAATACCGAATATCTGATGATGAAGTAGTTTCTGCTAAAGTGGCGCGAAATTTTATTGTTGGGAAAATTTTCAATCATAAATGGATTCTTGAAAGAATAACGAGAGACTATCCGTTGCGAGTAGATGTGTCCCAATTCAAAGAGGTTTCAAAACAGTTGTCGGAGATAATTATTCAAGTTAGAAACTGTGAAGATTTAGAAAGGCTAAGAGGCCTTGAAGGACAAGCAGCCATTAGTTATAACAAAGTATTTAATCAAATGATTTTGCAGCAAAAAGAAGATTTCTCTTTTCAATTCCGTTCTCGTAGGCCACCTACTGATAATGTGAACGCCATGCTATCATTTGCTTATACTTTATTATCAAATGACATGGCGGCTGCTTTAGAAGGTGTAGGACTTGATGCCTATGTTGGTTTTTTACATCGAGACCGTCCGGGTAGAGCTTCTTTAGCATTAGATCTTATGGAAGAGCTTCGCGGTGTCTATGCTGATCGGTTTGTTCTATCATTAATCAATAAAAAAATTGTTAGTAAAGATGATTTTCATCAAAAAGAGAATGGGGCTGTTATAATGACAGACGATGCCAGAAAAAGGTTTTTAGGAGCTTGGCAATCCAGAAAACAGGAAAAAATTACGCATCCCTATCTTGGTGAAAAAATCTCCTGGGGATTAGTACCTCATGTGCAATCATTATTATTAGCCCGTTTTTTACGGGGTGACTTAGATGAGTACCCACCTTTTTTATGGAAGTAGGTGGATATTTTGTTAGTACTAATCACTTATGATGTCAGCACAATTAGTAATACTGGTCAAAAGAGACTACGAAAAGTTTCAAAAATATGTCAAAATTATGGACAACGAGTCCAGAATTCCGTTTTTGAATGTGTTGTCGATTCAACCCAATTCGCAGCTTTAAAAATTGAACTTGCGAATGTTATCGACAAAGAGAAGGATAGTCTTAGGTTTTATCAATTAGGCAATAATTACAAAAATAAAGTGGAACATTTAGGTATAAAAGAGTCGGTGGATGTAGAAGGTCCATTAATTTTTTAAGTGCGAATGGGAAGCGAACATGATTAGCTAAGGGGATTCGCACCTAAAATAACTGTTTGTTCTCCCGTTATTTGTAAAATATGTTTATGTCCTCTAATATTTTGGAGGAAATAGTGTGTTTTTGATCAAAATCCTCCCATAAATTAGGAGTCTATGGCCAAAAATCGCTGTCGCACCCTGTACGGGTGCGTGGATTGAAATTGTTACATCGACATCACTGAATAGGATGCCTTTGTCGCACCCTGTACGGGTGCGTGGATTGAAATCCCTCGACCCATCCGACTGTCTGGCCGGCTACGACGTCGCACCCTGTACGGGTGCGTGGATTGAAATGTGAAGTCACCTTTGCCTGTCAAGATGAAATGCGTCGCACCCTGTACGGGTGCGTGGATTGAAATTAGTTATTCTGCTGAAGTTTTGGAATACGAAAGAAGTCGCACCCTGTACGGGTGCGTGGATTGAAATTGATGACAATGCCAATTGATCACTACTATAAACCGTCGCACCCTGTACGGG
>NZ_JXIQ01000116.1 GCF_000934845.1 Mesobacillus subterraneus
AGGAGGCGACACTAGACAAGCGTCTCGAGGGGCTAGGCGCTGGAGCTGGACAATTCTCAAAGTGAATTTTATAACTTTCTTATTCTATAAAAAAATCCAAAGAATGGAGGGAGCGTTTCTATGAAAATCGCCTTTTTCACCGATACGTTCTACCCTGAAATCAATGGAGTTGCCAGAACATTGAAACGATTCACCGATTATTTAACGACGCATGGTCATTTGGTGAAGGTGTTCGCACCTGATAACCCTAGGGAAGAATATGTTCCAGCGCATATTCACCGATTTAAAAGTGCATCGTTCTTTCTGTATCCTGAGTGCCGGATCGCATTTCCAAATTACTTTAAAATCAAAGGAGAATTGGAAAAGTTTGAACCAGATCTTATTCATATCGCCACCCCTTTCAACCTCGGCATGATGGGAGTATACTTTGCTAAAAAAATGAATATCCCCTTGGTTGGCTCCTATCACACGGATTTCGATCAGTATCTGCAATTCTATGAACTTACCTTGTTATCCGGCCTGCTTTGGAAATATATGAACTGGTTCCACCGGCCGTTCGAGAAAATTTTCGTTCCCTCACAAGAAACTATGTCACAACTAACAGCTCACGATTTTCAGAATCTGGAAATTTGGCCACGGGGTGTCGACTGCGAATTGTTCCATCCTTTTTACGATAAGTTTGCTGTCCGAATGCGTTACTCCATAAGAACAAAGTATATCCTTTCCTATGCAGGCCGGCTGGCTCCGGAAAAAAGCGTCGCTTTCCTGCTTGACATCGACCGGAACCTGCCATCTGAACTAGCCGATAAGGTTCATTGGCTGATCGTTGGGGATGGACCTTTGCGAGCAGAACTGGAGCAAGCAGCTCCTGATAACATGACGTTCTGTGGTTACCTAAAAGGGCAGGAACTTGCCGAAGTTTATTCATCATCTGACCTATTCATCTTTCCTTCTGCTACGGAAACCTTTGGAAACGTTGTCCTGGAATCATTGGCGAGCGGCACACCGGTCATTGGGGCAAATTCTGGCGGAGTAAAAAGTATCATCCAGGATGGGGTCACAGGGCGGCTATGCCAACCGCATGATCGGCAGGAGTTCACAGAGGCCATTGTCACTCTTCTCAAGAAGGACACGAAAAGGAATCAGATGGGTTATGAGGCCAGGAACTACGCGCTTACCCAAAAATGGGGAACGATCTTCGAAGACGTCCTTAGCCATTATCACCACATTGCCACAACCAATCATCTTCACACGCCTGTCAAAATAGAAGCATAGATCATCCTCGTTTCCCTATGTTTAAAGAGATTTTACGAAAACCTTACAATTGATTAATAAAACAGTAGTACATTTGGATTATAAACAATTCTATTAGGATGGTATTTTATGATGACAGCCTTGTTATTTGACTCTTCCCGAGAATCGACGTCTAAACTATTTAATTTTTACCATGCCTATCAGCCTATTTACAGCCTGCTGGATGATTGTGTATTTGGCTATGAAAGCCTGATCCGAAATGCAGAAATAGAGAATCCTGAAAAATTATTCGCTCTTGCCGCAGAAGAAAAATGCTTGTTCGATTTGGATATCCATTCGATATCCAGGAGCATCCAATCATTCGAGTATCATTCGAAACACTCGAACGCATCTCGATTGTCCGTCAATGTCTTTCCGTCTACTCTTTTAGAACCATCTTTTCTCATAAAATTGGATCATGTAATGAGTCAGGTATCTATGAGCCCTGATAATATTATTTTTGAATTGAATGAAGCAGAGTCGGTTGAATCATTGCTTCTATTGAAAAAAGTGATCAATCGCTTAAAGTTACAGGGCTTTAGAATTGCACTCGATGACCTCGGAAAAGGGCAATCTTCTTTAAGAATTGCGTTAGAACTGGAGCCAGATATCGTGAAACTTGACCGATATTTTGCCATCGACCTTGGCCAATCGGTCAAAAAACAAACCTTCCTTGAGTGGATTGCTGCCTACTTCACTTCCGAAGGGGTAGCTGTTACACTTGAAGGAATAGAAACAGAAGCAGAATTGGCGATTGCCAAACAGGCTGGTATTCAGTTTGGACAAGGATATTATCTTGGCAGACCAGGACCGCAGCTTTTGTATTCGCATAGATGAAAAGGAAATGAAGGTGCCCAAATGCTGCAAGTGACGATTGGTGAGATCGCAGAGCAAGTGATTGTCGTTACCCCTTCAACTAAATGTGAACTCATTTATTCCATTTTCAAGGAAAAACCAGAAGTAGAAGGAGTCGTTGTTTGTACCGATGATCGCCCCATCGGATTGGTGACAAAAACAAAATTTTACCAAAAACTATCGATTCAGTACGGATTTGATCTGTTTATGAAAAGGACGATTGATCTAGTGATGATCACGGACCCGCTCATTGTCGATCATGCTGTGCCGATCACAGAAGCAAGCGCTCAAGCCATGGATCGTGCTCAGGAACATCTTTACGATTACGTTATCGTCACGAAAGAAGACCGTCTGATCGGCATAGCCAGCATCCGCAATTTACTGATGAAGCTCGCTGAGGAGCAAATCAGCATTGCCCGCTATTCCAATCCGCTGACCGGATTGCCTGGCAATTTTGAGATCAAAAACGCGCTCAAGACAGCGCTTTCCTTTGGAAAATATACCATTCTTTACATAGATATCAATCTATTCAAAGCGTTTAATGATTCGTTCGGCTTTAAGCTAGGCGATGAAGTGATCCAATATACAGCGACAGCTCTAAAAGAAACCGTGTTACAGAGAAGCACGAGTTTGGAATCTTTCGTCGGACATATCGGCGGCGATGATTTCATCGCTATCCTTCCCCACCATGATTTCCAGGGAATCTGCCAAACTCTTATTTATAAGTTCGAACAATACACCCATCAATTTTATTCGGCAGAAGAACTTGCCCAAGGCTACATCCGCGGCATCAGCCGGATGGGCATCGTGGAAAACATCCCGCTTGTCGGCTTATCGATTGCCGTTATTCAAAATATCAACACTAGCTTCCGTTCAATTGAAGAAATAAGCAAAGAAGCCGCTCGCATTAAGAAACGCTGCAAATCCATGGGGCGAAGCGTCTTCCTGACAAGCGAAAAAACATCCTAATTTCTGCGATCTGTGATGAACTATATTTTTGCGTAAAAACGAAAGGTCACACCTTTCGTTTTTACTGCTTTCACGTTACAACTGGACTCTGTTTCTGCTTTTTACTAAGCTTTTTCCATACGAGAAAAATGGTTGCCATGCTGACCATCAAAACGGAGCCTCCGTATAAAGCCAAAGCCCATAGTGATGCGGAATCTGTGCCAAGAAAAAGTCCGTGAATTGCGGAAACGAACCAGAGTGGAAAAACGAGATAATGTGCTTTTTTCCAAGCTGATTGACCGACTTTTTTCATGAAATCAGATGTTAAGACGACGATGATTAATAAGTAAAAAGAAATAGTTCCCAATCCTGATAGGACTGGCTCATAGGATGCGGTAAAAGGAATGAGCAGTTCTGAAACAGAAAAAGGCTGATACATATCAAAGATCAGCAGGTATGCATGAATTCCGATAAATAAAAGGGCCACCTGGCCGATAATTTGATGAAAAGTGAGGAACGAGCCCCTTTTTCGCGGAATATGGCTGTAGATACCCACCAATAGGGATATGGTCAGCAATAAATATCCTGTCAATCCTGCTGCGCGGATCGCAATCCAAATCCAATTCATCCTGCTACCTCCAATCGATTGTAAAGTTGTGAATCTCCGCCGATGGAAATCTGGTCATTTTCCAAATAAACAATGTAAGCAATCTGCGGAAAATGCCGGTAAAGCAATGCTTTTGCTTTTTCAAAAGGGAGAATACACAAAAGCTTCGCGGCTGTTTCAGCTTCCATTGCGGTATTGGCAATGACGCTTGCTTGCAGGACTCCATTAAAAGCAGGTTCACCTGTCCGGCCATTAAGGAGATGGTGATATTCCTTACTTCCTTTCGTCCATCTTCGATAATTTTTGCCTGAAGTGGCAATTGCTTTGTCAGTGATGGTCAACCTAATCATGTCCTCGCCCATTAAAACCGGATGTTCAATCCCAACTTCATGGGAACCTAGTACCCTTAAATCTCCTCCGGCATTGATTAGAAAATGATCCACACCCTTTTGTTTCAGCTGTTTTATCCCATTGTCAACGATGTAGCCTTTCCCAAAACCTCCAAAGTCAAATAGAAAATTTTCCTTTTTGATGATCCAGCTTTTCGAAATTCTCTTTATCGGTTCCCGGGAAACATGCACTGCATCGCTTTCTGTAAAAACGGGTTGATTGTGTTCCTGAAATGACTCCGTATAACCATTCGCCATTATCGCTTTTCCAAGGAATGGGTGGACATAGTGAGCCGACTTTCTAGCGAGCTGAAGCGACCGATCGAGCAGGTCAGCCAATGTAGCTTCTAAATAGATCGGAACATTAAGTGGGCTGCGATTAATGAAAGCCAATTGGTTATCAGGAAGAAAACGGCTCACCTTTTGCTCGAAATCGATGATGTTCTTCTTTATCTCGACCTGTGGCTCGAAATTCATTCCCGAAAGCACAATGGTACTATTCATCGCTCGGAATGTTGTCTCAATCATCTAGATGTCCTCGAGCTACTGCTTTTCTGCTGCTGGAACCCTTTATCTGGAGCTATTACAACTTGTTCTTGCCCCCACACAGTTCCTTGCTCCTGATAGTGATCGTCTCCCTCGTCTTCATACCCTTCATCGTCATCGTGATCTCCGTAATAACCTTCGCCCTCCTTGCTTCTGTAGGTGTTTTCCTCATACGCTTGGTTAGAAACTTGATCTTGGAGTACATTATTGTTTGTCGGGACTGAGTTTTCATTGCCTGAAGCCTTTTCATTATTCATCACTAGACCGCCAAACGTTAAAGCGGTAATCGTACTAACGGAAATCACTGACCATTTCACATTCTTTTTCATGCAAAAACTCCCCCTATATCCTTTTATAAATATCACTATATCCACGGATGGTGAAAATACGGTGAAAGGAAATGAAAAAAAGCATCAACCTGACGAAGGCTCATACTTTTTTCACTGGTTTTGCATATTAACTACCTTTTACTGGAAAAAGGTAGCTCTACGATAAACACACTGCCCTTTCCAAGTTCACTATTTACCTCAATCGTTCCCTGATGAATGTCGACAATCCATTTGGCAATCGAGAGTCCTAACCCATAGCTTCCCTCCTGTCTCGATCTCACTTTGTCCGCACGATAAAAACGGTCGAAGATGAACGGCTGCTCTTCTGGGCGGATTCCGACCCCCGTGTCACTGACTTTGATCTTCAGCTCGTCCTGTTTTCTTGATAATGCCAATTCAACCTTGCCGCCATTAGGGGTGTATTTTAACGCATTATCCAATAAAATATAGAGGAGCTGCTTCAACCGGTGCTCATCCCCTTTGCCAACCAGTGTTTCCGGTGCATCGAATTGAAGCTGAATCTGCTTTTCT
This sequence comes from Mesobacillus subterraneus, assembly GCF_000934845.1. Taxonomy (GTDB): domain Bacteria; phylum Bacillota; class Bacilli; order Bacillales; family Cytobacillaceae; genus Mesobacillus; species Mesobacillus stamsii. The sequence continues at coordinate 5,499 of NZ_JXIQ01000116.1, forward strand.
TGTGCAATCGGCTTCATTGCTTCCATTGCCTTTTGGGCCATTTCTGAAAAATCAAAGACAGCATCATTCCGCTCTATTTTTCCTGAGTCAGACCGGGCAAGCGTTAAGAGACCGCTCACCAGCCCTGTCATCCTTTTCACTTCATCCTTCATATTAAAAAGCATTTTACGGACGATAGGATCCTGGTTATGATCAATTGTCATCTCAATCGCATCTATCGAAGAAAGCATGACGCTTAGCGGAGTCCTTAATTCATGGGAGGCGTCTGCAACAAATTCACGCTGCCTTTCAAACGCCGAACTGATTGGAATCATCGCTTTTTTCGACATTCTACTACTAAAAAACCAGGCGATGAGCGCAAAGAAAGTCAACAATCCGATCAAGATTCCAAACAGCAATATAAACATCTGATACACATAGGAAATATCCGTGCCAACATAAAGGTTTCCAACCTCACGACCGGCAAACGAGATCTTTTCCTTTGCAATCATGAGGTGAAGGTCCTTCCGAAGCGACTTATTATGAATCTCGCTCCTTTCATGGCCCTCGTCATCATCGTCTTCTTCGGAACCGGAAGAACCGAATGTTATTTTCCGCTGAAATAAATTTTCTTCACTGAGAGCAGACAGCAGCTTTTGGCGAACTTGAGGATCGGTTTCATTTCCCACGAGCAATGCGCCGTCTGGACTAATAAGATAAGCAAAAAAAATCCCGCTTCCTCTTAACTCCAAATCATGTTGCGGGAATACATTTTTCGCTTCGTATGTCTTTCCCAAGTATGCCTCCACCCTTGCCGCTTCTTCTTTTGCCAGGTTTCTCACTTCCAGCTCCTGATCCTTCATGATCACCAAATAAAACATCCCGAACATGACGATGCTGAACAACAGCAGAAAAACCATCAATTGGCGTAAAAATCCTTTCGTCAGGCGTCGTTGGGTTCGCTTAAAGATGTTTTGCACTTTGCCACGGCGTTTAGTTTTCAATTTTATATCCTACCCCTCTAATGCTTTGGAGCAAGTCATACTTTCCAAAACTGTCGAGCTTTTTTCGCAGCAATTTTACCGTCGCATCGATTGTTTTCGTCGAAACGTCCGCATCCACACCCCAAATTCGCTCCAATATTAGCTCCCTAGGCAATACTTGGCCCCTGTTTTGCAGCAGTAAATCAAGAAGCTGGAATTCACGCGGGCTAAGCTGGATTTCTTTGTTCCCATCGCTCAGCATTTGGCTGATCCGGCTTAAAACGAGATCCCGATAGTGCACTTCATCTTCGACAATCGGAGCAAAGTTTCTTCTAGTAAGTGCCCTAATTCTGGCAAGTAGTTCGTCAATCTCGAATGGCTTGATCAAATAGTCATCCGCACCGGCATCAAGGCCATTGATCCTGTCCTCCACGGAATCCTTCGCCGTCAACATCAAAATCGCCCCTGCATACCCTTCTTTCCGCAAGCGGCGGCAAACCTCCACCCCAGTGCCATTCGGCATCATCCAGTCCAAAATCAGCACATCATAATGGGAAGAAGTACTGTAAAAATAGGCATCTTCTCCCTCCTTCACCCAATCAACCTGATAACCGGCTTTCTTCTTTAACATATAGCCGATCAATTCACCCAGCTTCAAATCATCTTCCGCCAGTAAAATATTCATCTCATAACCCGCCATTTCGAAAGCTATCATTGCTTATATTTTACCATAATCCATCCCAATAAAAGTTGCTTGGAACGTTCCAAGGAAAAAGTCCGTCATCATGACGATGACGGACAGAAAAGGTACTACCTCTATTTAATTTTCATTAAATCTTAAGAATACCACCCGTGCTCGCAGAGGTGACCAGCTTCGAATATCGAGCCAAGTATCCTTTTTTGATTTTTGGCTCCGGCTGTTTCCACTGCGCTCTGCGATCATTCAACTCTGCATCAGGAACCTCGAGGGAAATGGTTCTGTTCTCTAAATCAATGAAAATAGTATCTCCATTTTCCACAAACGCGATTGGCCCTCCCTCAGCCGCTTCCGGAGAAATATGGCCGATGGAAATGCCCCTTGAGGCCCCGGAAAATCTGCCATCCGTAATCAAGGCCACCTTCTTTTCTAGTCCCCTTCCAGCAATGGCTGCTGTTGGCGCAAGCATTTCCGGCATTCCCGGACCGCCCTTTGGCCCTTCATAGCGAATGACAACTACATGTCCTTCCCGCACATCCCCATTTTCGATTCCAGCTTGCGCCTCATCCTGAGATTCGTAGACAATCGCCTCTCCTTTAAAAGTTTTAATAGAAGGGTCAACAGCCCCTACCTTGATGACGCCTCCATCTGGTGCGATATTTCCAAACAACACGGATAACCCGCCGACAGGGCTATACGCCGTCTCCTTGCTGCGGATTACGTCGCCATTTAATACCTCGGCATCCTTTACATTTTCATAAAGTGATTTTCCGGTGATAGTAATTCGATCTGGGTGAACAGCTCCTTCTATTTCACAAAGCTGTTTGATAATTGCGCTGACACCGCCGGCATTGTGTACATCCTGCATCGAATAATGGGAAGCCGGGCTGATTTTAGATAAATAAGGAATTCGCTTTGCCACTTCATTAATCCGGCTCAGATCATAATCAATACCCGCTTCATTTGCAATTGCAAGCGTATGGAGAACTGTATTCGTTGAGCCTCCCATCGCCATATCGAGCGCAAAGGCATCATCAATCGTATCCTTCGTGATAATGTCTCGTGGCTTTATATCTTTTTTAATTAAGTCAACCAAATGCCGGGCCGCCTCATAGATTAATTGATGGCGCTCCTTAGATGTCGCAACCAACGTGCCATTTCCAGGAAGTGCGACTCCGAGCATTTCCATAAGCGAATTCATCGAATTTGCAGTAAACATTCCCGAGCAAGAGCCACAGGTCGGGCAGGCGTTCTGTTCGATATCCAGCAATTCATCTTCCGACATTCTTCCTGATTGATAGGCACCAACGCCTTCAAATACGGACACCAGTGATAAAGGTTGACCTGTGCTGGAAACACCAGCCTCCATCGGGCCACCTGAAACAAATACAGACGGAACATTCGTCCGTACAGCCGCCATCAGCATCCCAGGAGTAATCTTGTCACAATTCGGAATGTAGAAAACTCCGTCGAACCAGTGCGCGTTAATCACGGTTTCCGCTGAATCGGCAATCAGCTCCCGGCTTGGCAAAGAATATCTCATGCCAATATGCCCCATTGCAATCCCGTCATCCACGCCAATCGTATTGAACTCAAACGGAATCCCGCCCGCCTCTCGGATCGCGTCTTTGACAACATCCGCGAACTGCCTCAGGTGGACATGGCCCGGAATAATATCGATATACGAATTGCAAACGCCAATAAAAGGTTTTTCAAGATCCTCTAATTTCACTCCAGTTGCATAAAGCAAACTTCGGTGCGGAGCACGGTCGACTCCCTTTTTGATCATGTCACTGCGCATACAAAATCCCCCCATTTTTCATCTTTCCACTCTTGAACAAATACAGTAAAAATAAAAATCTCGCCCCCAAAAATAGGGACGAGTTTTACTCGCGATACCACCCTAGTTCCGTTCACGAAAAACGGCACTCAATCAACGCATCATTACACGCATTCCTTTTAACGGCGGACCAACCGGCAACACCTACTGAAAAAGTTCAGCATTGCATCTCGGAGAATGATTTTCGGATCAGTTCTGAACATCGGCTTGCACCATTTACCGACTCTCTGTCGATCAGGGCACTCATCTTACTCTTCTCGTCATCAAATTTTTTCATCTTTCGCTTTTCGATTGCGATCCTGTTTTCGGAAAATTATTAATTATAAAATTATCAGCTAAAGATTCATTTGTCAAACTATTTTTGCTGATTTTTTCAGTTAATCCTATTAAGATGATAGTCCCGATTGCTGTTCGCTCCTTAATTGTGTATAAATCTGCTGATAGGCAGACGCCTCATCCATCATGCCTTTCCGCTGATACATTTTGTACAGCTGCCTTACTGGAGCTGGGTCAGCCGGCTTGAGCTCCATCTCCCAAAAAAAACATTCGATTGCTTGGTCATACTGATTGAAATCTGCAAAGAAAAGGCCCAATTCCATCATTTTGTCGGGATTCTCGATAAGAGAAGCCATTTCATTAATTTTTCGAAGGACGAGGGAATGGGGAAAATGCTTCTGAATCGGTTTCAGTTTTTCACAAACTACCGTTAAGTCATGCTCTTCCATTAGCTTAGTTGTCAGCTGGAGGACCCTTTGTTCAGATTGACTCGGATCATTTTCCTGAGCCACCTGCTGATGGAGCAACAGAAACTCATTCAAGTGAGCGAACACAAATTCAGCATCCACCTGCTTCCATATCTCATTGAGAATCGGATGATACTCCGCCGGCAGGTCGTCCATGAATGAAAATAAAGCAATTGCCGCTTTCTCATATTGCTCGTCTCTCAGCAATTGTTCAAGGAAGATTCTAGCTTCCGGCAGCGATTTATAAGGATTCATTCCTGCATAGGTTAAGGCTAGAATCCAGTTCTCAAGGGGAATAGACTTCAAAGCCAGCTCTGTTTGGCTTTTAATGGACTCATGCGTATGATTCCCTTTGTCTTCCATCCAAAGCAGCAGTCTTTCGGCATCGCGGTTTTCATTGCTAAGTATTTTTTCCAGCATTTGAAAATATTCGGTGTTTTTCCGCTTCATAAAGCAATGAAACTCTGCATACAGAGGGTCCTTCTTTTGGATTTCTGATAAAGAAGAAGTTGAGTAGAAACTAGAATAGGCGCTGTATTCCCGGGATTGGAGGAGAGCATTCAATTTTTTCAAAGAGGGAGATAGGTCGGTCAAAATACGGATTGATTGATAAGCCTTGAAAAAACTGCCGTTTCTTCTATGGTGGAAGAAAATGGTTTCGATTGGCTTGATGAGCTGTTCGGGTGAGAAAAACGTGTCAAGTGCCGCAGAAATACACGGTATTTCAAGGGGAGAATAATTGCGCTCGAGGTGTTGGAAGAGCTTGTTTTTGGCTGGGATCGATAGAGCATTGCTGGGAATAAGTACCGGGAGAAGCGGGTGCTGAGCATCTAATACGATTCCTTCTTTCAGCATTTTCGCAATAAATGAACCTTTTAGCACCTTTTCCAATTGCTCCCCATAGATAAGGGCATTTTTGTAGAAAATCAGATAATAATTTCCGTTTAATTCAGACTGGACTTCAGCGACAAAAAATCTGGCAAAGATCGCTGCCCGCACAACCACCCCATTGATGATAACCCTATTAGATTTAAACGATATGTTTGTCGGCATTGTTCGTTCCCTATTCATGAATCATTCGGCCTCCTAATGAATCGTATCTTTCTTCTGTATTAATTATACGATACCTATGTTTAAAAAGCGACGATTCTCCTTTCCTCCCAGTATTTCTTAATATTTCTTAAGAATTTTTTAAGAATATTCTCTCTATCTTTTTTGGAAAAGGCTGGCATATAATGTATCTATATTAGTATTTTCAGGACAAGAAGCGGTTGCATAACGTCCTATGACGCTGGGTTGGGTTGGGTTGGGTTGGGTTGATCGGTTCCAATTGACGCTGGAAAAACGACCATCAGTAGAAAAAGGAGATTTTGTAGACATGGAAGCAGATGCGGGCTTTAGGCACGAGGGGGATCGATATGGCTAAGATAGATTTTGATGAGCTTTATAGATTACATAGTAAAAGGCTCACTCAAATTGCATATAAAATTACCAAAGACAGACAATTAGCAGAAGATGTAGTCCAGGAGACCTTTATAAAAGCATTCAAGAAAGTTGATACCATTGTTGATGAACAGAAAATTGCTTCTTGGCTGTCAGCAATTGCTGTCAGAACAGCAATTGATTGTCTTCGGGCCGAGAAACGGAAAAGATGGCTGCCTTCTGACCAAAGTATTATGGAAAAAATTTATAACGATGATTGTTATGAACAATCGATAGAAAAAGAGGTAGAAATGCTTCTGTTCAAGGAGCAGCTACAGCATTTGCTGTATCTGTTGTCGAAGGAGTCTCAGCAAGTGCTGGTGCTTAAACTTCAATATGGATTAAAAGAAAACGAAATTGCCAGCAGGCTGAATCTAAAATCAGGAACGGTCAAAACCAGACTTCATAGAGCACGAAAGCAATTGAAAAAAGTTATGTCTGAGAAATATCCAGCTTGACATTATGGATGAGGAAAAGTTAAGAAGCAAGAGGAACGTACCTTTTGCTTCCAACACAATTGCGAATAGTACGTTCCTATCCACTTAAATTCGTCATACGAAAACAGAAAAGGGTGCGTCTCCTACTCAAACGGATATTTTAATCCCCACTGTCCGCGAATTTTGTCCATTAGTTTCATAATTTCTAATGATTCATCCAGCGGAACAACAGGGCTTTCTAACAACCCTTGATTCAAACATCTTCCGACTTCTTCCATCTCAAACGCATAACCAGCAGATTGTCTGTCATCATGAAAAGTCGCTATTTCCTTTCCATCCTTATATAAAAAGGCTGATTTGGCACTGTTAAAAGAGGGAATCCGAATATATCCTTCTGTTCCATGGATGTAAGCTTCGTTCGTTAAATCCATTCGAAAAGCACCGTTAAGGGTGGCTGTTTTTCCGGAAGGATAGGACATTAGGATGGAAAATTGTTCATCCACACCTGTTTCCCCAATGTGGGCAGTACTTAAAATCTTTTCAGGCTTGGTTCCAAAAATCATCGATGCGAATGTGATGGGATAAATCCCTACATCCAGCAGTGCTCCTCCACCAAGATTTGGATTAAGCAGTCTCCATTCGGGTTGCCATCGTGCACGGAAACCCAAATCTGCTTTTACTAACAGAACTTCACCAATTTTTCCGCTGTCAATCCATTCTCTAACTTTCCTAATCGCAGGCAGGAAGCGTGTCCACATTGCTTCCATCAAAAACAGTTTTTTATCCCTGGCAAACTGTATGATTTCTTCTAGTTCTCCGCTATTGATCGTAAATGGCTTCTCGCAAAGAACAGCCTTGCCAGCGCGAAGGCACGCCAATACATTTTCCTTATGGAAAGGGTGCGGCGTCGCAATATATATGGCATCAACATCTGGATCCTGGACTAATTCTTCGTAGCTACCATAAGCACGAGAAACACCATGCTCTTCCGCAAACTTCACAGCACTTTCTTTGGTCCGCGACCCAACAGCTGTTTTTTCCGTATTCTCAACAAAGCTTAAATCCTTTGCGAAAGCAGTTGCTATTCCCCCGGTTCCTAAGATGCCCCACCTGGTCACATTTTCGCCCATCGTTTCCTCCACTCCTCGTATCAATATATTGCTTTAATAGACAACAAACCTTATTAATCCATTATACTATTATTTTTTATCATTCTAACAAGTGGATAAACCCTCGTCCGTGGTGGTAAAAACAGACGGCGCTTCACTCTTCCCTATAAGTTGGCCTTTAATGAATTTGTATAATGGTCCAATACCTTCCGCTTTTCTTCTTTTGTTAATTGGTAATATGGTGTCTCCTTTACAAATAGAACATTGCTAAGAAGGATGCCGGTGATCTGGTGTGCGAAGATTCCTGGATCGGCGGCAATGTTTTGTTTGTCAAAATGCAGTTGAATTCCAGCCTTCAGACCATCATAAATCATGCTCGGAAAATTGAGATCCCCTGTCAAGTTCCCCAGCAAACTTTCGGAAATAAGCATTTTAATCAATTGATGGTTTTTGGATATTACCACCAGACGTTCATCTAAAATTTCTTCAAAAAAACGACCGGTTTCCTCTTCAGCAAGTTTAAATATCTTGGTTTTAAAGTGATTCTCCAATGATTTCTTAATAACTGTCTCGAATAAATTTTGTTTAGTTGAAAATTTTCGGTACAAAGTTACCTCTGCAACATTTGCTTCTTTGGCAATTTCCTGGGTGGTTGATTGCAAAAACCCTTTTTTGATAAAGACGTGTATTGCAGCTTTAATAATTTGGTCTGTTTTATCTCGCAAACGACGTTCACCCCGTTTTTGTTTGCACTTCCTTTTCAGCTCTCGTTTTAGTCTTTACCAACCTGTCTAGAATGACCAGTATGGCTGGCATGACAATAATGGTGCTGATCAGTGAAAAGAAAACGTTTATTAAAGTCATCATACCAAAATTACTTAAAATAACGAAGTCTGAAACAAGAAGTGCACTAAAGCCTCCTATAACAGATAATCCTGAAGCTAAAACTGCTTTGCCTATTTTTTTATTGGCTATCAATATTGCTTCAACATCTGAGAAACCTTTCCTTCTTTCCTCATAAAAACGCTCCATGATCAAAATTGTAAACTCTGTCCCTATGCCGATAATCAAGGCGCCAAGTGTGGCAGTTAGCGGAGTATAACTAATATTAAACAAATACATAATACCTCCAGACCACCCAACAATGAAAAGAATAGGAAGCAGTGGGATAAAAGCCTTTACGAGATGTCTGTAGATCGCCAAAAGTCCAAGGAAGACAAGCCCTATTCCTAACAAGGTCATTTCATACCGACCGGTTGTCAGCGAAGATACCATTTCAACGTCTAGTACAGACTTTCCGGTAACGGTCGTCTCGATTCCACTCTGCTCCTCGTTTTTAATATAGGATTCCAAATTACCGATAAAGTCTTTCAGTTCACTCGCTTCAAGATGTTTTATGCCAACAGTGATCACCCCTTTTGTCCGACCTTCGTTCACCAGAAGCTTAACCTGATCCTTGGGCATATCATTGACAATTTTCTCTGTATTTTCAGTAATTTTTCCGTCGTTGGTCTGTTTTAGGACACTTGCAATCGACTTTGTTTCTACTACTACATCAGGAAATTCCTTACTGATGGATTCAGTCATTCGATCTGTCCAATTGATTGTTTCTTTGTCCAGTACATTGTCGGTCCTGTACATAATCGTTACCTGGTCGGTTGTTCCAAGAATATCTCTTAATTTGTGAATATCCTTTAATTCCTGTGTATCCTGAGGCATAAAGGTTTCTACGTCGGTCTCTACTCCTGCCTTCATATCTCCCCAGATACCCAAAATCGCAGTGGATAAGGCGAGTAAAATGACCAGCCATTTAAAAGAAACTACTTTTTTTGTTAATCCCTCAAGGAATTTTTCTGATTTCGGCGATTGCGTACTCTTTATGCCTTTTTTGCTTTCTCTCGTAAAAAAATGGTCCCTTGTAAATAGAATTGGAATCAAAATGAATAAACCGACAAAGAAGCTGATTACGATCCCAAGTGTCAGCATTTTTCCGAAATCCTGAATCATGGGAACCGGAGAGGTATACAATGCCATAAAACCAAGACCTGTAGCGATAATGGCTGTCATGACAGCAGGCACCATGTGTTTGACGGTTTGTTTTAAACTTGAAATACTTTTCTGTTTACTGTCTTTTTCCATTATGATTCACTCCTTGTGTCCATTTCTTCAGAATATCGGCTCTGGAACTGAATGGCATAGTCAATGCCCAGTCCAATTAAAATCGGGAATACCGCCATGGAAACCATGGTCATCGGAATGCTCAGCCATCCCATCAAACCTACAGTTGCGACAACCGCTAGCAACATGACCACAAGCGGAAGCAATTTCCATCTAACCTTAAAAACGATCGTTAAAACGAGAATCATGAATAGAACGGACAGACTCATCATTTTTTGTATGCTGTCCTTCATAGATGTCCTGATTGCATCGTCAAGAACTGGCTTTCCTGACACCATCGTATGAATATTTTCCAGTTTATTGTCATGGAAATATTCTTTCATTGCGCCCGAAATCTCACTTTTCACCGAGTCATCCACATTCCCTTCCAGCTTCACAATGAAAAGCATGTACTTCTCGTCTACTGTTACCTCACTGAATAAATTGCGAAGGTCACCGTTTTCTTCATAAATCATTTTATCCAGCGTTTTTTGTTGTTGCGGTAGGGCCGGAGACATATTATCTGAATAGGAAACCATTACTTTCAGGTTTTCGCTGATTTTGCTCAAATTGCTGCCCATTTCTGAAAGTCCGGCAGACAATGTTTTTAAATCATTCCATTGGCTTACTTGCTTCTTATTCAATTCACTGAAGCTCGACTTTTGACTGTTAAGCCCCTGTTGCATCTCGCCTAGCCCTTTTATTGTATTTTCAGGTATGACCGTCAATTTTGAACCATTCAAGGAGGCTTCATTCATTTTTTCCGAAAGCTGGATGAACTGATTGCTCATCTCAATTAGCTGCTGTACCTGTTTTTGCTGTTGCGGATTTGATTCAAGTGATTGACCTAGCTGTGTGCTAACTTTTTGCATGTTCAGGGCAGCCTCTTGCAATTGTCCACCCATTTGCGCATAGCCATTCGCCATCTGGGCCGTTCCAGCAGACAACTTTTTCTGACCATCGATCATTTTGCTTAACCCATTAATCAACTCACTCAGGTTCTGTTCGATATTATTTCCGCTTGGCTGCTGCCCTCCGGCATTCTGGTTTAGTTTTGTGCTTAGCTCAGTCAAATTGCTGCCCATTTTTTCCAATCCGGAGACAATTTCATCAATGCCTTCCTTATACTTTTCCGACTGCTTGACAGAAATTTGGTTAATCATCGTATTAGGACTTATGATCGTATAAATATTCTCGTAAGAACCCAGCTTTTTTTCCAATCCAGCCATGTGGTTAACAGTATCGATTGTGAAAAGGTTCTCGGATTTTTCAGCTTCGTATATTGCAATAATCGATTCACCCCCAAACTCTTTCTCCAAAGCCAAGTTATCTTGATAGGCTTTCGTATCAACTTCAATCAAAGTTTCATTGCCGGTTGCCATTTTCATTGCTGGAGCACCAGCTGCAAAAAGCAGGACAACGACAATAGCCAGGATAATAAGCTTCATAGGATTCTTTCGGATTAACTCAGATAAAAACGTCAACATTTTCATAAGCTCCCCCTTATTGATAGTTAGTACAAACTTACCTTTATTGTAAAAAATCGTTATCACCGACTGATTGAATGTTAGTGATAACTTACATATACTATAAAAAAATAATAGACCGATGTCAAACTAAAGTGAACTACTCCCACCACTTACCACCCTTACAGGTGGCTTGAAGTGGGGGCTTCTCGACTTATCGTTGC
>NZ_JXIQ01000117.1 GCF_000934845.1 Mesobacillus subterraneus
TCTCCCACCTACTCATTGGGCTTTAGCCCTTCCCGTTCCTTGAGGATGGGAGACTTCTTTCGGAAATCCGTTAAATAAAGGGCACTGTCTACTTGATTGTCGTTTTTTCTTTCTCGTTGATCTGTTCTTTCATCCGCAGTTTCTCGCGTTCTAGGATCGGCTTTAGGTAGCGGCCCGTATAGGATTCCTGTACTTCGGCAATTTTTTCGGGAGTGCCGCTGGCGATGATCGTGCCGCCGCGATCTCCGCCTTCCGGTCCAAGATCGACGATATAGTCGGCAGCTTTGATGACATCCAAATTATGTTCGATTACCAGCACAGTGTCCCCATTTTCGACAAGACGCTGGAGGACGACAAGCAGGCGGGATATATCATCCACATGCAAGCCGGTCGTAGGCTCATCAAGAATATAAAGCGAACGTCCGGTCGAGCGCCGGTGCAGCTCGGATGCAAGCTTTACACGCTGGGCTTCTCCGCCGGAAAGGGTAGTCGCGGGCTGGCCGAGTTTAATATAGCCGAGGCCGACATCGTAAATCGTCTGCAATTTTCTGGAAATCTTCGGAATATTGGCGAAGAATTCCACTCCCGCTTCCACCGTCATCTCCAGGATATCGGAAATATTTTTCCCCTTGTACCTCACTTCCAAAGTTTCGCGGTTGTAGCGCTTGCCATGGCAGACTTCACAAGGAACGTAGACGTCAGGCAGAAAATGCATTTCGATTTTGATGATGCCGTCGCCGCGGCAGGCTTCACAGCGTCCGCCTTTGACATTGAAGCTGAATCGCCCTTTTTTATAGCCGCGCACCTTCGCTTCATTCGTCGATGCAAACACGTCACGGATATCATCGAACACTCCGGTGTAGGTGGCCGGGTTTGATCTTGGCGTACGGCCGATTGGCGATTGATCAATATCGATGACTTTTTCGAGGTGATCAACCCCTTTTATTTCCTTAAACTCTCCGGGTTTGCTTTTTGCTCGGTTCAGCTTCATTGCTAGTGATTTATGAAGGATTTCATTGATTAGCGTACTCTTGCCGGAACCAGATACCCCCGTAACCGCGATGAAAATTCCAAGCGGGAATTTCACATTGATATTTTTCAGGTTGTTTTCCTTTGCGCCTTTGATTTCAATATAGCGTCCGTCTGGTTTGCGGCGCTCGACTGGAAGGGGAATGAATTTTTTTCCCGAGAGATACTGGCCCGTAAGTGAGTTTGGATCGGCCATGACTTCTGCTGGCGTTCCTTGGGAGATGATTTCCCCGCCATGGACACCAGCACCAGGGCCGATATCGATCAGGTGGTCCGCAGCAAGCATTGTATCCTCATCATGTTCGACCACGATCAACGTATTGCCAATATCCCGCATGTTTTTCAGCGTAGCAATCAGCCTGTCATTATCGCGCTGATGCAACCCGATAGAAGGTTCATCCAAAATGTAAAGCACACCTGTTAGCCGCGAGCCAATCTGGGTTGCCAGCCTGATCCGCTGGGCTTCCCCGCCGGATAGCGTTCCGGCAGCTCGACTCAGCGTCAAATAATCCAGGCCAACATTGATCAGAAAGCCGAGCCGCTCGGTAATTTCACGAAAAATCATGTTGGCAATTTTCATTTCTTTTTCGGAAAGTTCAAGGCTCTGGAAAAATTGAAGTGCCTCCTCCACCGATAAAGCTGTCACTTCTCCAATATGGTGGCCGTCAACCAGGACAGCTAACGTTTCCCGTTTCAGTCTGAATCCTTTGCATGTCGGGCAGGCATGCTCGCCCATATACTTCTCCATCTGTTCGCGTATATAGTCCGAGCTTGTTTCCTTATAACGACGTTCGACATTCTTCAACACGCCCTCAAAAATAAGATAATTTTCCCGGACTTGTCCCCAATCATTTTCATACCGAAAATAAATCCGGTCTTTGTCTGACCCATACAGAATTTTTTCCAATTGATTGTCGGGCAGATCTTTGACCGGAATATTCATGTCAATTCCATAGTGAGTGCAGACCGCCTCTAACAGCTGCGGATAGTATTGCGAACTGGTTGGCTCCCACGGGGCGATCGCATGCTGCTTCAATGTCAATTCCTTGTTTGGGATCACCATGTCGACATCCACCTCGAGCTTTGCGCCAAGCCCATCGCATTCTGGGCAGGCGCCAAACGGGCTGTTGAATGAGAACATTCGCGGCTCCAGCTCGCCGATGGAAAAACCGCAGATTGGACAGGCATGGTTTTCGCTGAACATCAATTCTTCCTTGCCGATTACGTCAATCAGCACATTGCCTTCGCCCAGCCTGAGCGCCGATTCAAGGGAGTCCGCCAAACGTGCAGCAATCCCTTCCTTGACAACAATCCGGTCGATGACGACTTCAATGGAATGTTTCTTGTTTTTTTCCAGCTCGATTTCGTCATCTAGATCAAGCATGTCTCCATCCACGCGGACACGGACAAAGCCCTGCTTTTTTACATCCTCCAACACTTTCGCATGGGTACCCTTTCGGCCAGACACGATTGGTGCCAGGATTTGCAGCTTCGTTCTTTCCGGGTATTCCAGCACCCGGTCGACCATCTGTTCAATCGTTTGGGATGTAATTTCTATCTTGTGAATCGGGCAAGTTGGTCTTCCCACCCGTGCGAATAACAGTCGTAAATAATCATATATTTCCGTCACCGTTCCCACGGTGGAACGCGGGTTTCGGCTTGTTGTTTTCTGATCGATTGAGATGGCCGGAGACAATCCTTCAATTGAATCGACATCCGGCTTATCCATCTGACCGAGGAACTGACGGGCGTACGCAGATAAGGACTCCACATAACGGCGCTGTCCTTCCGCGTAAATCGTGTCGAACGCCAGCGATGACTTCCCTGAACCGGAAAGTCCTGTCAAGACAACAAGCTTGTCTCTCGGAATGGTGACATCGATATTTTTCAAATTATGGGCTCTGGCGCCTTTGACAATCAGTTTATCCATTGCCATATTATCGTCATCCTTCCGCTTTCAACTCAAGAATGAGGTCACGCAGCTCTGCCGCCCGTTCGAAATTGAGCGCTTTTGCTGCGTCCTTCATTTCTTTTTCCATATTTAAAATCACTTTCTCACGATCTTTCTTTGTCAGCTTCTTCAGTCCTTCGGCCGGGCTGTAAACTTCCATGTCCTCGGCAGCAATCGTCGCACGAATCACGTCGCGGATGCTTTTCTGGATCGTTTGCGGTGTGATGCCGTGCTTTTTGTTGTATTCCTCCTGAATTTCGCGGCGGCGCTTTGTAACACTGATCGCCTTAGTCATCGAATCGGTCATCTTGTCGGCATACATGATAACATGGCCATTTGCATTCCGCGCCGCTCGTCCCATCGTCTGGATGAGCGATCTTTCGGACCGGAGAAAGCCTTCCTTATCGGCATCGAGAATCGCCACGAGCGAAACCTCTGGAATATCCAATCCTTCCCTTAAAAGATTGATCCCGATGAGGACATCGTATTTTCCGAGCCGCAGTTCACGGATGATTTCAATCCGCTCGAGCGTTTTGATCTCTGAGTGCAAGTACTGGACCTTGATGCCGATTTCCTTTAAGTAATCGGTCAGGTCCTCGGACATTTTCTTCGTCAAAGTCGTCACCAGTACGCGTTCATTCCGCTTTGCCCGCTCCTGAATTTCACCGATCAGGTCATCGATCTGGCCCTCAATCGGCCTAACATCAATTGTCGGGTCGAGCAATCCAGTTGGACGGATGATTTGCTGGACCATTTCTGGTGTATGTTCCAATTCATATGGACCCGGTGTCGCCGAAACGAACACTGCCTGTTTGACATGTTTTTCAAATTCAGCAAAAGTCAGCGGACGGTTGTCCATGGCAGACGGCAGTCGGAAGCCATGGTCAACCAGCACTTGCTTACGCGCCTGGTCCCCATTGAACATTCCCCTTACTTGTGGCAAGGTAACATGCGACTCATCGACAACAAGTAAAAAGTCTTCAGGAAAATAATCGAGCAATGTGTAGGGAGTCGCACCTGCCGGCCTTAAGGTCAGATGGCGCGAGTAATTTTCAATTCCGGAGCAGAAGCCCATCTCGCGCATCATCTCAAGATCATACCTTGTCCGCTGTTCCAGTCTTTGGGCTTCCAGCAATTTTTCCTCAGACCGGAGCACTTCCAGTCGTTCTTCCAGTTCTTTTTCAATGTTTTCAATGGCAATTTTCATTTTCTCTTCGCGGGTAACGAAGTGGGATGCCGGAAAAATCGCCACATGATCCCGTTCACCGATGATCTCGCCAGTAAGGGCATCCACCTCGCGGATCCGGTCAATCTCATCGCCGAAAAATTCAATTCTCATGCAATGCTCATCGCGCGAGGCTGGGAAAATCTCGACGACATCTCCGCGCACACGAAACGTCCCGCGCTTGAAGTCAATATCATTCCGTCCATACTGGATATCGACGAGCTTGTGAAGCAGTTTATTCCTCTCGATCTCCATGCCGGTCCGCAGAGACACGACCATGTCACGGTATTCATCTGGATTACCAAGACCGTATATGCAGGATACGCTGGCAATAATGATGACATCCTTGCGCTCAAACAACGACGATGTAGCCGAGTGACGAAGCTTGTCAATCTCATCATTGATGCTTGCATCTTTTTCAATGAAGGTATCTGTCTGCGGCACGTATGCTTCCGGCTGATAATAATCATAGTAACTGACGAAATACTCCACCGCGTTGTTCGGAAAAAATTCCTTAAACTCGCTGTAGAGCTGGCCAGCAAGCGTTTTATTGTGGGCGATGACAAGCGTCGGCTTGTTCACTTCCTGGATCACATTCGAAATAGTAAATGTTTTCCCTGTTCCCGTCGCACCAAGAAGCGTCTGATGCTTCTTGTTCGCGCGTATCCCTTTCACTAGCTCTATTATTGCCGCAGGCTGGTCTCCCTGCGGGGAATACTTCGAGACTAATTCAAATTGGTCCTTCACAGAAAAGCCTCCTGTACTGTAATTCTTTCTTAATAAAATAAGAACCTTCTTATATATAATCCATACACAGTTGTCAAAAAGTCATATCCTCATTCTACCACAAAGTAGGCAGAACAAACCACTAAAAAGCGAACAAGCATTCGAATTTTTGCTTTTTCATCATGATGCTGTAACAGCAAAAACCTGTCGAATAAAAATCGACAGGTTTATTCAGCTATTTCTTGTTCCGCCTTCTCATCTGACTAGCCAGAAAAAAGCCAACGGTCAGCGAGAAAGCGTCCACGACAATGAGCAGGAAGGAGTCCGTATAGCCTTTATAAACCGAAGCCGCAATCAATGCGACCGTCAATACAAGGGCAAGCACATGGTTATAGGCAACCCGCGCAAAAAACACGACCATGAAACCAGGCAGGAACAGTGCGGATAAATATTTCAGCAACACTGGAAAAACACCTCATTCAGAGTGAACTTTTTTCTAGCAGACTTTATCTATGTACAAAATATAGCTTTTTTAGCAGTAGGTTACAAGAATTTATCCATTAAAAAAGAGAACAGGCCAATTTCTGCCTGTTCTCCTTAGTGGGTCAATTTAGGAATGCATGATAGTAGCGGGTCATCGCCACTGCGAAATCACCGCGCGTATTTTTGACTGTTGGCCTGAAGCTTGCTGTGACTGTTGGTTCTAAATCATATGGCCCCTGTGTGACAGCGAAGCTCGCATTAAGAATATTCAGGTCCAGCGCGATTTGAACATAACCTTTCAGCTGTTCGGGCACTTCTGCTCCATCTGAAATGGCAATTCTTTCGTCCTTGTACTGGACAGTCAGCTGACCAGAGAAGTCTTCCGCTTGTTCTTGCATGCCCAATGCCTGAACGAGTGAGTACGCCAACTCAGCACGTGTCACTCCATCCTTAGGGGCAAATTTCCCATTTCCCTTCGGAAGGATGACCCCATTTTGGATTTGCTGCTTGTCACGAAACGAAGCACCCTTTGCTGCGACTGCTTCTGCAAATGGAAGAGTGGATTCCGAAACATCTGAGAAACTTGGTGCTGCTGGGAGAGATTGCTTGATTTCAGCGCCCATCACCAAGTATTTTGCCAGCTCTGCTCTCGTTAAAAATGCATCTGGTTTGAAGGCACCATTGGAGAAGCCGTCCAATAACCGTTCGTTCACTCCCATTTTTATCGCTTCTGCTGCTGGATGTCCGGCAATATCATTTAATCCAGAGAAGCCGCTAACTTTCGTGAACGCCATTTCTCCTTTTACCGTTTCAGGCAGTGCGACGCCAAGTGGGTTGGCATCCACACCACGAAGTCCGCGGATTTCAGCCTTCCATGCACCAGGTTCAGGCGATGTGACCGAAACTGTCCGATCATAATAGAGCGGGAACAGCAAACTTACACCAGAACTGTATTCCGTTCCATCCGGGGCGATCAGCACTAGATTAATAGTGTTGCCCGTCTGCTCCATCAAACCTGCCCCGTCTACTTTGGCGACAAGGCTGGATACACCTGCTTCCACTGCGAATTCATATTGGTTATCCGAAACAAAGGTGAGCGGATTATAATCAACCGAAAATTCCTTCCGCTCTGTTTCGGCGTCCACATTGCTGTAGAATGTCTGGGTTGAGTTAAGGGTTGATCCATAAGCCGTTCCATTGAATGCATGATCAATGGCTGTATAGGCATTCACATAGCCTGCGCCAGCTTCCCAAGTTTCATAGCCTGGCATATTCGTAGCGGTCTGTTCAAGAATCAATTTGATTTCATCCGGCGACAATAGCGGATTGGCTTCGAGCATCAAGGCGACAATTCCGGCAACATGAGGAGTTGCCATCGATGTG
Organism: Mesobacillus subterraneus; assembly: GCF_000934845.1. Taxonomy (GTDB): domain Bacteria; phylum Bacillota; class Bacilli; order Bacillales; family Cytobacillaceae; genus Mesobacillus; species Mesobacillus stamsii. Next base: position 6,798 of record NZ_JXIQ01000117.1, read on the forward strand.
CCGCTCATAGTTGTGTAATAAGGCAGGTACCCTGTTTCGATTGTTTGCACATCCTGGTCGACTGCCAGCGAGGATACGGGAGCGAGGACGCGGGTCGAAACGATATCCACCCCTGGAGCGGTCACAGTCGGTTCATCCTTCCATGTCCAATCCTTGCCGTCGATTGTAAAAGTACCGCCGACACCCTTCGTGCCTCTTGATGAGAAGTCTGCAAGGGTTCCGTCTTTGACTCCAGCAGCAACTGAAATGACCCACGGAGCTTTTGCGTATGGGTTATGCGTGTTCTCTCCTGGCCCTTCATTCCCTGCCGCAAAAAGAACCGTAATTCCGCGGTCATGTGCTTTTTTGCTGGCAATATTGATTGGGTCGTTAGGATCAAAGTCTCCTGAGGAACCCCAGGAATTCGTGATGACGCGAATATTGTATGAAGACTGATGGGTAATCGCGTAGTCAAAACCGCCGATGCCATCAAGGACAAATAATGCTGCTCCTGAACCGTAGCCAATTAAATCCGCACCCGGGGCAGCGCCTTCATACTTTCCGCCAGACATCGCGCCCGTTCCGCCTACCGTGCCGGCTACATGTGTACCATGTCCTGAATTTGTATCCGTATTAGGGACGTTTTCCTGATAAGTGATCGGCAGCAAGCCTGGGGCTAAGGCATTCAAATTCGTCTGCGCCATTACATTCTGGACGAGATTTTTGCCGAACTCGATGTCCTTATGCGTGCCGTCTACACCACTGTCATTCACGACGACTCCTACTCCTTTTCCTGAAACAGGCAGTCCGCCGTTCGCCTTGCGGAAGCCGTCGTCTGTTCTCGCTTTATCGACACCCGTGATCGCTGTCGCATCTGCGTTGAAGTAAGTGAGCTTTTTGTTCATATAAATCGATTGAACTTCCGGATCGGCCGCCAGTTTTTCAATTTGAGCCTTTGTCGCGATCACTCCGACAATCGGCAAGGATTTCATGCTTACTCCCGTTTCGATTCCGAGCGTTTTTAACTGAGCTAGCTGGGAACTAGTTGGTGCACTGTCTCCCTTGAAAGTGACGATGACTTGCAGGGAGCTTGTCGTGTCCAATGCCTTGGTAACAAGCGGGTCTATGACCGCCAGACTACTCGCCTTCCCCTGGGGAGCTGCAAAAATCGGGATCATCAACAGGAATGCCAACAACAGATACAGATAACGTTTCATCGTATTCTCCTCTCCATTTTTCATCTTTCTTCCTTTATTATCATCAAATCGCTACTGCAAAACCATTCTTCAAAGGTTATAAACTTATTTTCCGTAATGTCTATTTTGGCCTCATACAAAAGTAGTAGCTTAGATAGTGTTTTTTCCAAAATAAGGACATCCTATATTTCCGCAAAGTTGATTTTTTATGGAATTCGCTTTGTTTAATGATCCAAAATACCGGTTACTTCCTGTACTTGTTGATCCCCTATCTATCATTCTCTTTAAAAGCTGCATTTACTGCATTGTAGGCATTCACATACCCAGCACCAACTTCCCAATCAGCGTAATCCGGCATGGCTGTTGCGGTGTTTTCAAGAATCGACTTTACCTCGGCTGGCGACAGCACCGGGTTCGCTTCCAGCATCAGAGCAATTATGCCGGCGACATGTGGAGCGGCCATCGATGTTCCACTCATCGTTGTATAAAATGGCAGATAGGCAGGCTCAATATATTCGACGTCCGAAGTTGCACCAAGCGCGACCAGTGGGCTGATTACTCTAGTAGAAATAATGTCGACACCAGGGGAAGTCAACGTTGGCTGGTCTTGCCACTCCCAAGACTTGCCGTCGACTGTAACAGTCCCTCCCCGGCCATCTTCCCCGCGTGAGGAAAAGTCTGCAAGCTTGCCCGATTTATCTCCGGCAGCAACGGTCACTACCCATGGTGCCTTCTTGTAATTTCCCGAAATGGTTTTTTCATCCGGGCCTGAATTTCCTGCAGAGAATACCGTGACAATCCCGCGGTCATACAATTTCTTGGTTGCGATATTAATAGGATTAGATGGATCAAAGTCAGTGCCGGCGTCCCCCGTGTCTCCCCAGGAATTGGTAATGACGCGAATATTGTACTGCTGCTGATGGGTCAATGCATAATCAAAGCCGCCGAGTATATCAAGCATCGCCACCGCAGCTCCTGATCCGTAGCCAATCAGGTTCGCACCCGGGGCAACCCCTTCGTATTTGCCTCCGGACATTTCGCCAGTTCCGCCGACAATCCCGGCAACATGAGTACCGTGCCCCGAGCTGGAATCCGTATTCGGTACACCCTCCACATAGGTGACGGGAAGCAGAGCGCTGAGCGCATTCAAATTAGTCGATCCAAGTACATTTTGGACGAGATGCTTGCCAAATTCCAGATCCTGATGGGTTCCGTCCACGCCGCTGTCATTAATGACGACGCCAATCCCTTTGCCTGTTACCGGCAATCCGCCGTTTCGCTTTCTCATGCTGTCATCTGTCCGAACCTTGTCGACGCCAGTTAGGTCGGTCGCTTCCGCATTTTCGTATGCCAGCCTTTTGTTTAGGTAAATCGAAACTACCTGGTCGCTCTCTGCCAACCTGTCCATTTGCGTTTTTGTCGCCACTATTCCGGCAATCGGCAGGCTTTTCAATGTCAAACCATTGGTGATGCCAATTTCTTCAAGAAGCTTCACTTGTCCTGGCAGCACTCCCTGATCACTTTTAAACGTAACAATCGCTTCCACCGGGCCCTCAGCTGATAAAAGGACTTTGGTCAACTCAGCGTCTATTACTGCTTTTTCAGGCTCTACCGCCTTAGTCGTGGTCAACGGAACAATCGAAGCAAAGACCATAGCAACCACAAGAATACCGGATAAAAATACAGTTTTCCACTTCATTCAGTTAGTCAGCTCCTTCGCTATTTTTCTTAATATTCCCACAATATTTACGTAAAAACCATTCTGCATTGGGTTTAAAAAATAATAACCTCCGTACTAATCTTTGATACTACCAAAGTAGTATCAATCAGGCACCGCGCCATCCAAATAAAAATTTTAACCTGGGGGGGTTCTTGACAACTTTTCGCTCTGCACACCCAAACCTGTCAAAATAACGAGGCTTTCTTGACAACTTTTCGTTCTGCACTCGCAAACCTGTCTGATTCTACAAAGAGAAAGAGAGCCCTTTTTTAGAGGACTCTCTCTATGCTCAGATCGATGTCGGCGGGATGGGGACGAGCTGGTGCTGGACGGCATGGATAACTACTTGGGAACGGCTTTTGACATTCAGCTTTTTAAAAATTTTGCTAACGTGGATTTTCACGGTTTTGTCGCTAATGAACAGGCGGTCGGCGATCTCTTTGTTGCTTAGTCCTTCCACGAGACAGAGCAACACCTCTCTTTCCCTCTCCGTCAGCGTGTTGTCCTGCTGCTCCGTCTGTTTTTGCTGATGGAAGGCTAGTAGCTTTCTTGTCATCGACGGATGGATGACCGATTCGCCCCGGGCAACGGTCCGGATTGCCTCGACAACTTGGTCGGATGGCGCATCCTTCAATAAATAACCATCCGCTCCTTCACGAATTGCGGACATAAAGTATTCCTCGTGGCTGTGCATCGTCAGCACAAGAATTTTAATATTCGGGTACTTCTTTTTTAAAATGCCAGTAACTTCGACGCCATTTTTCAATGGCATGTTGATATCCATCAGGATCAAGTCCGGCTTGCATTTTTCCACTTGTAAAAGGGCTTCGTCGCCAGAGACGGCTTCCCCGACAACTTCAATATCATCTTCAACGGACAAAATATTGCGGAGCCCATCGCGCAGTACAGCATGGTCATCCACTAGCATGAGCCTGATCATCATTGCTTTCCCCCTCCACTCCCATTTTTGGAACGGCGATGCTTACTTCCGTTCCCGAGCCTTCCTTGCTGTCAATTTGCAAGGAAGCATTGATTTTTTCAGCGGCATCGTTCATTTGCAGGATCCCGAAATGCGGCTGGCTCCTGGCTTCGAGCATCGCCTGGAACAGCGAGAATCCTTTGCCGTCATCCTTGATTTTCAAAAGGATATGCTCGGATTGATAGCTTAAGAGAATTTCAATTTTCGTAGCCTGTGAATGCTTGATCGCATTATGCAAGCTTTCCCGGAAGGTATCGAACAGAACCTTTTCCACCATCGGGCTGAGCTGCTGCTCCTGTCCTCTGATTTCAAACTGGATGGCCTGCCCGTACTCCTTCTGGGCCGCTTCGATTTTTCGCAAAATCGCTTCTGCGAGCGTCGCTTTCTGGGTAGGATATGGCCGCAATGCATAAATCGACTCGCGGACTTCCTTCAGGCTATCCCTGAGGCCGAGGACACTTTCATCGACAAGCTTCCTCGTCTCTTCCGGATTTTTGCTGAACTTCTTTCCGGCAGTTTCGAGCTTCATCACTGCTCCAGCAAGCGTCTGGGCGACACCATCGTGGATATCGCGGGCAATCCGGTTTCGCTCTTCAAGAACAATCCGCTTTTCTTTTTCGGTAAAAAGCATCCGTGTTTTGATGACGACGGCAAGTTGGTTTGAGAGCGTCGCAATCGATTGGACGTCATGGTCTTCAAAGCTTTTTGTTCGACTCCGGGCCACAATGAACATCCCGATCGTTTCGTTCTCGATGACTAGCGGCGAGTAAACAAAAGCCTTTACATCTTTTTCAAAGCAAGCAGAAGCAACTCCAGCGTCCTTCTTACGATCATTGTAAATCATCGGGCATCGCATTCCCGCAAATTCGGCAAAAGCCTCTGCTAACAGACCGCAGTCTGCAAGCGTCCTGCCATCCTTGAAGCTCACCTCCCAGTCCCCTTCCTTTTTGATCCATAGGATACTTGCCTCGGCGCCAATCAGTTCATTGAAGCTTCCCTTCAATGCGGAAAGCCAGTCCTGAGAGGGAAGCATTTGGTTCAACTGCGATGTAATTGAAAAAAGTAGCTTCAGCCGATTCTGCTCTCTTTTCAGCCTCGCGATCGTTGCACTTAACAGCGAGATCCCGACAAGCGGCGAAAAGAAAAAGAAATAGGCAAACACATCAATTTCGCCACGGTTTTCGCTGCCGACAATATACAAAGTAATTCCGTACACGAGTGAGATCGCGGCACTATTCAGTTCCGTAAGCGATTTTTGCCTCCAAGACTGAAGCGAATAAGGCTGTGGCCTGATGAGCAATACAAGGTCGACAATCAGATTATTGATGATGACATAGACAGCAAGCAGGAAAAAGTAGCGAATGATTCCCTGAAAAATTGGATCCACTGCCAGTTGTTCCAGCTGGTATTCTGCCCCAGACAATATCGCTGCGGCCAAATAAAAACTGAGCACAAGCTGAGCAGGATTGAACAATACCGTCCGGAGGGGCCTTCTGTGCAGCAGGTTGACGATCAATACGGCAAAAGCATAGACGAGTGCGGTGCAGGAAAACCCATACAGTAAATACAGCACATAAACGACCGGGAAGGTAATCGCCGTATGACCTCGCCACACCGGCATTGGGTAGTACTCGCTAATCAGCAAAAACATCAGCAAAAGTGCCAGAACAACAGGTTCATGAGGTGTCTCCCATTTTCTAATGGAGAAAATGATGAGCAGCCAGCCGATCAGCGTAACGGAACTCATGAACAGCTTTGCATACCCCTCCCTTTTTCGCTTCATTTAGGTCACCTCACCACGTTTTAGAATTTTCAGTTAATTAATTTTATACTAGCAGATTTGATTATACAAATAAAACCCACTCACTGGCCAAATGGGGGTGCCACTAGCCAATGAATGGGCCAAACTCACGAAGAGTTTCGTTGAATTCCATTATGACAATATCCTTAGAGGATAACCATTCATCAAACGGGGTATTTATATAGTACGAAAGTGTTACGGGCTGTTTTTTCTCTACAAAAAATGCATATTTTCCTGATAGATTGAAGAGGACGTTTATGAGGTATGATAAAAAAAGAACAGCAAAGGAGGCGCATAAATGAAAAAAGTAATCATAACCGCAATCGTTGTTCTTGTCTTGGTCATTGGGGGCGGATGGATTTTCATGAGAATGATGAGCGGCGGTGCTGGCGGAAATATGCCTGGCCAGGGAGGCGGCATGATGGGCAGCGGTTCTGGCGCTGTTGAAAATAGGAAAACCAACAATTTTTCAGGAGAAGAAAAGCCGCTGCCCATTCCGCCACTGTTGGAAGACGAAAATCCTGACCCGAACAAAGCGGAATTCACGCTTGTAGCGCAAACAGGGTCGATGGAATTTTTAAAAGGAAAGCCAACCGACACCTTTGGCTACAATGGAAATTATTTAGGGCCGGTGATTCGTGTCAAAAAAGGCGACGATGTTTCGATTAAAGTCAAAAATGAGCTTGATGAAGCAACAACTTTGCACTGGCACGGTCTTGAAGTGGATGGCGAGGATGATGGCGGACCAAATAGCGGAATCCAACCAGGGACCACATGGAATCCGCAATTCACCATCGACCAAAACGCAGCAACATTGTGGTATCACCCTCACCTGCTACATAAAACAGGTGAACATGTGTACAAGGGGCTTGCAGGGTTATTTATTATCGATGATCAAGATAGCGAGCAGCTGGATCTCCCAAATGAGTATGGCGTCAACGATATTCCGCTGATTGTTCAGGACAAGCAGCTCGATGAAAATGGCCAATTTGCCTACAATCTCGGAATGCAGGATGTGATGATGGGTCTCCAGGGCGATACGATTATGGTCAACGGCGCCATCAATCCCTATGTCGAAGTGCCGAAGGGCAAGGTTCGATTCCGGCTGCTAAATGGCTCGAATGCAAGGATCTACCAATTTGCTTTAAGCAACAGCCAGGATTTCTATCAAATTGGAACCGACGGCGGATTACTGGAAGAGCCGGTTAAGCTTAGCAACCTGATTTTGAGTTCGGCTGAGCGGGCGGAGCTAATTGTTGATTTTTCCAGCTATAAAGAGGGCGAAACCGTCGAGCTGACAGATCAGGGGCTTCCATTTCTGAAATTTGTCGTTACCGGCGAGGAAAAAGGACCAAAAGAGCTTCCTGCCCATTTAGTGGACATACCGCAAGTGGATGAGTCCATGGCTACAAACACGAGAAAATTCGTCATGTCCGGCATGGGCCAAAACGTCACGATCAACGGCAAACAAATGGATATGGACCGAATTGATGAGAAGCTCAAGCTCCATGATACCGAGATTTGGGAGATTACGAATGATGGCATGGGGATGATGGGCAATAACATGGGGATGGCCCACCCATTCCACGGCCATGGAACCCAATTCCTCATCCTCGACAGAGACGGCAATCCACCGCCGCCAAACGAACGCGGCTGGAAGGATACCATTTTGGTTTCCCCAGGGGAAAAAGTCAGAGCTATTGCGACATTCGATCACAAAGGACTGTTTATGTATCACTGCCATATTCTTGAACACGAAGATGCAGGAATGATGGGACAGTTCACCGTTGAAGAGTAAGACTTCGGGGACTGGAATGATTTACGCCTAAGAAAAGAGTAAGACTCCGGGGACTCCGGAGTCTTTTTGCTACCCAACCAAAAGATGTATGCCTAAAGCGAACCCAAAGATTATCGCAATTGCCTGATGGACTTTTTTAAAGGTTTGATACTTCCTTCCTTTTGCCCGCTTGTCCAGGAATAAGCCAACAGTCACGAGAATCGCAAAACCAATCAAAGTCGCTAATCCGCTGTAGACGCGCTGCCATTCTTCGTTTGCCTGCAGGAAAAAATAAGATCCATGTGCAAGCGCGGCGGAAAATGCAGCCCAGCCAATCATGGTATGATGCTCTCTTAACAGCTTGAAAACAACCTGTACCCACTTCGAAAATTCAAATTTACGTTTTTTCAATTGCCGGAGTAACAACCTGACAATCCATAATCCAAATGCAGCGATTGCTCCAATTTCAGCTATCGTTCCACCTTTTTTAAAAAGCGCGCTCATAACATCTGTTTCCCCAGTAATAAACCCGAGGATGAACATTGCTGAAAACACGGCAATAACGGTGTAACCTCCGATTTTGATCCATCTTCCCGGCATTCCGCTTTCCTCCTTTTTCTCTCCATAAGTTCATTTTTACACCGTTCCTGAAAAATATGCCAGCTTTTACACCCAGATAGTCTCGATTGGATTTTTGTTTTCAGTTAGGTAGAATATTGAGGGAAGGAGACAAAGAAATGACAAAGAAAAAACCTGTTACATTCCAGTCGCTGCTTGAAATCTTAATCGTTTCGACGAGACTTGGGCTGACTTCCTTCGGCGGGCCCATTGCCCATCTCGGTTATTTCCATGAAGAATATGTCCGTCGCAGAAAGTGGATCGATGAAAAGAGCTATGCCGATTTAGTGGCTCTTTGCCAGTTTCTTCCTGGTCCCGCGAGCAGCCAGGTAGGAATTGGTATAGGATTGATGCGCGGTGGTTTATTTGGAGGATTGTTCGCCTTCCTCGGATTCACACTGCCTTCTGTCTTGGTGCTCATCCTCTTTGCGCTGATTTTGCAAGGATACGAGGTTGGCGACGCTGGCTGGATCCACGGGCTGAAAATCGTTGGCGTCGCTGTTGTCGCACAAGCGATCCTCGGAATGGCACAGAAGCTCACTCGCGATTTGCCGCAAAAAACAATTGCATTATTCGCACTGACTGCCAGCTTGCTGTCGCAGTCAGCGTACACGCAAATTGGCGTGATCCTTGCCGCTGGAGTTATTGGCTCCTGGCTATTCAAATCCCGCAACAAAATCGAGGATAACAGAATGACTTTTTCCATCTCCAAAACGGTTGGTTATGTTAGTCTCGCTTTGTTTTTTGGCTTGCTTGTCCTTCTGCCGGTGTTGCGGGAAACGACTTCCCTTAACGCAATTGCCATGTTCGACAGCTTTTACCGTTCAGGATCGCTCGTGTTCGGAGGCGGACACGTCGTCCTTCCTCTGCTAGAACGCGAAGTCGTCCCGACAGGCTGGCTCAGCGAGGAAGCCTTCCTTGCCGGATATGGCGCAGCTCAGGCAGTACCAGGACCCTTGTTCACCTTTGCAGCCTATATCGGGGCGGTCATCAGCGGCTGGAAGGGCGGCTTGCTCGCGACGGCAGCGATCTTTCTGCCAGCCTTCCTGCTGATCGTCGGTACACTGCCATTCTGGGAGGCATTGAGACGAAACAGCAAAATTAGCAATGCCCTTATTGGCGTAAATGCAGCTGTTGTCGGCATCCTGATTGCGGCCTTCTACGATCCGATCTGGACAAGTTCGATTCTCGCGCCGATCGATTTCGTATTTGCAGCAATTTTGTTCAGCATGCTCGTATATTGGAAGCTTGCACCGTGGATTATTGTCTGTACCGGGGCAATTGGCGGAATGATATTGTCTATCCTTTTTTGAAGAAAAGCACAGGGCGCCTTGGTCAGCCCCGACAAGCGCTGCCCGCCGATAACGCCACGTCCTGTG
>NZ_JXIQ01000118.1 GCF_000934845.1 Mesobacillus subterraneus
TCGGTCCGCTCAGGTGAAGTCAAAGAACGACTTCACTGGTCGGCTCTCCGAGGCACAGGATGTGCTAGTCCCGCCAACCACAAGACGTGGCGTCTTAGGCGGGCAGCGCTTGTCGGGGCTGTTCGAGGCGCTTGCGCTTTTTGTTTTTATTTTATCGCTTTGTGTTCTTTGATCACTCGGAATGAGTGAAGTTCGTCGTCCTCAGGGCCTTGTACAGGAAGGCCAGCTTCCCTGTTTGTCTTGATATACACTAGATTTTCTTTCGTGATAATTTCACCTGGGATGAAGATTGGGATACCTGGAGGATATACCATTACGAATTCGGCAATGATTCGTCCCTCTGATTCTTCTACAGGTACCACTTCTGTATCAGCGTAAAATGCATTTCTTGGTGTTAAAGCCAATAATGGAATATCAGGCAACATCACCTCTGCATGGACCTTCGCAGCGAGGTGGTGGAATTCCCTTGAAAGTTCACGCATTGCAGCTACAAGAATATCTGCTTCTTTTTGTGTATCACCAGGTGTGATGAGACAAAGGATATTATACAGATCAGAAAGTTCCACTTCAATATTATATTTTTCGCGAAGCCAATTTTCGACATCATATCCTGAGATATTTAAATCCTTGATGCTGATGAGCACTTTTGTCGGATCAAAATCATAAGTCGCATTTGTACCAAGCAGGTCCTCACCAGGACAGTAAAGATGCTCGATCTCGTTTATCTGCTCACGAATCCATTGAGCCAATTTGATCGTCTTGTCAATAAGGTCTCTTCCTTCAATTGCAAGTCTCCTCCGAGCCGTATCCAATGATGCTAGCAACAGATAAGAGGTTGATGTGGTCGTCAGCATGCTGATGATCGATTGGACACGCTTGGCAGAAACCAGGCCTTCCTTTACATTCAGTACGGAGCTTTGCGTTAATGACCCACCAAGCTTGTGCACGCTTGTAGCAGCCATATCGGCTCCTGCCTGCATGGCGGAAAGCGGAAGGTCCTCATGGAAGTGAATATGCACGCCGTGCGCCTCATCCACTAGTACCGGAACATCATATGAATGAGCGATCTCGACAATCCTTTTTAAATCGGCAGCAAAGCCAAAGTAGGTTGGATTAATGACTAGCAAACCTTTTGCATCAGGGTGCTGTTCAAGTGCTTTTTCAACAGAGTCTGTTGATATGCCGTGAGAAATGCCTAATTTTTTATCAATCTCCGGATGAATAAAGATCGGAATCGCTCCGGAAAAAACAATTGCAGACATGATCGATTTGTGTACGTTCCGCGGTACGATGATTTTATCGCCAGGGCCGCAGACAGTCATTATCATGGTCATGATGGCACCGCTTGTTCCTTGTACGGAGAAAAAAGTATGGTCAGCACCGAATGCTTCCGCCGCCAACTCCTGCGCTTGTTTGATAATCCCTTTCGGTGAGTGGAGATCGTCTAGTGGGCCGATATTAATCAAGTCGATCGATAGCGCATTTAAACCAATAAAATCACGAAACTCAGGATCGATTCCGCTGCCTTTTTTATGTCCTGGTATATGAAACTGGATCGGATTCTTTTCTGCGTGCTTTAACAAGCTAGTGAATAGTGGTGTTTCGTATTGGGACAATGGAAGATCACACCTCTTTAGTCTATTGGATTTCCTTTTTAAAGGTTATGATTATTTTTCGGCTAAAAAAATAAAACAAATGCATTATAGCACTAATCGGGATGTTTGCAAAGAATTACAATATTCTCTTAAAGCAAATAGGAAGAATGTCACTTATAATAGAAATGGAAAAAACAAGCGGAGGAGTGGAAAAATGAACTGGAGCACGAAAGTGACGAACCTGTTAGGAATACAATACCCGATTATCCAGGGAGGGCTCGCGTATCTTGCCTATTCTGAGCTTGCAGCCGCAGTTTCAAATGCAGGTGGGCTAGGGCAGATCACGGCGATGTCCCTTCCCGATCCTGAGGCGCTAAGAAAAGAAATACATAAAGTGAAAGAGCTTACTGACCAGCCATTTGGAGTAAATTTTGCGATCGGACAGCATGGAAGATCTTTTTCCCGTTTTTTGGATGTCGCCATTGATGAGGGTGTGCCGGTCATCTCGATGACAGGAGGCAACCCGGCACCCATTTTTGAACAATTAAAAGGAACCAATGCAAAAAAACTTGTCCTAGTCGCTGCTAAAAGGCAGGCACAGAAAGCAGAAGAGCTCGGTGCAGATGCTGTGATCGTGGTCGGGCAGGAAGGCGGGGGGCATCTTGGGAAGAGTGATATCGGCACAATGGTGTTAATCCCAGCTGTAGTAGATGCCGTCCGCATCCCAGTTATCGCTTCAGGGGGAATTGGAGATGGAAGAGGATTGATGGCAGCACTAAGTCTGGGCGCGCAAGGAATTGAAATGGGAACGCGTTTTATTGCCACAAAGGAATGCGTCCATGCGAACGAGTTATACAAGCAAAGGTTAATAGAAGGAACCGAGAATGATACGATCGTGATAAAAAGAACACTGGGCATGCCAGCAAGAGCGATTGTCAATCCATTAACAGAAAAGATCCTCGAAATAGAGAAGCAAGGTGGAGGATATGATGAATTGAAGGAACTGATCAGTGGAGCGGCAAACCGTAAATACATTTATGAAGGAGACAAGGAGAATGGTTTAGGCTGGGCTGGCCAGGTGATGGGCTTGATTAAAGATTCTCCTTCAGTCGCTGAGCTTTTCGATAGGATGATAAAAGAAGCAGAAGCAATCAGAACAGTTTTTGGAAAATGAACTTCCGCTCCGCTTGCTCTTGCTGTAAAATAACGATACAATCGATTAACAAACGAGACTGACAGGGAAGTAAACCTGGTACAGTGAAAAAGCAGGTGAGCCGATGGAATACCAATATCCAATTGATTACACATGGTCAACCGATGAAATGGTCGACGTCATCCACTTTTACGAGTGCATTGAAAAAGCTTATGAAAAAGGGATCGATCGCGACACTCTGTTGCAAGCTTACAGACGTTTTAAGGAGATCGTCCCGCAAAAAGCAGAAGAAAAGAAGCTCTTCAAGGATTTTGAAGAAGTAAGCGGGTATGTATCATACGAGGCCATTAAAGAAATGAAACAAAATGAGAGCGGTCAAAAGATAAAAGTCGCACCGAAAAGATAATCGAGTGGAAACCAAGAAAGAGCCCAAGAAAAAATGGGCTCTTTCTTGCATAAGATCGTTTTTCAGGCGTTTTTCTTGGTTTAAGCGATTTTATATAGGGGTAATGTTTCTTTAAATACAAACTCTATTTTCGAAAGCAGTTCCTTCCCACTTAACTTGATAGCTTCCTCGCGTGGAATGGTTAATCCACAAAGGATTTCTGCTTTTTTTACAGTTTGGAGACGCTTGAACATCGACAGAAGTTCTTCTTTGGAAAGTTCGCTATGCTGGATGGCTTCTGGCTTCATATGATCGCTGGACCAAAAGAAATTGTTTGGAGTACGAGTAAAAATGGATTCAAGATCCTGCTCCAGTTTTTTTCCGATGGCCGCCTTTGCAGGAGCTTCGTAAATCACCGCGAACCAGACAAATACATGTGTTTCCCAGAGGCCAATCTGGAAATGTGGCTGCATTTTATATCCTCTTGGATTGCTGGAAAAAGCGACCCAAGTATCCTTAGGAGGATTCTTTGTTCTTCTAGCATGTTTGGCGACATGAACATGCATTTCTTCCCCGGCCATAGTGGAAAGCGTTGGGCCGAAGTGCTGGCCAAGTTGATCTAGCTTTGGGCGAATCTGGGATTTTAAGGCCTCCATACGTTCATCGAGACCATCGATTTGAAAAACATCGAAATCTGCTTGTTCGAATCCTTGAAATGTCAATTTAAAAACCTCCTAGTCCTTTGTCGAATATTGTAGCAAAAGTGTATGAAAAATTGAAGCGAATGGCCTTTTCGGAGACCTGGGTAAACGCACATATTTGTACCATTGGCAAATGCTATTTCATAAAATGAATAAAAATCGAAAAGAATCGAGGAGGGAAAATAAATGAAACAACTCATAAATTCAACAAGAATAAAAAGTGGTGAGCTACAGCGAACAGCTGTCCTCCGTTTGGAAATGGATTATGAATTAGCGACACTTTTTGAGGCGATGGAAGACTCCGATAAACCGAAAATGATGGAATGCAAACAGAAACTGGAAAGAATTAGACAAGAACTAGTACGTTTAGAGGCTTTATAATCAGGGAAACTCAACAATACTGCCCCCTTTTCCGAACTCCTTTTAAGCTAATGGAGTTCGTTTTTTCTGGTTCTGAGCTCATGTATTCGCTTGACAAGGGAAATCCTAATACTTGATGAAAGGGAAGCAAATCCGATAAGCTATAAAAGATTCCTCATAAAAATGAAAAAATGAATCGAGGGAAATGGAATGGAATGGAACTTAAAAGAAATCGATACATACGCAAAAAAGTGGATCAGAGAAGCTGGCGATCATATCAGGGCTTCCTTTTCAAAGACGTTGAATGTGACCTCTAAGTCGAATCCAAATGATCTTGTGACGGATCTAGACAAGGCAACAGAGCAATTTTTTATCAAAAAAATCAAAGAAACATACCCTGACCATAAAATAATCGGTGAAGAAGGCTATGGAGATAATGTTACCGACCTGACAGGAACAGTCTGGATCATAGACCCGATCGATGGAACGATGAATTTTGTCCATCAGCAGCGGAACTTTGCGATTTCAATCGGAATTTATTTTGATGGGGAAGGATTGATCGGCCTCATTTATGATGTCGTCCATGATGAGCTTTACCATTGTATAAAAGGCAATGGCGTTTATTTAAACGAAAAGCCCATTCCGAAACTGACGGAAGCAAAGATCAGCGAAGCAATCATTGCGCTTAACGCTACATGGGTAGCGCCAAATAAACGGATCGATCATCAATTGCTGCTACCCCTCGTAAAAGATGTTAGAGGAACCAGATCATATGGTTCAGCAGCGATGGAAATGGTTTATGTCGCTACTGGGAGAATTGATGCTTATATAACTCCACGGCTAGCACCATGGGATATTGCAGCAGGAATCATCATGATCAAGGAACTAGGCGGCAAGGCAACCAACCTCAGAGGGGAAGAAGTGGATATACTGAAACAGAATTCCTTGTTTGCTGCAAAACCTGGGCTTCACGGTTATATTTTGCGAAACTACTTAAAGGATGGAAAATGGTGAACCTCGTTTGTGTCGATATGGCGGAGATCGAATTCCTTCTTATTCCATTCAATCCAAATATTAACATTTTTAATCGCCAGGAAATAGGTAATGAGAACCAGTGTATTTTGCACTGGTTTCTTTATTGTAGGTGATGGGGGGAAATCGGGTTATTTTGACAGGTTTGGGGTGGAGGAGGGAAAAGTTGTCAAGAAACTGCCCTCGAGTTGCTTGTCTAGTGTCGCTGCCCAGAATGCAGAAACTTCAACTGCATTTCTGGGCAGCCGTTTTAATTTTTCGTTTCGGTCAGCCCTCCGAGGCACAGGACATGGGTTATAGAAGACGGCAGGGCTTGTCGGGGCTGAACAAGGACTTGCGTTTTTCTTGCTTAAAGCTCTCCTGCTTCTCTCATCTTCTTTTTTTTCTTAAAGCCGAATCCCATAACAAGCACGAGTGCGATGGCACAGCCGATCGCTCCGGCAGCGCTTCTTTCTGCGATTGCAATACCGATACCGATCATGCATGAAGCGGCCGCAAATGCGAAAAATAGTAATGGCCATTTAATCTGCTGCAAATTGATTCCTCCCATTCGACTATGATACAAATAATAATATATTTTATTGTACATTAAAATGCGTATCGGTTTCTACTTTAATTGTGATATAATATATAAGTTATGTAAAAAGCCAATAGATAAATTTATTAAAGGCAGGGTGACTTTGTTGAAATTAAGAGATGATATTAGAAATATAGCGATCATTGCCCACGTTGACCACGGGAAAACTACTTTGGTTGACCAGCTTCTAAAGCAATCAGGCACATTCCGTATTAATGAGCATGTCGAAGAGCGTGCAATGGATTCAAATGATTTGGAAAGAGAACGAGGAATTACCATCCTCGCGAAAAATACAGCTATTTCCTATAATGATACACGAATTAATATTTTAGATACACCTGGACATGCTGACTTTGGCGGCGAGGTAGAGCGTATCATGAAAATGGTGGACGGCGTCTTGCTAGTTGTTGATGCCTACGAGGGTTGCATGCCGCAAACGCGCTTTGTTTTAAAGAAAGCACTGGAACAGCATTTAACACCAATTGTTGTTGTAAATAAGATTGATCGCGATTTTGCGCGACCTTCAGAAGTTGTGGATGAAGTACTGGACTTGTTCATCGAACTTGGAGCAGATGAAGATCAGCTTGAGTTCCCAGTTGTATATGCATCTGCGATCAATGGAACAGCGAGCCTGGACCCTGAAAAACAGGATGAGGACATGAAGGCCTTGTATGAGTCAATCATTGACCATATCCCTGCTCCAATTGATAATCGAGACGAGCCTCTTCAATTCCAGGTAGCACTTCTTGATTACAACGACTATGTCGGCAGAATCGGAATCGGACGTGTTTTCCGCGGTACGATGAATGTAGGCCAGCAGGTAGCGCTAATGAAGCTTGACGGATCTGTAAAACAATTTCGAGTTACGAAGATTTTTGGTTTCTTCGGCCTAAAACGTCAGGAAATCCAGGAAGCTCATGCAGGTGAACTTATAGCATTATCCGGAATGGAAGACATTAATGTCGGAGAAACAGTATGTCCTTTCGATCATCAGGATCCACTGCCTATTTTACGGATTGATGAACCAACCCTTCAAATGACCTTCCTTGTCAATAACAGTCCCTTTGCAGGCCGTGAGGGAAAATACTTGACTTCGAGGAAAATTGAAGAAAGACTTCGTGCACAGCTTCAAACGGACGTGAGTTTAAGAGTAGACAATACCGATTCACCTGATGCCTGGATTGTTTCAGGCCGTGGAGAATTGCACCTGTCGATCTTGATTGAAAATATGCGCCGTGAAGGCTATGAACTGCAAGTATCAAAGCCAGAAGTTATAGTAAGGGTAATTGATGGAGTAAGATGTGAACCAGTAGAGCGAGTTCAAATTGATGTACCAGAAGAACACACAGGATCCATCATGGAATCGATCGGTGCACGCAAAGGCGAAATGCTTGATATGATTAATAGTGGAAGCGGCCAGGTTCGCTTGATCTTCAATGTGCCAGCGCGCGGACTTATCGGATACACAACAGAATTCTTAACGTTGACACGCGGATATGGTATCATTAATCATACATTCGACAGCTATCAGCCAATGCTTCAAGGCCAGGTAGGCGGACGTCGTCAAGGAGTGCTAGTGTCAATGGAGTCCGGCAAGTCATCTACTTACGGAATCATGCAGGTAGAGGATCGCGGAACGATTTTCGTAGATCCAGGTACTGAAATTTATGAAGGCATGATCGTTGGCGAGCACACACGTGAAAATGATATCACCGTTAATATCACGAAGGTAAAGGCAGCAACGAATATTCGTTCTGCAAATAAAGACCAAACTTCTGTCATCAAGAAACCAAGAATTATGACTCTTGAAGAATCATTAGAATACTTGAACGATGATGAGTATTGCGAAGTTACACCAGAATCAATCAGACTCCGCAAAAAAATACTTGATAAGAACGAGCGTGAAAGACATGCCAAAAAGAAGAAATTCGCTGATGCTTAAGTAAGTAGGGGGAAGAAGGATGGATGTAAGCCAGAGATTATCATTTTTTGCAGCGTTATTCAGGGTAGATGACAATCCGACAGTTGGAATGTGGATGCTATATCTCACCATTGCCGCTTTGAGCATCCTCGTTTACAAACTTGGATTCGCACAGAAGCTGCCGGTACTTAAAAGTATTATCATCTACGTATTTTTATTACTGGGCTCTACCGTTCTGACCTTCCTTGCTATTTTTCTTCCTATCACGGAAGGACTTGTCGTTGCTGCGCTCATCCTGATCATATACAAACTCAGGCTGCGCGAGCATAAAAAAACAGAAGCAAATCTTAAATAGGAGTTGAGGATATGAAGTCACTCCAGGATGCTATTTATAATTGGCTGACCATTAAAATTGTCAGCGATGCCCGTCCAGACGATACTGCAGCCGCAGATACTACCCAATTGTTCGAGCAGATTCTTGCCGATGAACATCATGTTGACTCAAAAGAGCTAAAACGGGACGCTCTGATGTATTATGTTACAGTTGTGCAAGATGGAAACACAAAAGAGTACCGTTTTCCGCGTGACCTGATCGAAGTAATGCTTGATCAAATCAGCCAGGAACCCGATAAATATATCACCTATCCAGTAGAAGACTAAAAAATCCGCCAAATGCTTGGCGGATTTTTGCTTTAAATCTGTTCCTGGGTCTCATACGAGGCTTCACTCAAAATCACCAGTCATCTTTTTCTACTCGGCTGCGATATAATTTGAAATTTCCAGTCGCAATTCGGTTGTTGGTTTTTTCGGCGATACGCTCATGGCAGATTTCACACATATATGTATGGATCGGGCGGTTACGAAGCCTTTTCGCCTGGAGGGTGTCACTGTTGATATTTTCGATTTTGTCGCATAATACACACTTGACTCTCATACTTGCACCTCTTATCAATCGTTAGCTTCCCTAGCCTATTTGAGTTTGGATTATATTATAGTATATCATTGTTTACAGCCGGTAAAAGGGGAATCGTTTGATTTGCCCCAAAATAACGGTTCGTAGTACTATTATGATAGGTTAAGGAGGATGGATATGGCAAATCAAGTAGAACCTAAGCTAATTAAACCATTGGTCGATATACTTCAAAAAGAACGTTTTGTCACCTTGGCGACAGTGGATCATGAAACCGGCGGTCCAAATGTCAGCGCAATTTCATGGGTGTTTGCAAAGGACGAAGAGACCATTTATTTCGCAATCGATAAGCGCTCTCGAATCATCGAGAACATAAAAACCAATAACAAGGTGGTCATGAACCTGATTGCGAATGAATCTACCTATTCAATCAGTGGAACAGCAAGCATCAAGCAGGAAAAACTTGAAGGAGTCCCGTTGAAGCTGGCGTTGGTTGAGATCCATATCAACGAAGTCAGGGATGTCATGTTCTATGGCTCGAAAATCGTCGCAGAACCTCAATATGACAAGACATATGATAAGGATGCAGCAGCACGTCTCGATAAGCAAGTAATGGAAGCCATGAAAAAAGCTTAGTCAATTGACTAAGCTTTTTTCATGGCTATTTATGGTAGTTCGATTGTTTCTGCTGATCCTTTTCCAGCTGTTTTTTCTCGCCCTGGTCCAGTCTCTTTTTCGGTTCTTCCGTTGGACTCTTCGTTTGTGGATCGATCATGTCTGCGGGAACCTCTGGCATGACTCTTCCGGTGATATCCGCTAATTCATTAAGGATTCCCATGATGGGCTGTCCACTTTGAATATCTTTTCCGATTTCCTTTAATCTTGCAGTGATGTCCGGGTCAGCGACAACCATTGCGGTGGCACCATCCGGATCTTTTTTTAATGCCTCGGCAACTGTATACTTAACCGTATCCACTTCTGACCGCTCCATATTATCGTTTACATCGATTCCGACTATAGCATAACGGCCAATTACTACTGCAGCAGCATCATCAACATCTGGAATAGTGGTTGTCAAATTTACTAGGTGACGCGAAATCTTCTGTCCGGATTGGCGGTCAACCCCTTCAACTGTACTATTCTGCACCTTTACCCTCTGATTATTGTCGTTATCATTTGCCCTATTTTGCCCATTGCATGCCGTCAACAGCAAAACTAACGAAATTGCTGTAATGAATTTTAACATCATGAAATCCCTCCGGATCGTTATTCTGCAAAATCCCGTTAAAAGAAGTGCTCAAAGGTTATTGTGCGAAATATCTTCTATCTTTATTCAGAAAGTCATATATTTTACCAAAGTCCCGGTCAAGGCTGTTAACTAGGCCGAAGTCGAGATCAAGAAGGCGGGAGGCATCAATTTGAGTAAAATATACGTACTGGATACAAACGTCTTACTACAGGATCCGCATGCGATTTTTTCGTTTCAAGACAATGAAGTTGTCATACCTGCTGTTGTTTTGGAGGAAGTGGATTCAAAGAAAAGATATATGGATGAGATAGGGCGTAATGCACGCCATGTTTCAAGGCTGATAGATGGGATGAGAGAAACAGGTAAGCTCCATGAAAAAATCAATCTGGAGGGAGGTGGGACGCTGAGAATCGAACTGAACCATCGATCCTTCCACCAACTGCAGGAAATATTTGTTGAAAATACCAATGACAATCGAATATTGGCAGTCGCTAAAAACCTCAGCCTTGAAGAAGATACGAAAGAGAATGGCAAGACAGTAATTCTTGTCAGCAAAGACGCGTTAGTCCGGGTAAAAGCAGATGCAATAGGATTAGTCGCAGAGGATTTCTTGAGCGACAGGGTAGTTGAAATGGACCATCTTTATTCCGGCTATGCAGAAATATACTTAGAAATTGAATTGCTAAACCGTTTTTATGAAAAAGGAGAAGTGGATATCTCTGAATTAAACGGTCAAAATTTTTTTTATCCTAATCAGTTTGTGATCATGAAAGACATACTAGGAAGTTCTGCATCCGCAATCGGGATGATCGATCCTAAGAAGAAAAAAGTAAAAAAACTTGTTTTTGAGCATGAGGGGAAACAAATTTGGGGAATCAGACCGAGAAATGTTCAGCAAATCATGGCCATGGAATTGCTGTTACGGCAAGACATGCCTTTGATTACATTGATCGGCCGTGCAGGCACAGGCAAAACGCTGCTTGCATTGGCAACCGGTTTGCTTCAGACGGAAGACTTGAACCTTTTTAATAAGCTGCTTGTCGCAAGGCCGATTGTGCCTGTCGGCAAGGATCTTGGCTTTTTACCAGGCGAAAAACAGGAAAAGCTCAGGCCATGGATGCAGCCAATTTATGACAATCTAGAGTACCTATTCAATACGAAAAAACCTGGTGAACTCGATGCAATCCTCGCAGGAATGGGGTCAATCGAGGTCGAAGCCCTTACCTATATTAGAGGAAGAAGTATACCGGATCAGTTCATTATTATTGATGAAGCACAAAATCTAACCAAACATGAGGTGAAAACGATCTTGACGAGGGTTGGGGAGCGAAGCAAAATTGTTCTGATGGGTGATCCTGATCAGATTGATCATCCGTACCTAGATGCATATAACAACGGGTTGACATATGTTGTGGAGAAGTTCAAGGACCAGCAAATTTCTGGTCATATACAGCTCGTTAAAGGAGAAAGATCGCCTCTAGCCCAGTTGGCTGCTGATCTATTGAAATAAGCGTAAGTACCAAACAAAATGTAAAAAAACGGGCATCCGATTGGATGTCCGCTTTTGTCTCTTTTCATCATTCGACAATAAAGCCGGAAACATTTTTTATTGGATGATCTTTATTGGACCCGTCCTGGTAATATACATGCACTGGTCCATCTTCTCTTAATGGTTTGCCGTCCTTTGAAAAACCAAGGATGATCCCGTAAGCCTCTTCGATAGAAAGAACTGCCTGCTCGTTTTCACCGTACTCAATTACCACATTTTTTGCCCCTGATTCGGGTTCAGCGTTTTTAAGAAATGGTTGGAAAGGGATGCCGAATGTACCTGTTAAGACTTTTTCTTTCTCGAATTTCACTTCCGTTTTAAGCGTTGGCGGATAAACAGCCCCCTCCATAATTTCTCGGTCCCATTGGTTGGATATTGCTTTTGTGTACCTTTCAATCGCATCTTCGTTTTCTTGTTTTTTGGTAAAATATGTATTTAAATCTGCTTTTCTGTCATCGAAAATCCATACGCCAGGGTCTAAAGTGATGTTAAATTTGACTTTACCTCGAATAAAAATAATGGATACCATAATTTCCTCCTGACTAGATCGGTATTTTTACACACGCTTTTCTCAAAGAATAAGAAGGTTTAAATTTCTTTGAGAATTGTCTAGCTCCAGCGCCTAGCCCCTCGAG
>NZ_JXIQ01000119.1 GCF_000934845.1 Mesobacillus subterraneus
TGGAGAGTTCGGTAACATATTGGAGGAATATGTGCCCGAAAAGCAGAAAAGTTGGAGAGTACGGTAACATATTGGAGGAACATTTTTTCCTGCCATGAATAACTTGTTCTATTTTTAGGACAAAGGATTAAAATAGTTATAGACATGTTTGTACGAGGGGGAGAATCTATGGCGAGAAAGATGGGTTTTTACGGGGTGATCGCCTATGTGCTCTATGGGTTTGTGGTGTACTGGTATTTATTTTCCTTTGCAGATGCAAATTTACCATTTGAGTATGAGGGATCGAAGGCTGACCCGGCAACATTCTTGAATGGCAGAGAACTGATGCTGAGTGAGGAATATTCAAAAATTAGGAATTTGTTATTCTTCCTGTCTACACCATTTGAGTGGCTATTTTACTTTTTAATTTTGCTGTTGGGCCTTTCAAAGGCTTTTAAGAGATGGGGAGAAGAGACGTCGAAAAATAAATATGGCCAGACAGCGATTTATGTATTCTGGCTGTCATTCTTTGCTTATATCGCTACTTTTCCTCTAAGTTACATTAGTTACACGCTTTCGAAAACCTATAATATATCAACACAATCCTTTGCTGCCTGGATGAAGGATGAACTGATCGATTTCTGGGTCAACTATGCCTTTATGTTTGTGATTGTCATTGTCCTTTACTGGCTGATGAACAAGTTCAAGACGTATTGGTGGCTGTTTGCATGGCTGTTCTCCGTGCCGTTTACTTTGTTCATCATGTTCCTGCAGCCAGTTGTGATTGATCCGCTGTACAATGATTTTACCCCGCTGAAAAATAAAGAACTGGAGACAAAGATTCTGGATCTTGCCGCGCAAGCGAACATCCCTGCGGAGCATGTTTTCGAAGTTGATATGGCGGAGAAGACGAATGCTCTTAATGCCTATGTGACGGGAATTGGATCCAATTCAAGGATTGTCCTCTGGGATACGACATTGAATAAATTGAACGATGACCAAATCCTGTTCATAATGGCCCATGAAATGGCCCATTATGTGGAGAAACATATATATATTGGGATTGCCGGATACTTGTTGATGTCATTGATTGGCCTCTACCTTGTCTCAAGATTGCTGAATTGGGCTATCAAACGATGGGGCAAGGAATTCAAATTGAAGCATCCAGGAGACTTGAGGTCACTCCCATTGTTTCTGATGTTCCTCTCCATGATGTTGTTTGCTGCAAGCCCTATCACCAATCTTGTTTCACGCTACCAGGAAACACGTGCAGACGACTATGCAATCGAAATGACGGGCAATACCGATGCAGCGATTTCTGCTTTCCAGGAATTGACGAAAGCGGGCCTCAGCCAGGTTAATCCACCTTGGCTGGTGAAAATTTTTCGCTACGGCCATCCGACCATGCTGGAGAGAATTTCAAGACTGGAAGAGTATGAAATCCAGAAGCGAAATGGCAACTGAAAAATAACTGTGAAAAATCCTCTAACCGAGGTTTTTCCTTTTATCAATGAAAAATCCCCTATATAGGGGATTTCACTCATTTATGTTCCGAATTGTTTGTTAAGGTCATTTAACTCTTTCGTCAAGTTCAAAAACAGGAGTTTGTCACGATCATCGATCGCTTTGTCGATTCTGTTCATCAACTTTTCTCTTCTGGTATTCAGCTGAATTTCGGAGACTAGCATGTCAACATATAGGTCGAGAACAAACGATTCCTTGGCTTTGATGCGTTTCATCACACTGGCCTTCATGGTTTCAGAATACGAATTCTCTTTCACTGACCTCACCTCTTAGACCTTTTTTTTATTATATGGAGGATGCGAAAAATAATCAACTAATTTTTATAATTTTTAGAAAATTTTTTATCGAAAGTGTAATTGTGACTAAAAACAGAACTTTTTCAGTTTTTAAAGAAAATTTTAGCAATTATGTTAAAATAGGGCGTAAGGTATTTTTGGAGGTGAAGGTATGACAGGGAACCCAAGAAATTTAGTTGACGAATATGAAATAAATCCGTTTACAATGATCATTTTACCAGAAGATTATGGCAGCAAGATTTACTCGAGGATCATTGAACTGGAAGAGGAGTATGTATCCCCTTTTAGACCAATCGATCTTATCAAAAAAAGCTGTAGTTATTTTGGCAGCAGTTACGAAGGCAGGAAAGAAGGAACAAAACAGCTTACCGGGATTACCCATAAAACCCCAATCATAATTGACCCTATAAGCTCCATTTATTTCATGCCGACAAGCTCACCCACGAAGCCGGACTGCATTTGGGTATCACATGAGCATGTATTATTCCATAAAAAAGTAGATTCTCAAAGTACGCAAGTTACCTTCAGGAACAAAAAAACCATAGTTTTGCCGGTATCCCATCATTCATTTGAAAATCAGCTGCTTCGGACATCGATGCTGCGCACAAAATTCATGCAGCGCATGAAAGAAACGGAACGGAAAGCACTGTATTTGTTGCATGGTCCAAAATTCAGTGAAGTACAGGGTTATTCTCATATTAATCTGGTCAGCGAGTCCTATAAAGACTAACAAACAAAGGGGAATTCGGTTGTTTAGCCGGATTCCTTTTCAATTGTTTCCAAAACCGGCATAAATCGTTTGAATAGGTAGTGGATCATTAAATCCTGGACTTTGTTGCGGATACGGGGATTGAAGTAATTATGGTATTCTTCGTATCCTTTGTAAAGGAAGAGAAACATAGTGAAGGCATCATCTCTTTTTACTTCTTCTACTTTGAGCTGATTCTTTTTAAGATAGATTTTCACTTGTGCAAGTTCTTTCTGAACGGCTTTCATTGTTTGTTCGATTAGCTCCAAATAAGGCTTCTTTAATTTAAATGGACTATTTTCTACGACAGAAAGATCCCGGTTAAGCACGACCAGCACCATTGGCAAATAGATGGCTTGCTCCATCATATCGCGGTCTTTTTCAGGAATCCTTGTCATGTTGCTCTGCCCCTTTATTATAAAATAAGAACATAGGTTCGTAATCATCGTAATGGATTTTGAACAGAATTTCAAGAGGGTAAATGATTTTTCTTGTATTATTATCTTTTCCAAATTAGCAGCGAAGTTGTGAAAAAGTTTCCACAGAAAGCAGGAAATTTATTTCTGTTATCGAAATAAGAATAGTTAAGAAATCCATTTTTTACGAGAAAGAAGGTTAGCTGGATGGAAAAAAGATTGATCAAGCCAGAAGATTTATTTGAATTGAAATCCGTTACAGATCCCCAGTATTCACCGGATGGAAAAAAGTGTGTATTTGTGCTGACGGAGATGTTGGAGGGAAAAAATGATTATGCCTCTAATCTATACATAATTGATATAGAAAATAGCGGGGAGCCGAAACAATGGACATATGGTGAGAACCGAAATCAATCACCAAGGTGGTCGCCGGACGGAACGGAGCTGGCATTCGTTTCGAACCGCAATGGGAAGAATCAAATCTTTGTTCTGGATGCTGCGGGCGGCGAGGCAAAGCAGGTGACGGATTTCAAGAATGGTGCAAGTGACCCAGTTTGGTCGCCGGACGGTAAAAAAATTGCTTGTTCGGTATCGTTAAAACCGGATGAGGATTTGTTTGAGAAAGCGGAAGAGAAGAAGGATGACAAGAAACTAGAGCCGTTCGTGGCAATAGAAATGAAGTATAAATCAGATGCTGCTGGCTTCTGGGATGGAAAGTACAAGCAAATTGTAATCGTCAGTGTTATAGATGGAGAGGCAGAGCTGGTTGCAAAAGGAGAGATGGACTCCCATTTGCAATGCTGGGCTCCTGATGGCAAAAGCCTTGTATTGTCGGCAGATGAGTCTCCAGAGCGGGATTTTTCTTTCAAAAGTGATTTATGGATACTGGACATACAGTCTGGAGTTAAAACGAAGCTTACCAATGGCAAAGGGTATTTTGGCGATGCTGTTTTTTCTCCTGATGGAAAACACATTGGTTATACGGGGCATGAGCGGGAGTTTGAAAATGCAACATTGAGCCAGTTGTATATTCTGAGCTTGGAGACAGGACATGTGCAATGCCTCACAGAAAACATGGATATCCTTGTCGGTGATGCGGTTGCGGCTGATTTTCAGCAAGGAGCCCACAGCCCGGGGTTGATTTGGGGGGAAGACAGTGAAAGCCTTTATTTCCTTGCCACCGACCAGGGCAGCACAGTTTTGTATTTCGCTACTCTAAATGGAGAAGTGTACCCAACTCTGCTTAATCAGCAGCATGTATACGGTTATACGCTGGACCGGAAAAATCAGAGAATGATTGCCGCAATCAGCAATCCGGTGCTTCCAGGGGAACTGTTCCAACTGGAAGCAACCACTGGTGAGATAAAGCAACTGACTTCAGTGAATGAAAAATTCCTTGCGTCGATTACTTTAGCTCAGCCCGAACAAATTTCATTCGAAGCCAGTGATGGCACGCCGCTCCACGGGTGGATCATGAAGCCAGCAAGATATGAAGTGGGCAAAAAATATCCGCTCATTCTAGAAGTGCATGGCGGCCCGCACGCGATGTATGCAAACTCTTATTTCAACGAATTTCAGGTGCTTGCTGCAGCAGGGTATGGAGTTCTTTATATCAATCCGCGCGGCAGTCATGGCTATGGCCAGCAGTTCGTCAATGCCGTTCGCGGGGATTATGGCGGCGGGGATTACCAGGATGTCATGGATGCCGTCGATTATGCGCTGCAAAACTACGACTTCATCGACAAGAATCGATTGGGTGTGACCGGAGGCAGCTATGGCGGATTCATGACGAACTGGATCGTCGGGCACACAGACAAATTCAAAGCAGCCGTCACCCAGCGTTCAATTTCGAACTGGATCAGCTTCTATGGTGTCAGTGATATTGGCTATTATTTTACCGAGTGGCAAATCAAAGCAGACTTAAGCGATCTGGAAACATTATGGAAGCACTCGCCGCTTGCCTATGTCGATCAAATCACTACACCGCTGTTGATTCTTCACAGTGAAAAAGACTACCGCTGCCCGATTGAGCAAGCAGAGCAGCTGTTTATTGCTTTAAAAAGACAGGGGAAGGAAACAAAGTTTATTCGCTTTCCGGAATCGAATCACGAGCTTTCAAGAAGTGGAAAGCCGAATCTGCGTTTGAGCAGATTGGCGGCCATTGTTGACTGGTTCGATCTTCATCTGTAAAATATAAATCAGCATCCCCGCAGCAATTTATCATGCAGCGGGGTTTTTTATGTAAAAATTCTTCGTATTCGTTTAAGGTTATAGGGACAGAAGGAAAATACTAATGACAAGTAGCATTCAACTAAAAATCGGAAGGGTTTTTTAAAAATGAGATCTGACAAGTACCAGCGTTCAAAAAAAAGAAAAAGAATCAGATGGTCCAGCATTTTTTTGCTGCTGATTCTACTGGTGGGAGCGATGTTTATCTACGCGTATATGCAGTATCGCTCAGGAGTGAATCAATCGGAAAAAGGAACGGAACCAAAAAAGCAGGAATACCAATTCAATGGCGAGCGTGACCGTAATGGACTCACGAATATCCTATTGATTGGCAGCGACGCAAGAGGAGATGAACCTTCCCGATCGGATACGATTATGATTGCCAGTTATAATCCGGATAAAGAGTCGTATAAACTGACTTCGATTATGAGGGACACATACGTAGAAATTCCAGGGCATGGGATGAATAAAATCAATGCAGCCTTAGCGTTTGGTGGACCAGAATTACTGAGACAGACAATCAAGGACAATTTTGATATTAGCCTCCAATACTATTCAATTGTTAATTTTGAAGGGTTTGTTCGCCTGATTGATGAAGCGTTCCCTGATGGAGTGAAGGTCGATGTTGAAAAGAAAATGTCAAAGGGAATCGGTGTCACTTTGGAACCAGGCGTTCAAAGGCTGGATGGAAAGCATTTGCTTGGATATGTCCGCTTTCGGCAGGACGCAGTCGGAGACTTTGGCCGAGTCGAACGTCAGCAAAGTGTCCTAAAAGAGGTTGGCAAGGAATTTGCCAGCATTCAGACGCTTCCAAAGCTTCCTAAACTGATAGGAGTAGTCTCCCCTTTCGTCAATACCAATATGAATACGGGGGATATTTTATACATGGGAAAAGGCCTAATTTCAAAAGAAAACCGGGATATCGAAACGATGAGAATACCGGTGGAAGGTTTATTTGAAAATCAGAGGGTGAGCGGTGCCGGTGCAGTGCTAGCAATTGATTTAGAAGCCAATAGACAAGCCCTGCAGGAATTTTTAGCTAAATAGACGGGAAAGGTGTACAAATATCTAAAAAGAGGTAATAGAAATAAGCAGGACGATTCACGCCGACCAAGAAGGTGGTTTGAACAAGGAGATTTCAATGGATGTTATGTGGATGAAAGAATGGTTTACAATTGAAAATATTATGGATTTGCTCAGCCAATATCGTTCCTTGGGGCCGATACCGGGAATTTTGCTGCCGATGCTCGAAGCATTTTTGCCATTCTTGCCGTTGTTTTTATTTGTGATGGCGAATGCAAATGCTTTTGGACTGTGGCTTGGATTTCTCTTTTCCTGGACGGGTGCAGTAATCGGAGCGTTGCTTGTATTTCTGATTTTCCGCAAATATGGTCAAGGTCGACTTCTTCAATTTTTACAGAGGTATCCAAAAGTACAAAAAGGAATGAATTGGATTGAACGTCATGGTTTCGGGCCAATTTTTCTGATGCTGAGCTTTCCGTTTACACCTTCTGCCCTCGTCAATATCGTTGCCGGGCTGTCGAAAATCAGCATAGCTCAATATATGCTTGCCGTGATAACAGGAAAAATGGTGATGATTTTCACCATCAGTTTTGTAGGCTATGATATACGGGCGTTAATCACCAATCCTGTAAGGACGGCCCTCGTGTTAGTGGTAATTGCCATTCTGTGGTATATCGGCAAAAGAATTGAAGTGAAAATGAATATGAGTGTTCAAAAAAATAATAATGGGTAGAAAGTTTTGTGATTTGCATCTATCGGAAAAGACTCGCCAAATTTCGAGTCTTTTTTTATTTGCCATATGCTAGACTAACATTATGAATACAAAAATAGGGCGGAGATTTTATGCAGGGAACATTGCCATTGATCAAAACAAAACTGATTGTTCCCAGTGTGCAGGAACAATGGATCAGGCGAGCTGATTTTTCGAAAAAAATGAAAGCGATTACAAGTAAGCGGCTGACCATCATCCAAGCGGGAGCCGGTTATGGGAAGAGTACTGCTCTGGCAATGCATGTCAGGGACATGAATGAGCGATGCTGCTGGTATACCATTACTTCATCCGACGACGATATTCTCCCGTTTTTGTCCTATTTAACAGCCTCGATCCAAACGCTATTCCCGAATTTTGGCAAAGAATTAACAGCTTATATGAAAAGCATGGACCGTTATATAAGGGAAGAGGAATTAAGGATGCTTTCTTCCCTTTTCATCAATGAAACCTTGCAAATATCCGGTCCAATCATCGTCATTCTCGATGATTTTCACGCAATAGAACACTCTTATGATATCAATGTCTGGATGGAGAAGCTGCTTGAGCATATGCCAGATCATCTCCATCTTGTCCTGTCGACAAGGACGAAGCCGAGTTGGAAGTTACTTGCCAAAATGAAGGCAAGGAATGAAGTAAATGAGATTTCGAAAAGCGATTTGATTTTTGGCAAGGAAGAAATCGATTTACTGCTCTCTGACTATTATCAAATGACAATCAGTGATGAACAACTCGATCAATTGTATACGATAACGGAAGGATGGGTCATCGCAGTTGGGATGATTGCCCAGCAGCTTCCCCATCTTCGGAGTCTTGATGACCTGTTAACGGAACCTGCAAAGTCACTTGAGGACTTGTTTCAATATTTGGTTCATGAAGTATTCTCGAAACAGCCACCGATGATCCAGCAGTTCCTTGAGCAGACATGTATATTCGAGGAAATTAGTGCGGATGTATGTGATCACATCCTTGGCATGAACGGTTCTGTCCAGATGCTTGAGCAGTTGGCCGCGAAGAACCTGTTCATTCACCAGATTGGCGAAAATCAGTTTCGATACCATGCTCTTTTCCGTGAGTTTCTCGAGAACCAGCTGCTTACAAATCGTCCAGAGCATTACCTTCATTTAATGCTGATTAGTGGCCGCCATTTTGAAAAGAATGAACAATGGGAAGAAGCATTATACTGCTTTGAAAAGGCTGGACAATACGATGCTTGTGCTTCGATTATGGACAAACACGGATTGGAGCTTTTAGAGAGGGGCAAGCTCGAGAATCTTCAGGAGCGACTGGCAAAAATCCCAATTGGAAGTAAAAACCGCTATTGTTCCCTGTTTTTCCTGGAAGGGGAGGTATATCGGTACCGGTCCATGTACCAACAGGCAGAAAGATGCTATGAAAAAGCGATCAAGATCGCTGAGACCACTGCTAATGTCGAGTGGGAGAGCAAGGCGCTAGAGGGGAAAGCGAAAATATATCTTGACACAATTCAGCCACTGAAAGCAGAACGTATTTTGGCCCGGGCAATCGAACTCAGAGAAACAGCAAAGCTTGAAGATGCCACAAAGGAAACGGGAAGATTGTACAGACTGCTTGCTGAAAACCTGATTAATTCCGGACAGGCAGTCAAAGCCGAAAAATGGATTGAGCGAGCAAGGACGATGGGAGTGCAGATCGAAGAAGGAAACCTGGAGGCTCGCCTATACCTTAGGACCGGCCGATTCGCTGTGACTCGGAGGATTTTAACAGAGGGAAAGGAAGGGAACAAGCTTCAACTGCCTCAATCCCATCGGGAAACAGATTTGCTGCTGGCATTGATTGAAGTTTTTACAGGCAATGGCATGCAGGCGAAAATCCTGAGCCAATCAGGCATTGAATACGGAATCAGCAGCAAGGCACCGTTTGTGGAGGCCTGTGGTTGGATGAGGATGGGTCATGCCGTGCAGCTGATTGATCAATACGATCTGGAGCTGGCTGAAAAATGCTATGAAACTGCACTCGATATTATGGAGCGGCTAAGCATCGAAAGAGGCAAGGCGGAACCGCTGATGGGCCTTTGCCTACTTTATGGGTCAAGAAGGGAATACGAGCGGTCTGCAGAGGCTGGGAGAAAGGCGCTGCTTGAAACGGAACAGGTGAAGGATGTTTGGCTTTCTGCTTTGATCACACTTAGTATGGCAATCTCGGCCATTTACAATTCCAAATGGAAGGATGCGGTCGAGTTCCTGAGGAAAACCGAGGAGTTGTTTGATCAGTGTGGGGATGAGTTTGGCAAAATGCTGCTGTCCTTTTGGGAATCGGTTCTGTGTTTCACTTTAGGTGATGAAGAAGGCTTCAAATCGACGTTCACCAGCTTTTTAAAAAAAATGAAGGTTTTGGGGTATGAATTTTTCTTGAAAAAAAAGACGACATTTGGGCCCCGGGACTTGCAGGTATTCTCCCCGATGCTGATTCAGGCAATGAAGCTGTCCATTATTCCGGCATATACAGAGAAGCTGATGGACGATTTAAGAATACCACGCCTGAATACCCATCCTGGCTACACGTTACGAATTCAGACACTGGGACAATTCCGACTTTGGCTTGGAGACAGGGAAGTAGAGGAGAAAAGCTGGCAAAGAGGGAAGGCGAAGGAGCTATTTCAGCTGTTCTTGACAAAGAGGAATCAGTTCCTGATGAAAGAAGAGATCTTTCCATTATTGTGGCCTACATATGAGGAAAAGAACGCAGACAGGGATTTTAAAGTAGCGTTAAATGCATTAAACAATGTACTTGAACCTGCTCGGAAGGCAAGGGCAGCACCATTTTTCATCATCAGAGAAGGGGCAGGTTATGGAATCAATCCTTATGCATCGATAGAGTTAGATTCACATCTGTTTGAAGAATGGGCAGAAACCGGTCTACATGAGAAGAACACGGAAAAATCAATAGAAGAACTAGAGCGTGCCTTGCATTTATACAATGGGGATTATCTCCCGGAACGGAGATATGAAGACTGGTGTATCAATGAGCGGGAAAGGCTGCAGGTCTATTTTTTACGCAGTGCGGAAAAGGTAGCGCAGCTGAATGTAAGGCGGGAAAACTACGATTCTGCTATCTACTGGTGCCAAAAAATCCTCTATAAGGATCGAACATGGGAAGAAGCGTATCGGCTTTTGATGTTTTGCTATTATCGAAAAAACAATCGTCCTCAGGCAATAAGGTGGTATCAAAAATGTTGCTACGTACTGGAAGAAGAGCTAGGTGTCACCCCGCTCGAACCGACCAAGCATATGTATGACATGATCATCGAAGGAACGAATGCGTGACCCCTTCCTCAGCTGTAACTCATTTGTAACTGCTTTTTTTTAAGATGATGCTAAAGCTAGGTGGCTTTGATGCAACACTTTAAAGGGGGAGAGGAAATGAAAGCGGGGAAACGGAATTTTGCTTTATCTTTTATGCTCCTTTTGGTTCTGTTGTTCACGAGTGCCTGTAGCGGCTCAGGAACGGAGAAGTCAGGTGGAACCGAAGGAAAAGTCGGAAAAGAAGAACAAACGAACACGATACCAATCAAGATCGGGGTTTTGGCATCGCAAACAGGCGGATTGGAGGCTTATGGCAAGCAAACACTGCGCGGGTTTGAGCTTGGTCTGGAATATGCTACTGACGGAACCAGTGAAGTAGCCGGCCGAAAAATCGAATTCATCGTCGAGGATACAGAAACGAAACCAGAGGTAGCTGTTCAGAAAGCGACCAAGCTGCTGGAAGAGGATGAAGTAGATTTTCTTGTTGGTTCATCAAGCTCTGGGGACACACTAGCTGTTCTGCCGTTAGCTGAGGAATATGAAAAGATCATGATTGTAGAACCTGCTGTTGCGGACAGTATTACCGGTTCTGAATTCAATGAATATATTTTCCGCACAGCGCGAAATTCTTCACAGGATGCAGTAGCGGGTGCTGCGGCAATTGCTAAGAAAGGCGTAAAAATCGCCACGCTGGCACCTGATTATTCTTTTGGACGTGATGGTGTTTCTGCATTTAAAGAAGCTGCTGAAAAACTAGGCGCTGAAATCATTCATGAAGAATACGCAGACCCGGCCGCGACTGACTTCACTTCGAACATCCAGAAAATCATCGACCAGAAACCGGATTATTTATTCGTCGTTTGGGCTGGCGCAAACTCACCGTGGAACCAGATTGCAGACATGAAGGTCCAGGAGAAAGGCATCAAAATTTCTACCGGTGCTCCTGACATCGCTGCACTGGCAACGATGGAGCCGCTGATTGGCATGGAAGGTTTCACAGTTTACTATCATGATCTTCCCCAAAATGACATCAATAAATGGCTAGTGGACGAACATAAAAAAGCCTTTAATGGCGAACTGCCTGATCTGTTCACACCAGGAGGCATGACGGCTGCGATGGCCATCGTAGAAGCATTAAAGAAAACCGAAGGCGACGCGGACGCCAAGAAACTAATCAAAACCATGGAGGGCATGAGTTTCGAAACTCCGAAAGGCAAGATGATCTTCCGGGAAGAGGACCATCAGGCACTCCAGGCATTATATGCGATCAAGCTGGAGAAAAAGGCTGGAGTAAACTATCCAGTTCCAGTCCTGATTCGTGAACTGTCACCGGAAGAAACTGCTCCTCCGGTACGTAACTAGTCAGAAATGAACTTCGGTAAATCTGCCGAAGTTCATTATGCTTTTACTCCAAATTAAGGTGGTGAATGAATCATGACGGCAATTCTCGAAACAAAAAATCTCAGCATAATATTTGGCGGACATACCGCGGTGGACGCTGTCAGCATCTCGGTACCCCCTAACCATTTTAAATCGATCATTGGGCCAAACGGTGCAGGCAAGACGACTTTTTTTAACCTGTTAAGCGGTCAGCTTACTCCGACTGAAGGACAGGTATTCTTTAAGGGCAAGGAGATTACGAAGCTGTCTCCGACAAAAAGGACGAGAGCCGGAATCGGGCGTTCCTTCCAGATCACCAATGTCTTTCCAAACCTGACGGTGATCGAAAATGTCCGTCTTGCGGTCCAGTCACATGCGGGAATCCGCTATCAAATGTTTAAACACTTCCGGTCCTATAAAAAATTCGAGGAACAGGCAGAGGAGTGGCTGAAGCTTGTGCTGCTGGATGACAGAAAAGATGCACTTGCGATGAATCTTGCCCATGGCGAGAAAAGAAAACTTGAAATCGCGATGCTGCTCGCCTTGAACACAGAAGTGCTCCTGCTTGATGAACCGACAGCAGGAATGTCACTGGAAGAAGTGCCCGCGATTCTTGACGTAATCCGAAAAATCAAACAGCGGGGCGACAGGACGATTGTGTTGATTGAGCACAAAATGGATATGATCATGGACCTTTCTGATACAATCATGGTTTTGTTCAACGGCGCCTTGCTTGCTGATGGCACTCCGGAAGAAATCATGAAAAATGAGACAGTCCAGTCTGCATATTTGGGAGGGTTGCACCGTGAGCACGCTGCTAAAGCTTGATCAAATACAAACATTCATCGGCCAGTACCATATCCTACAAGGAGTGTCTTTTGAGGTGCCGAAAGGGGAAGTAACGGTACTACTCGGACGGAATGGTGCCGGGAAGACAACGACGCTCAGGACCATCATGGGCT
The DNA here is from genome assembly GCF_000934845.1 of Mesobacillus subterraneus. GTDB lineage: Bacteria > Bacillota > Bacilli > Bacillales > Cytobacillaceae > Mesobacillus > Mesobacillus stamsii. The sequence goes on from NZ_JXIQ01000119.1 coordinate 12,611, forward strand.
TGAATCCGGCTGCCAAAGGATCTGTTTTATTGAAAGGGGAGGAAATCAAAAGCCTGCCAACCTACACAATCGCCAATAAAGGGATCGGTTATGTGCCGGAAGATCAGGGGATTTTTGCGGACCTGACCGTCGAAGAGAACATCAAGGTAGCAGTCAAAAAAGAAAATGATGAGACCAGACAACGGCTTGACTGGATACTGAATCTGTTCCCAGACTTGAAAAAGTTTTGGAACAAGCCAGGCGGACTGCTGAGTGGAGGGCAAAAACAAATGCTGTCGATTGCCAGGGCCTATGTCAATGACAACGAACTGCTGCTGATTGACGAACCAAGCAAGGGCCTGGCCCCGATAGTCGTCGAGAAGGTCATGGAATCGATCTTGCAAATGAAAGAAAAAACGACGATCATCCTCGTGGAGCAGAATTTCATGATGGCGAGCACGATCGGAGACAGCTTCTACATTATTGATGATGGCAGGACGGTTTCGAACGGTTCAATGAATATCCTGCGGGAGGATGAAGAAATGAGAAGGAAGTATCTCGGGATTGCTTGAGAAAGAGGGAAACAAGTGTGGACGTTTTGATTAACCTGAGCCTTAACGGGCTTGCCACAGGAATGCTGATTTTCCTTCTGGCAGCCGGTCTCACTTTAATTTTTGGGTTGATGGATGTGCTTAACTTTGCTCACGGTGGCTTGTTTGCCTGGGGAGCCTATAGCGGGATTTGGGTTTATACCTCGACAGGCAGCTTTTTTGCCGGGATCATCGGTGCCATTCTTACAGGGATGATTCTCGGAATCGTTACGGAACGATGGATTATCAAGCCGGTATACGGCAACCACGTACAGCAAATTTTGATCACGCTCGGCTTGATGCTTGTTTTATCTGAAATGCTAAAAGTCGTCTGGGGACCAAACCAGATTTCAGCAAAGACGCCTGATTATCTGTCGGGGAGCTGGGAGTTTGGCGGAATCATCATCATCAAATACCGTGTTTTTATTATTGCCGTCGGGTTCGCAGTATTCCTTGCCGTCCAATATTTGCTGAAAAAGACAAAGATCGGTCTTGTTGTCCGTGCGGGTGTCATGAACAAAGAAATGGTCCAGTCGCTTGGGATCAACATTCAGAAGGTATTCATGTTTGTATTCATGGTCGGGGCGGGGATGGCGTCACTCGGTGGAATGCTGCTCGGTCCGTATTCCGGCGTGATTTATGCTGATATGGGTATGGAATTTGCCATCCTTGCATTCATCGTTGTCGTCATCGGCGGTATGGGCAGCTTTACTGGCTCGGTGATGGCCGCTGTGTTAGTTGGTTTGTCAGGTTCCTTCATGGCTTATTATGTACCGGATCTGGCACTTGCTGCGAACATGCTGCTGATGGCAGTCGTATTGATTTTCAGGCCTCATGGCTTGTTCGGGGCAAAGGGGTGAAGCAGGGATGACAAGAATATTTACAGATCGCATGAACATTATCTATTTACTTGTTGCTGCATTTTTAGCTGTTTTCCCTTTTATTTATGATTCAAGAAGCATGCTCATTTTGTTCTCGCAGGTATTCATTTTTGCTGTGCTTGCGATGAGCTACGACATCCTGCTTGGATACACTGGTATCGTTTCCTTCGGACATGCGATGTTCTTCGGGATCGGTGCTTACACGGTTGGTATCTTTATGAAAAGATTTGAACCGGAAACGAGCTATTTTTTGCTGGCCGTATTGGTCACGATTTTCCTGACAGCGGTTGTCAGTTATTTCGTCGGCCTGCTCACGCTCAGGCTGAAAAGCCATTATTACGCAATGTTGACGATGGCCTTTGCCGGGCTGTTTCTCGTGCTTGCTGAAAAATGGCGGACCGTCACCTATGGCAATGATGGATTCACCTTTCGGGTTCCGGACTTTTTAAAGGACAGGACAGATTTTTACCTGCTTTGCCTTGGTTCCATGGTGATTGTGTTCATGTTACTGAAACGGTTCACGAACTCACCGCTCGGAAAAGTACTTCAAGCAATCCGGGAAAATGAACAAAGGACAGAGTCACTTGGATACAGTGTTCTGCAGTATAAAGTCATTGCAAGTATAGTGTCCGGAGTGATTGCTGGGATCGCCGGAATTTTGTATGCTGTCTCGCTTAGGTTTGTCAATACGAGTGTATTTACGATGGATATCACCCTTGATGCCTTGTTGATGACGATCATCGGTGGAGTCGGAACGCTTGTAGGTGCAATCATCGGCGCCGGGATCATCGAATTCTCTCATCACTGGTTGACAGAATTGGCAAAAGTCCACTGGATTTTTGAAAGATGGATCATCTTCTTTGGAATCATTTATATTCTTGCTGTCATGTTCTTCCCGATGGGCATTGTCGGATCTATAAAGAAATGGAAATTCAGCAGGAAGAAGAAAGTACCTGCGCCGGTACATTCTGATACCATCAATCAGGGCAAGTCATGATGGGAGTACAGCAAGTCACTTCATTCGTACTCCGCTTTCAACTTGCAGACATGGAAAACGAAACCGGCAAAAAATATTGGCGGGTTAAGGTCACTCATGTGCAGGAGGAAAAAGAAGCTTTGTTTCCATCAATCGATGAAGCAATGGCCTATATCAAGGGAATTGTGGAAGAGTGCTAGTTTTCTTACAAGGGGGATGAATAGGTGCAAATCGGGATTGTCAGCACAGGAATCTATCTTCCGGAATCGTATATAACAGGCGCGGAAATTGCCCGGGCAGCTGGAATTCCGGAAATGGTTGTGGAAGAAAAAATGGGGATCAAGAAAAAGTCTGTTCCCGGACCGGAAGATCATACGTGTGAGATGGGAATCAAGGCGGCAAGGAAGGCAATTGAAAAAGCGAATATGGATCCGCTGGAGATCGACTTGGTGATCTATATTGGAGAGGAATACAAGGAGTATTTATTATGGACTGCCGGAATCAAGCTTCAGGAAGAAATCGGCGCTTATAATGCCTGGGCATTTGATACCGCATTGCGTTGCGGTACGACAGTTATGGCATTGAAGCTCGCCAGGGGAATGATGCTGTCAGATCCTAATATAAAAACAGTATTGCTGGCAGGTGGCTATCGGAACGGGGATTTCATTGATTATCAGAATCCAAGAACCCGATTCATGTACAATCTCGGTGCCGGTGGCGGGGCGATTTTACTGAAAAAGGGCCATTCGGAAAACCTGTTGCTCGAAACCGAAATGATCACGGACGGGTCTTTTTCCGAGGATGTTGTGGTGGTTGCCGGGGGGACAAAGAATCCGATTTCAGCAGAAAATCTGGAGCGGGGACTGTATCAGCTTGATGTTTTGGATCCTCAGGGAATGAAAGACAGACTGGAGAAGAAATCGATGGCAAACTTCCTGAAAGTCATCCGCCGATCTGTCGAAAAAAGCGGTTTTTCAGAAAGAGATATTTCATACGTGGGAATGCTGCATATGAAACGTTCCGCACATGAGTTTGTATTACAGCAATTAGGACTAGGTGAATCAAATTCTATTTATCTCGAAGACTATGGCCACATCGGCCAGATTGACCAAATCCTGTCGCTAGAACTGGCGGAAAATGCCGGAAAGTTGAAGGACGGGGATGTTGCCGTCTTAGTCAGTGCCGGGATTGGCTACGCTTGGGGAGCAACAACAATACGCTGGGGAAAGGGTGAAGTTTGAATGGAGAAAATGGCTGTTAAGTTGAAAAGGGTTGATTTGCCAAACGGCGAAAGCGTTGCTTATCGGGAACGGGACGGCGGCGTGAAAAATGTCCTGTTGATTCACGGAAATATGACATCGTCCAAGCATTGGGATGTGCTGATGGATCAAATGGGACCGGAGTATAAACTATATGCGATGGATTTAAGAGGATTTGGCGGCTCCAGTTATCGTAAGCCAATCACGTCAATCAAGGATTTTTCCGATGATGTAAAGCTGTTTGTCGACGAGATCGGACTGAAGAATTTTGCACTTGTTGGCTGGTCGACTGGCGGGGCGGTAGGTATGCAGTTTGCCGCTGATTACCCGGGCTTCTGTGAAAAACTCGTGCTGCTCGCGTCTGCTTCAACAAGAGGCTATCCCTTCTTCGGAACGAGTGCAGAAGGCTTGCCTGATCTGAACAATCGTCTTGTTAGTTACGAGGAGGTTAAGGAAGACACTGGAAAAACGATTGCAGTCCAGACAGCATACGATGAGCAGAATAGACAATTTTTAAAGGCAATGTGGAATATGTTGATTTATACCGAGCGTCAGCCGGAAGCAGCTCATTATGATGAGTATGTCGATGATATGCTGACACAGCGAAATCTGGCAGAGGTATATCATTCTCTCAATAGATTTAATATTAGTGGCGTAGATAATGGTTTAGGAATAGGGACAGATCAGGTGAAGGACATTCAGATTCCCGTCCTCGTCCTCCGCGGTGACCGCGATCAAGTTGTCACAAGCAGGATGACAGAGGAGGTAGTGGAGGACTTTGCAGGACGTGCAAAATTTGCAGCGTTGAAGAATTGCGGCCATTCCCCGCTTGTGGATGACCTAGACCAGCTGTTAAAGCATATCGAGGGATTTTTAGCGGATTAGGAAGGTATTTTTAAAGTAGCGATCATTCCCAGAATTTACTAACCTGGAGTAAATTCGAGCCGTCCGGCAATAAATTTCTCCTAACCGTTGATAAAATCGTCCTAACCGTCGATAAAACCGTCTCAACCGTCGATAAAATCGTCTCAACCGTCGATAAAATCGTCTCAACCGTTGATATAACCTCTTCAACCGGCAGAAAGTCATCGAACTGGCATTTATATCAATCCAATTGCTATGCAAACTTCCATATCTCACTAATATGAGCCAAAATATCTTAGGAAATTTTTTCATAATAGCTTTTACATGCACCACACCAATAATTAATGGTTAACTTCTCTCTAAAAGTGGTAAATGGCATTAAAAAGAATGAGGTGCTGCATATGGAAGAGCAAAAACAAAAGTATTACTTTAATATCGAGAGCGGCGAGGTGCTGGAAAAGCCTGCAGATCCGGATGGCCATTTCTTTACTTTGTTTGCAACAGGAGGAGAAATGGAGGAACTGCGTGCGTATTTAGAAGAAAACTATCAAGCAGATTGGGCGGCATACGGCGAGTCCCATCTGCACCCTTTCCAGAACCAGGAACGGGAGCATGCAGAATTTGACAAGGCTTTGAAGGAGATTTATAGACGGATTTACAAATTGGGCGATGCAGAGGCAAAGAATCATGTGCGAAATATGGGCATCTTGTCAGAAGAAGAGTTAATTAAATAAGCAATCCGAACACCATGGCCAGTCAGGCTGTGGTGTTTTTTTGCACTCGATGTAACTATCCTGTAACTCCTAATCTATAAAATAAAACCCATCACGTCGAGAGGGAGAGATTGCGGTGAGGTGGGAGCTCGATTGGTTTGAATCAAGAGCACGACTGACGCCGAACGCTGCAGCGATTGCCGATGCCAGTACAGGTCAGGAATGGTCGTTCAGAGAAGTAAATGAACGAGCCAAGGCAGTTGCGGCATGGCTGCAGGAGAAGGGTGTCGAAAAAGGCGACAGGATTGCACTACTTGCGCCAAATGAAATCAGTTATTTCGATTTATTGTTCGCCTGCGGAAAAATTGGTGCAATTTTTGTGCCATTAAACTGGAGGCTATCCATTGCTGAATTAACCTTTATTATTCAAGACAGTGAACCAAAGCTTCTAGCATTCCATTCAAAATTCACAAAAGAAGTTACGATGGTCTGGAATCAAGCCAGCGAGTGCTTCCAAATCAATGGTTCAAACTATCAGGATTTGATTACTAGCCAGAAGCCAATCCAACCTGTCGATCTCGATGAAGAAGATCCGCTGGCAATGATTTATACCGGGGGGACGACCGGGAAGCCAAAAGGTGCTGTTCTGTCCCACCGAGCGATCACCTGGAACAGTATTTCGACTATCGCAAGCTGGAACCTGACTGAAAAGGACAAGACAATCACCTATTTACCTTTATTTCACACAGGCGGGCTGAACGCCCTATCGGTCCCAATCCTGATGGTAGGAGGGACGGTCGTACTGGCGGATGACTTTACCCCCAAAAAAGCAATGAAACATTTAATCAGATACAAATGTACGATCATCCTGCTTGTACCGACAATGCACCACATGCTGGTAAAATCTGCAGAGTTCCAGCAAACGGAATTCATGGATAGGAAATTATTTTTATCTGGCGGTGCCCCATGCCCGTTGGATATCTATGAGGCATACCAACAAAAAGGCCTGATTTTCAAAGAGGGATACGGCTTGACAGAGGCTGGTCCGAATAATTTTTTCATTGACCCTTCAGATGCGGATGTAAAAAGAGGTTCGGTCGGCAAACCGATGTTATTTACCACCATCAAAATCCTTGGAGAAGATGGAAGCGAAGCGCCCCCAGGAGAAATCGGTGAATTGGCAATCAAAGGCAAGCATGCCTTCTCGTATTATTGGAACAATGACAGGGCGACTGAAAATGCCTGGAAGGACGGATGGCTTCACACCGGCGATCTTGCCAGACAGGACGAAGAAGGATATTTCTATATCGTCGGCAGAAAAAAGGAAATGATCATCACAGGCGGAGAAAACGTCTATCCCTTGGAAATCGAGCATTGGCTCAGCTCCCATCCTTCCATCAGAGAGGCGGCCGTAGTCGGTGTTCACGATGAAAAATGGGGGGAAGCCGTGACGGCATTCCTTGTCCTTGAAAGAGATGCCATTTTAAGCGGAGAGGAAGTTAAGGAATATTGCCGAAAAAAGCTCGCTGGCTATAAAGTGCCGAAACAAATCCAGTTTATTGCCCAGATGCCAAAAACGCATGTCGGAAAAATCGACAAAAAACAGTTAAAGGAATTAGCAGCTAAAAATCAAAATCCAGTCAGTTAAGAATAGAGGTGGAAGTGCCCGCATAAGGGTATCTTTCCGCACGAAAGATGCCCTTATAGAGGTGAA
>NZ_JXIQ01000120.1 GCF_000934845.1 Mesobacillus subterraneus
CCACAGGACGTGGCGTTATCGGTGGGCAGCGCTTGTCGGGGCTGATCAAGGCGCTTGCGCTTTTCCTTTCAGCTATAACTTCATTATATGTAATGTTTATCGAAATTTGAAGGCTAAATATCAAAATTTTAGAAAATTTAATATTTAGCCATGCTGCTTTTCATTTATGGTTAAAGAAACGGTGGTGGAGAGGAACAGAAAATTCTCAGCTGTTCCACTCTGCCAATTCCCGATCTGATGGAAGGAACACCGTTAGAATTCCTAGCAGTGGCAGGAAGCCGACAAAGATTATCATCATTGGAAGCCCAATCATGTCAGCGAGATAGCCAAGCCCGACAGAACCAACTGCTCCCATACCAAAAGCCAATCCGACAGTCAGCCCGGCCATTGTTCCGATTTTTCCGGGAACAAGTTCCTGGGCATATACAACCGTAACAGAAAAGCTCGACATCAGAATGAAACCACTAATGGTCAAAAGGAATATAGCAACTGGGAGCGGCATAAATGGGATGATTACCGACAATGGTGCAGTCGCAATCATGGAAAGGAAAATGATTTTCTTCTTTCCAAATCGATCAGCGAGCGGTCCGCCAAAGAATGTTCCGAACGCGCCTGCAACAAGAAAAGCAAACAGGAACAATTGTGCTTCTTTAATCGAAAGACCATATTTGTCAATCGCATAAAAAGCATAGAAATTTGTCATGCCAGAAATATACCAAGACCTTGCAAAAATTAAAAATAAAATCAGGATAAGAGCCATCTTGACATTTTTCGAAATGCCTTTATTGATCTTTGTGGTGGCTTGTCTAGTTCTGGCGGCAATTTTTTCAAAGTTCAATTTACGAGTATACCATGTTGCTATATAGACAAGCAGAGCTACAGCAATGGCAGCTACAAATGTAAACCAAATAGCACCGAATTGCCCAAGCGGTACCAATATTAACGCCGTGATCAGCGGTGCAAGTGCCTGTCCGGAATTCCCGCCAACCTGATAGATGGACTGTGCCAATCCTCTGCGCGAGCCTGCTGCCATATAGGCAACACGTGACCCTTCTGGATGGAAGACAGCTGATCCAAGGCCGATAAATAAAACAGAAAGAATCACTAGCTCAAAACTCGATGCAAAAGCAAGGCCTAACACCCCGAACATCGTGGAGGTTAGGCCAAGCGGAAGCGCAAACGGCCTCGGCTTTTTGTCTGTTGCCATCCCAATTACTGGCTGAAGGATGGAAGAAACAATATTCAAGGAAAAGGCGATCATTCCCAGCTGAGTAAAGGAAAGGCCCATCGATTTCTCAAGTATAGGGAACATCGCCGGAATGACGGCCTGAATCGAGTCATTCAATAAATGGACCAATCCGATGATAAAAAGTATTTTATATGCTGTTGTATTTGGGTTTGGCGCTTTAGCGCTGATAGCAGCTGCTGTTTGACTCATGTTTGTCTCCTTTGAAATTTATTTCGGTTTCCTACATATCATTCTATAAAAAAATCTCGAAAAAGAAAAGAATAGCTTCTTAATATAGGTCTACTATTTTTTACAAAAAAAACACCAGAGCAATTGCTGCTGGTGTTTCCTGTTTTAGATTTAACCTTTTGCAATAGGTTGTGATTTTTACCAGCCACGACTTGCGCCGCCGCCGCCGGACGATCCGCCACCACCGCCGCGCGGACCGCCACCACCGCCTCCGCCTCTTGAAATGATCGACAATAGCAAATAGGTAAGGGTACCACCAAAGAACATAAAATCGAGGATGACCACACCGACTACGATAATGATCAGCAGCCAGGAAGGGATGGGGAAATCCTGTTGCTTTTGGGTGGTGGGTGCGGCACTCCCGTATTCATTCGTACTTGACAGCTCATTTGCGAGTGCCTGATACGTATTTATTACTGACAGATTAGGTTGACCGTTTTTTAAATAGGGAATTGCATATTCGTCAATGATTCTCCCTGCTTTTCCATCGGGAAGAACCCCCTCAAGTCCATAACCAACTTCAATTCTGATTTTCTTCTCCTGCATGGCGATAACAAGCAATACGCCATTATCGTTTTCTTTCGTCCCAAGGCCAAATTTACGGTATGCCTCAACCGAGTATTCCTCGATGCTGCTCTCACCGATCGAATCAATGGTTAGGACAGCAATCTGTGAAGTTGTCTCATCATCTACCGCACGGCCAATGGTGCGTAACTGAGTTTTTTCCTCTTCACTTAATACATTTGCGAAATCCTGAACATATATATCTCCAACAGGTGCCGGTATCTCATTTGGTGCCGCGATTGCACCGGATGGAAGCAACATGAGCAGGATGCCGAATAGCGCTGCTAATCCGGAGAATCTTTTCGGGATCATCATCAGCCTCCGAAGTTAACCTCGGGAGCATCCTGTGCCCGAGGGTCTGCTTTAAAATATTCCTTTTCGTTAAATCCAGTAATGTTTGCGATTAGGGCACCTGGGAATTGTTTAACCAATTTGTTATAAATGGATACCTGGTCGTTGTAATCCTTTCTTGCTACAGCTAGTCTGTTTTCTGTTCCGGCAAGCTCATCCATCAATTGGGTGAATTGTTGATCTGCTTTCAAGTTTGGATAATTTTCGACGACCACTAGCAATCTACTCAGAGCTCCTGATAATTCATCATTTGCAGTCGCCTGTTCTTGAGGTGTATTTGCGCCGGCAAGGTTTGCACGGGCATCGGAAATGGATTGAATTACCTCTTTTTCGTGTGCGGCATACCCTTGGACGGAATTCACAAGATTAGGAACCAAATCAAGTCTTCTTTGCAGCTGGTTCTCTATTTGGGCATATGATTGATTGACATTTTCTTCTTCCGTGACAAAGTTGTTGTAACTGCCAACTCCCATCATGATAAAAATTCCAAGTACCACCAATAAACCGATAACAATTGCTAAACCTTTTTTCATTTGAGACACTCCCAATTCTCTATTCTAGGCTTGTGTTGCAACAGAATGCATGAAATTTCCCTGCAATTTGCACTGATGCCAGTATTTTTCCCTTATTATACAGGATTTTAACCTTTTTGTAATTGTTTTAGCGTTTTGTTCAGAGAATGAACAGGAATAGTTTTTCTAATTCGTGAATTCAGATATACTCTAATTAGGGAATAGTCGTTTAAGGAAAAGGAATGAATTTGCGTATGAACATGGAGATAGAAAAATCTTTAAAATTATTTATTGTTTTGTCCCGGGCTTATCGGGCAGTTAATGAAAAAGTGAATAAGGTTATTCAAAAGAATGGCCTGAATCCAACAGAGTTTGCCGTGCTGGAGCTTCTTTACCACAAAGGGGAGCAGCCGCTTCAGCAAATTGGCGGAAAGATTTTACTTGCAAGCGGCAGTATCACCTATGTAGTGGATAAGCTTGAAGAAAAGGGCTACTTAAATCGAGTAGCATGCCCAAAAGACCGAAGGGTGACCTACGCCCAAATTTCTGAAGATGGCAAAAAATTAATTGAGGATATCTTTCCGGAACACAGCGCCTTGATTCATGAATTGATGGACAGCCTGTCAGATGAGGAAAAAGGTACTGCAATCGAGCTGTTAAAAAAATTAGGGCTTTCTGTAAGCAAGTATTAACATATTTTTTCGGAAAGTCACAGGAAAAACAGCGGTGTCCATAGAATAGATGTCAACGGGGTGAATTTTCACCCTAAAAAGATAAAGGGGGATATAAGATGAGGTTTGAGGAATATACATATACACGGCCGAATCTGGACGAAGTCACTGCTAAATTCGATCGGCTGCTGGAACAATTCAAACAGGCAGAATCAGTTGAGGAACAAAGTGTAGCAATGGACGGAATCAACGGGCTGCGAAACGATGTGGGGACCATGTTTAACCTATGCTATATTCGTCATTCGATTGATACTGAGGATGAATTTTATAAGCAAGAACAGGATTTTCTCGATGAACTGGCTCCAGAGGTAGAAGGTCTTGTGACAAAATATTATGAAGCACTTGTGTCATCTCCATTCCGTGCCGAGCTTGAAGCAAAATGGGGCAAGCAGCTGTTTGCGCTTGCTGAGGCACAATTGAAGCAATTTTCTCCGGAAATTGTTCCTTTGATGCAAAAGGAAAACAAACTTTCGACTCAATATACAAAGCTTGTTGCATCAGCAAAAATCATGTTCGAGGGAGAAGAAAGGACGCTCGCTCAGCTTGATCCTTTTACAGAGTCAAAAGATCGTGAAACGAGAAAAAAAGCCAGTGAAGCGAAATTCGCCTTTTTCTCTGAGCACGGGGAAGAGTTTGATCGTATTTATGACGAATTGGTAAAAGTAAGGACAGAAATGGCCCATAAGCTTGGCTACCAAAACTTTGTCGAGCTTGCTTATTATCGGATGTTTCGAACAGATTATGACAGCAGCATGGTTGCGGCTTTCCGTGACCAAGTATATAAATACATCGTACCGGTAGCGTCGAAGCTAAAAAAACGCCAGAAAGATCGAATTGGTGTCGATGAGTTGAAATATTATGATGAGCCATTCGATTTCAAGACGGGGAATGCAGCACCGAAGGGAAGCCCTGAGTGGATCATTGAAAACGGGCAGAAGATGTATGATGAACTTTCGGCTGAAACGGGTGAGTTTTTCCAATATATGAACGATAACAATCTGATGGATCTCGTTGCCAAGAAAGGGAAAGCCGGCGGCGGTTATTGCACATATATTGAAAACTATAAGTCACCGTTTATTTTCTCGAATTTTAATGGCACATCCGGAGATATTGATGTTCTGACACATGAAGCAGGACATGCCTTCCAAGTATTCTCAAGCCGTCATTTTGAGATTCCGGAGTATAACTGGCCCACCTATGAGGCATGTGAAATTCACTCCATGAGTATGGAATTTTTCACATGGCCGTGGATGGAGTTATTTTTCAAAGAAGATACCGATAAATACAAATTCTCTCACCTGAGCAGCGGTCTGTTGTTCTTGCCATACGGAGTATCGGTTGACGAATTCCAGCACTGGGTTTATGAAAATCCTCAGGCAACACCTGTGGAGAGAAAACAGCAATGGCGCAAAATCGAGAAAAAATATCTGCCGCACAAAGATTATGATGGCAACACATATCTTGAAGAAGGTGGATTCTGGCAGCGTCAGGGCCATATTTACAACTCGCCATTTTATTATATTGATTACACGCTTGCCCAAATTTGTGCATTCCAATTCTGGAAGCGTTCAAGGGAAAACAAGGAAGAAGCCTGGAAAGACTACGCGCATCTATGCATGCTAGGCGGAAGCATGGCTTTTACTGAATTGGTGAAGGAAGCGAACTTGATTTCCCCATTCGAAGAAGGCTGTGTCGAGTCAGTAATTGACGAAATCGACAGCTGGCTAGATTCAGTCGACGACAGCGCACTGTAAAAACAAAGAAACAAAGAGAGTCCAAACTGCGCCAAACTTGATGGAAATCCAGTTTGGCGCAGTTTTTTTTGTTTAGGTCCTATCCCTTATTGGTGCCCGCTTTTTGATAATCAGAGGAAAAAAGGTCATCAATAAACATCGTTGGTGCCATTCCAAAACAAAAGCCCGCATTTTAGTGCGGGTTTCAAATTTTTACATGCTTCGTTCTTTGTTCATTTGTCTATTCCAGGTTTTAAAAAAACCCGAAGTTACAAAACCTCGGGCATACGATAAATACTTATTTTTGCTTGATGATAATCTCGTCCTTTTCCATGACTGCTTCCAACTGGTTTGCTTCTGGTGCTTCGAGGATGAAGTCTGCGATGGAATCCTCTAGTTGTTCCTGGATGGAACGACGCAGTGGACGGGCACCGAATGCTGGGTGGTATCCAAGCTCCGCAAGCTTTGCCTTCACTTCCATTGTCACTTCGAGGGTGATGTTCTGCTCTGCAAGTGTTTCTTTCAGTTCTGCTAGCATCAAGTCGACGATCTGGAGCAGATGTTGCTTCTCAAGAGACTTGAACTCAATGATACTGTCGAAGCGGTTCAGGAATTCTGGCTTGAAGAATCCTCCTAGTGAATCGAGAATGCTTGATTCATTGACAGCAGTATTTTGACCAAAGCCTACCTTGATGGTTTTGTGTCCGACACCTGCGTTGCTTGTCATAATGATGACGGTGTCTTTAAAGCTTACTGTTCGGCCTTGGCTGTCAGTTAGGCGGCCATCTTCGAGGATTTGCAGGAACATATGCTGTACATCTGGATGAGCTTTTTCAATCTCGTCCAGCAAAATGATGCTGTATGGGTTGCGGCGAACTTTTTCCGTCAGCTGGCCAGCTTCATCATGGCCTACATAGCCTGGAGGTGAACCAATCAGCTTGGAAACACTGTGTTTCTCCATATACTCACTCATGTCGAGACGCACCATTGCATCTTTTGAACCAAAGAGTTCCTCTGCCAAAGTCTTGGATAGTTCAGTCTTACCGACACCGGTAGGACCGACGAACAGGAATGAGCCGATTGGACGGTTCTTTGATTTCAGACCTGCCCGGCTACGGCGAATTGCTTTGGCCACTTTTTGCACAGCATCTTCCTGCCCGATGACTTTTCCATTCAGGTTGGCAACAAGATTTTTCATTTTTTCCTGTTCGTCTTCCTGAAGCTTGCCGACAGGAATGCCAGTTTTCTTCTCGATGATTTCCTGGATGTGCGTTACCTTGACTACAGGTCGCTCAGCATTGCCATTTTCACTGAGTGCTTTCTCAAGCTTCGCTTCCTCATCCCGGAGCTTGGCAGCAGTTTCATAGTCTTCCTGCTTTAAAGCTGCTTCCTTTTCCTTCGCAAGTTCAGCAAGGCGGCTTTCAGCATCATTAATATTTGGATAATCAGAAATCAAATTTAGCTTGGATCCTGCTTCATCCATCAGATCAATCGCTTTGTCTGGAAGGAAACGATCCTGGATGTAACGGTGAGAAAGCTGGACACATGCCTTGATGGCTTCATCGGCAAAAACTACCTGATGGAAATCCTCGTACTTGGACTGGATTCCCTTTAAGATTTCGATTGCCTCATCGACAGTTGGTTCTAATACATGGACAGGCTGGAATCGTCTTTCTAAAGCTGCATCTTTTTCAATTTTGCGGTATTCCTTCAGGGTTGTTGCACCGATTACTTGAAGTTCGCCGCGGGCAAGCGCTGGCTTCAGGATATTGCCTGCATCCATAGAACCTTCCGCAGAGCCTGCACCTACAAGCTGGTGAATTTCATCAATGAAAAGAATGATGTTTTTGCGTGCCTGCAATTCAGAAATCAATTGCTTCATTCGTTCCTCGAATTGACCACGGATTCCGGTGTTCGATACGAGGGAAGCGACATCCAATAGATAAACTTCTTTATTCTTCAGTTTTTCTGGCACATCAGCCTCGACAATCTTCAAGGCAAGGCCTTCAGCAATTGCAGTTTTTCCTACACCGGGTTCACCGATGAGCACAGGGTTGTTTTTATTTCTTCTATTTAAAATTTCAATCACACGTTTTACTTCTTCATCCCGACCAATAACGGGATCAATCAAGCCAGTCTTGGCGATTTGAGTCAGGTTTCTGCCAAATTGGTCAATCAAGCCGTTCCCGCCGCTGGCTGTCTTGGGGGCAGCAGCAGATGGATTGAAAGGTGCCTGATTCATATTCCCAGAGAACTGTTTGAACATATCATTAAACGGTGAACCGCCAAGTCCGGTAAATCCGGACATCGGGCTGCCAAATGTGGCACCTAATTTTTCTTTCTCTTTTTGGTAGCAGTCTTCACAGAGCATTAAATGCTTCTGGTTCCCATTAACATTTACCTTTAATTGAATATTTGCGTGTTTTTCCTGGCAAATTTGGCAAAGCATTTAAATTCCTCCTTCAAATTTTTCATTTAAAAAACCAAAGATGAAGTTGACTTTGACTATCTTTGATCAATTTATTTATAGTATACTTTGACCTTCTTTGACTTTCAAGAGTTTTGCCTGGGGAATTTCTTAGTAATTTTTGGTCATAAATGGTTTTTCTTTATTTGAATGCTTCCTATTACTGTCGATTCCAAATAGCCATAATTGGCCCATTAAAAAAGCTCGTCATGGTTTGTCTTTTCCAACATATATTGAAAAAGAGAGAGGGGGAACGCTTTGAAAACGAATTGGGGTGCTGCCTTTCAAATCGCTGCAGTTTATGTCGGCACAGTGGTGGGAGCTGGTTTTGCGACCGGGAGGGAAATCGTTGAATTTTTTTCCCGTTTTGGCATTTTTGGACTGCTTGGAGTCTTCATCGCTGGTTCCATTCTTACTTATATGGGGTCTAAATTGATGCGCATGGCAGCATCGATCGGGGCTCATTCGTATGAAGAAATGAATGTGCATTTATTCGGGCGATTTTTTGGAAGAATCATTAATGTATTGATGCTGTTCATGCTTCTTGGTGTGTGTGCCGTTATGCTTTCTGGGGCTGGAGCGGTATTTGAGGAACAGCTTGGTTTAACGAAATCGCTAGGAATTCTTGTAACGATTGCCTTGTCACTTGGTGTGATGATCGTAGGCCTAAAGGGTGTTTTTGCTGTTAACACCTTTGTCGTTCCAATGATGATTTTGTTTAGTTTGATTTTATTTTCCCTTTCCGTTCGATTGCCTGGATTTTTCGAACAGATTGTTTATATTCCTTATGCCGAGGATGGATGGAAAGCGGTGATTGGTCCGTTTTCCTATACCGCTCTAAACCTGTCTCTTGCCCAGGCAGTGCTGGTGCCAGTTGCAGCCGAGATAAAGGACGATCAGACAGTTAAGTGGGGAGGGATTATTGGAGGCATTGCTTTGACAGTGATTTTGCTTTCAAGTCACTTGACTTTGATAATGCTTCCAGGATTTGATACATTTGCAATCCCGATGGCGGTAATCATGAAACAGCTGGCAGCCGGCCTTTATTGGATTTTTGTCTTAATTGTATATGGTGAGATTTTCACTTCTGTAATCGGCAATATTTATGGTCTCGAAAGACAGATTCAAAAGCATCTTAAACTTCCTAGCATGCTAATCGTCTCTTTTCTCTTCCTGATCTGTTATTTCATCAGCTTGATTGATTATGGAACACTGCTTTCGTTCCTGTATCCGGTATTCGGCTACATTAGCCTAGTATTCATGGTTTTACTGTGGATGAAACCTGTCCATTTACAAAAGCGACCATAAAAAGGGTTATTATAGCTTTTGATATTTCAATATCAGCTTATCTAAGCTTTGACTCAATCGGATGGTTTCTGGACTGCTGCTGAAACCTTCAGCAGTCCCCACCTAAGAAGGATACATCGTGGGCTAAATAAAGGAGAAGCCATGAATGGATTGGCTAGAGCTTTATAGCTTACCAGCTAACTCACTAAGGCCACATATTTACATTTATGTATTATTATTTTTTTAGTTTACAATTTTATTTTGGAAAATTACAATTAAAAAGGTAATATTAATAACTTTTGAAAAAAAGGGTGAGAATTAATAAAGAAAAACTACAGGAACTTTTTGAAATTGTGAATTTGGTAGCGTTCGATACAAGTATAGATTGGCATAAGAAATTTAACTACGATTATTATCTATTTTTTAATGATCAAGATGCAGAAAAAAAGTAGGGTCAATCTTCGCTTTTTTAGGAATGTTAATTAATTGGTTTTATAAATCATCTTTTGCTTTCCGTCCAGATACAGGTAAAACGTTTCTAGATTGCCCCAACAACATCGAAAATTACTTAATAGCATTCCAAAAAAATAGTAATAGCATCAAAAACGAGTTGCCAGTAACACATTCTTCTATTTGCTATTTACTTAATGAACTTGATAAAAAGATGAACTTTGAAAGTGAGTTCCCTCACGTTGACAAGCGTATATTTGAAAACATGAGGTCATTATTACGTTCTGAAGGTACTGAAGAAAAACTTAATTTTGATAGGTCGTTCGAAGAAATTAAAGAGAAATTAAATATCTAAACTATAAAAATAGATAACTGGGATTATTTAAAATGAAAATACTGAAAATTTAACTCAATCATACTTTTGGCAATAACGCTTCTATTTTCAACATCTTTTACGCCTTCACATTTGCAGGAGGAGGAGCCACTAGATGCTGGGGGGCCGATCAGGTAAGAACGAGTGCTTCTGGTTCGAAAATAATTATGCCGGGTGGAAACTCTACATATGCTAGTATTTTGATGGCACCCCGGGCTTAATCCCGGGGTACTTTAATTTTTATTTATCAACTCAAGTTTCGCACCTAGATAATTCAACAAAAAATGCCTCTTTGGAGAGACAAAATGACAAGGAAAACCCGCATGAGCACAGACTTTTTGATATTATTAAGTTAGTTAGGCCAGTGCTCACGGAATACAAACGATGAAAAGAACTGTACTGCATTCAATAGTACAGTTCTTTTCATCGTTTCATCAATCGAATGGTTCCTATTGAAATGCCGGTGTAGTAAAACGTCTGAACGAAACGATTTCCGCGATAATGCTTGTCGCCGTGATAATGGCTATTCCTCTTAATGCTTGGAGCGCTTGAATCTTTCGGGCATGCAATCCTTCGTGGGATTTCCTTACCGCCAAACGGAAAAAGACCGGGCGGTTTTTGCCCGGTTTTTCTTATTACTTCTGTTGTTTCATGATTGTCTTCGCCATTTGGATAAAGGCATCCCGATGGTCGGCACCTTCTTTTGTGAAGAGAGTTAGTTTTAGAGGCTGTTCTTCATTTTTAATAAGGTAGGTGGTAATATTGTCTGCTCCGTTTTTTGTTTCCATACCCCAAGCGTTGCTGAAAAATGCGTCGTCCGGCATTGCCGTTTCTTTTACCTCAGCTCCGGCAGCAGAAAGCTGTGCCTTGGCATTTTCTTCGGCCCTGGCCCATTCTGTATCTGCTGGAAGCAATTCGATCCTCATAAAGATACTGTCATCCTCAGTCAGCATTAGAACATCCTTGTTAGGTTCTTCTGCAGTCCATTCATATTCAGGCAAGACGTACATGGAGTAGTTTTGGTTATAGCTATTCTTAAGAAAGCCGGTTTGCTGTTTCTGTTCGCCGTTCAAAGTATAATCAAGGTTCTGTTCGAGGACCCGAATCGAACCTTCTTCCTTTTTCTTATCCTGTTCCGCTGCGGGCTGCTCTTCCTTTGAAGCTTCTGGCGCAGATGCCTGCTGTGATTCCGGTGTCTGGTTCGCCGTTTTATCAGACTCCGTAGCGGATCCACAGCCAGTGAGCAAAAGTGTTGATAAGCCGACGAATATGAATGGTTTTCTCCATTTGTTCATGCCGAATGTCCTCCTGTCATTTCATTTGCTGTTTTCTACCATACTAGACGAAAATAAAGAATCAATGTTACAATCCTTTATCAAAATAACATGGACAAGTATTTTCGGCAATAATGAAAAGTACCTACTAAACCAATTGCTGAAGAAATTCTTACAGGCTGGAAGGGCTTCCAAAAAAAGCAGCCAAGATTACTTTTCATTCGTATATTAATAGGCTGTTTCTTTTACAATTTTATAGTGTTTATGATTGATTACTGTCCGCTGGTCTAATTCCAAGTCTCTGAAATTGCTCATATAGGTTAAATCAACAATTACAGAATTTTCATTGACTTTTTCTACAACTCCCTGTAATCCTTGTTTGAATTCGACAACATTTCCAACTTCAGCTTTTATCATATAACTCGCTCCTTCGTCATAGTTCGAATTACTAACATTTTGCCTTAAAAATTTCGAGGCGTAAAGGAAAATCTGTTGTACATTGTAAATGTTCACGAAATTTACAAATGTAAAAGTTAGAAAATTCAATTTTATAATTTATTATATAGAATAATAACCTTTTGAGCCAGGTTTGAATCAACCAAATTTGCAAAAGAAAAAATAGGAGATAAAATAGTTTTATCGATTTGTTGTAAGGGGTGTGAAATATGGACAAGGAACAGGCGGAGAGAATGCTTGAAAACTTGAAAAGCAGAGAGGTGGAAGAAATCTTTGTTGCTAAGCAAGACTTTATGGTTTTTCGTGAAGCAATTGTGAAGCGGGATGACTTTAAGCATTTCAGAGGGATAGCCCAAAGAGGCGGGGATGTTATTTATCGATATATGGATGAACCTAGGAGCTGAACTCGTGAACAGGGAGATTTTCCTACCACTTTTAGGGCAAAGATAGTAAAATGGTAACATATACTGATGGGGTGATCGCAGATGGAAACTGTATGTTGCATTAATATAAAAGAAGAAATCGAACAAAAACGAAAAGAAATGATTTCTTTGGCAAAAGAAACCGGTTTTCACAGCGTTCAGACCATATCAGTAAGCCAGGAACTAGATCGGCTGTTAAATATGTTGCAGGAGGATGTGAATGCATTATCAAAGCGCCGTATACGCGGCATATAACGAATATTCTTTTGTCAATATCGTTACAATGAAAACGTTTTATGTAAAAAAATGAAGAAAACCTTAAAAAAATAACGTTTTTTCGTTGTCTAATGATAGGGTGAAATGCTATTCTTTTGTGTGGGATGCCAATCCATGTTTACGAGGAAATGATTGGAAATTATATATGGTGTGAATGAACAGCATAAATGGGTAGAATAGAAATATCATTTTGACCAGGAAGCATTTAGTTCGGAAGGCATCATGTATGATCATCTAAACCATCTATTTTAATTTAAAGGAGATTGATCTAATATGTTACAAAAACAATTTAAGGTTGTTGCTGAAACAGGAATCCACGCTCGCCCTGCTACAGTACTTGTGCAGGCTGCAAGTAAGTTTGATTCAGAAATCCACTTAGAATATAAAGAAAAAAAGGTTAACCTTAAGTCTATCATGGGTGTAATGTCATTAGGAATCGGGCAAGGCGCTGAAATCGCGATCACTGCTGAAGGAAGCGACGAGCAAGATGCGTTAAATACACTTGAAGAAACACTTAAAAGAGAAGGTTTAGCAGAGTAATGGGCTTTCTCCGAGGAATTGCTGCTTCAAATGGCATTGCCATCGCCAAAGCCTATAAGCTTGTCGAGCCAGATTTTTCGTTTGAAAAAAAATCGGTAGATGCACCTGCTGAAGAGGTTGCACGATTTCAAACAGCGCTTCAGACGGCAAAAGCTGAGCTTGAAAAGATCCGCGACCATGCTGGAAAGGCTTTAGGTGCAGATAAAGCAGCAATTTTTGATGCACATCTTCTCGTATTATCTGATCCAGAACTGATTTCACCCATTGAAGATAAAATCACCACTGAAAAGGTCAATGCAGAACAAGCATTAAAAGAAATTGGGGACATGTTCATTAGCATGTTCGAGTCCATGGACAATGAATACATGAAAGAACGCGCCGCTGATATTCGCGATGTAACGAAGCGTGTGCTTGCCCATCTGTTGGGAATTCAGATCCCGAATCCAAGCATGATTGCCGAAGAAGTAGTGATTGTTGCGGAGGATTTGACTCCATCTGATACTGCTCAGCTAAATCGCCAGTTTGTAAAGGGTTTCACAACCAATATTGGCGGGCGCACTTCTCATTCCGCAATTATGGCTCGTTCTATGGAAATTCCTGCGGTTGTTGGTACGAAGGTAGCTACGGAAGAAATCAATAATGGCGATCTCATCATTGTGGATGGATTAAAAGGCGAAGTTCATTTTAATCCTACTCCTGAGATGCTGGATGCGTATAAACAGATACAGGAAGACTTTGAGAAGCAAAAAGCAGAGTGGGCCAAGCTTGTTAATGAAAAATCAGTAACAGCAGATGGCCATCATGTAGAGCTTGCCGCCAACATCGGGACACCGAAAGATTTAAAAGGGGTAGTCGAAAATGGCGGGGAGGGAGTCGGACTATACCGTACAGAATTCCTTTATATGGACAGGGACCAGCTTCCTACCGAAGAGGAACAGTTTACAGCATACAAGGCTGTTCTTGAAGGAATGGAAGGCAAACCAGTCGTGGTCCGTACTTTGGATATTGGCGGAGACAAAGAGCTCCCATATCTAAACTTACCAAAAGAAATGAATCCTTTCCTTGGTTTCAGGGCGATCCGTCTTTGTCTCGAGGAAGTAGAAATTTTCCGTACGCAATTACGCGCGCTGTTGCGTGCCAGCGTTTATGGCAATCTAAAGATTATGTTCCCAATGATTGCTACTATAAATGAGTTTCGGGAAGCAAAAGCGATGCTCGAAGAACAGAAAGCTAAGCTTGAAGAGGAAGGCATCGAGGTTGCCGCTCACATCGAATTAGGAATCATGGTTGAAATCCCTTCCACTGCAGTTTTAGCAGACCAGTTCGCCAAGGAAGTGGACTTCTTCAGTATCGGAACAAATGATCTAATTCAATATACGATGGCTGCCGACAGGATGAACCAGCAGGTCTCTTATTTATATCAACCGTATAATCCATCGATCCTTCGACTGGTGAAAATGGTTATCGAGGCAGCACATAAAGAAGGAAAATGGGCAGGCATGTGCGGGGAAATGGCTGGAGACGAGACTGCGATTCCAATCCTGATTGGACTTGGACTCGACGAATTCTCCATGAGTGCTTCTTCTATTCTGAAGGCACGCTCTTTGATCAGAAATCTGAACAAAGCCGAGATGGAAAAGCTTGCTTCTGAAGTAGTAAACATGAGCACGACAGAAGAAGTAGTCGAAGCAGTAAACAAATTCGTCGCTTTGTAATAAAAATGTAACAGGAAAAATGTTTTAATTAGTGGAAGACGGGAATAAAACAGTAAGCACTTTGGTTAGACTGAAAGTAAGCTAATCATTCTCATTTTCCCCCAGACCTTTGCCGGCTGTTCATCAGCCGGCATTTTTTTTGAAACTCGTTAAGTGATGGCCGAGATTAATTTCTCGGCCTATTAAAATTCTAATGGTAGAATAGAATTACTATTTAGTTAAAAATAAAACGAAAGAAGGAGTACATATGCTATCCAAAGAAAATACAGTTATTGGCTTCATCGGAACGGGTGTGATGGGGAAAAGCATGGCCAGCCATCTGCTAGAAGCAGGCTACCAGCTTACGATTTTTACCAGAACAAAAGAAAAGGCAGCTGAATTACTAGAAAAAGGTGCGATCTGGTCACAGTCAACAAGGGAGCTTGCTCAAAGAGCAGACGTTGTTTTTACAATTGTCGGTTATCCATCAGACGTGGAGGAAGTATACCTAGGAGAGGATGGGCTGATCGCAAATGCAAAACCAGGCAGTTATCTCATTGATATGACAACATCTACTCCATCCTTGGCAAAGAAAATTCATGAAAAAGCAAAAGAAAAAGGAATCCATGCGATTGATGCTCCAGTTTCTGGGGGGGATGTCGGTGCTCGTGAAGCCAGACTTGCAATTATGGTCGGCAGCGATGAGCAGGATTTTCAGGAAGTGGAACCACTGCTTTCGGTACTCGGCACGAATATAGTTCATCAAGGAGAGCCAGGTGCTGGCCAGCACACAAAAATGGCCAACCAGATTGCAATCGCTTCGAATATGATTGGTGTTTGTGAGGCAATCATCTACGCTGAAAAGGCTGGGCTTGATCCGGAGACCGTTTTGAAAAGCATTTCTACCGGTGCTGCTGGCAGCTGGTCATTGTCCAATTTGGCTCCAAGAATGATCGCAGGCAATTTTGAACCTGGTTTCTTCATCAAGCACTTTATCAAGGATATGAAAATCGCCCTAGATGAAGCGAAACGAATGGACATGGAAGTGCCTGGCCTCTCGATGGCGCTTTCGATGTATGAGCAGCTAGCGGAGAAAGGCGAAGAAAACAGTGGCACACAGGCGCTTTATAAATACTGGAAACAATCATAGTAAATTGAAAAACATAAGGGTATCTTTCGGCATGAAAGGTGCCCTTATGGAGGTGGGAATGCCTGCGATGATCAGCAAAACCAAAAAAGGACCGGGCGCCGTTTGCCCGGTTTTTCTTACAAAATGAGAATGATTCAGCTCCGTCCGCTTTTCATTTGATGGAAAGTAGATATCCTTCCAAGCGGTCAAGCCCTTCTTTTAGCGTGTCCATTGAATAGGCATAGGAAAGACGGAAATACCCCTCTCCAAATTCAGAAAAAGCACTCCCAGGAACAACTGCCAGCTTTGCTTCGTTGACTAAATCCATGCAAAAATCAAATGAAGTGATATTGATTGCCGGAATTTTAATGAAGAAGTAGAATGCTCCTTCAGGCTTGATTACTTCAAGGCCCATGGATTGGAGTCTTTTGAATACATAATCGCGCCTGATGGCATACTCATCTTTCATTGGCAATGCGTCATCAACCCCGTTCGTCAAAGCCTCTAACGCAGCCATTTGTGAAATTGAAGTTGCACAAGTCACATTGTATTGATGGACTTTCAGAATATGCTTTGTCAAATATTCAGGAGCGAAAAGCATTCCTATCCGCCAGCCTGTCATCGAGTGGGATTTGGAAAGTCCGTTAATGACAATTGTCTTTTCCTTCAAAAATTGCGCAATCGATACATGCTGCTGTTCGTAAACCAGCTCACTATATATTTCATCAGCCAGGACAAAAATATCCTTGTCAATTAGCAGGTTTGCAATTTCCTGAAGTTCTGGCTCCGTCAAGCTGACCCCGGTAGGATTCGATGGGTATGGAAGAACGATGCACCTTGTTTTTTCGGTAATCAGGCTCTCGATTAGTTCGGCAGTCATCCGGAAGTCCGTGTTCCTGATATCCGCATAGATTGGAGTGGCCCCGCAAAGCTTGATGATCGGTTCGTACCCTGGATAAACTGGTCCGGGAAGAATCACTTCACAGCCTTCATCCAAGATCGTCCTAAAGGTGATATCAATCGCCTCACTTGCTCCTACTGTGATGATTGTTTCATGTTCGGCTGAATATTCAATATGGTATTTCTTTTTATAAAAATCCGCTGCAGCTTGTCTAAGCTCTATTAGACCGGCATTATGAGTATATGTAGTGAAATTTAAGTCTATTGCCTGCTTGCCTGCTTCTTTCACATGTTCAGGCGTTTGGAAGTCAGGCTGTCCGATCGTCAAAGAAATCATATCCTCCACATGGGCAACCATGTTGAAAAATTTCCTAATCCCTGATATCTCGATGTTTTTAACCCGATTATTAATTAAATGCTCCACGTATGACATCCCTCCAATGATCCTTTCTATTTTACCATATGCTGCAAATAGTATGTCGCTAAAATATCCACTTTCTATTTTACCAAAGCCTTTTGCTTAAACGATTAGTGGATCTGCCGATAATAGGTATATAGTACATATATTCTAAAAAAGAAGGAAGAGCATAATGAATGATACCCATATTTTATTAGAATCGGATATGAAGGAACTGGAAATTGTCGAGTTTGGCATCGGACAGAATAAATTTGCCATTAATGTCATGAAAGTAAAAGAAATTCTTCAACCGGTACCGGTAGTCGAGATTCCGCAGTCACATCCATATGTGGAGGGAATCATGGAGCTGAGGGGAGAGGTGCTTCCCATCATCAATGTGGCCGCTGCTTTGGGCTTAACGCAGTCTGCCGATCCACAAATGGATAAGTTTATCGTGACTGAATTCAATGGACAGAAGACGGTATTTCACGTGCATACTGTTTCACAAATCCATCGTATTTCATCAACTCAAATCGAAAAACGATCCGATCTGTATCAGGGACAGGAGAGCCACGTGATTGGTGTGATCAAGTTAGGAGGAGAAATGGTTCTTTTCCTAGACCTTGAAAAGATGATTCTCTCATTGTTGATTGCGAACGAGTAGCACCATAAGGGAAGTGTTGTGGGTGCCGATGCCAGCCGGAGATCGCACAAGCTGGTTCAGAAAAGGGATAAACTGCTTTAATAAGCTTCTATAAAAAAAGAAAGCTGGGCTTCCAGCTTTCGTTTACGGGTATCTTTCGCCAAGCTTTTTGAATACGGGTTTTACATATTTCCCTGTCCTGGAAGTACTGGAAACTTCCTGGGCTTCTTTTAAGCCTGTATAGGAGGACAATAAATTTTTCGCGCTGGTCAGCGATATCGCTGATCTTGGGTTTCTGACAGTTTGATCAAGCTTTCCTAAATGGGGGAGCTGCTCAAAATCCTGTTTAGTCGGCGGGATATGGAAGGTATAATCCCCGCAAACGACCAGTACATCTGATTGCTGCTGACTGTTCCTGGGATTGTTTGAGAAATGGAGACCGGTCTTAATGGCCTTTCCTTCGCTGAGCATTTTTTTGAGAGCATCCTGTTTTAATTGATACAAAAACTTCGGATTTGGAGCAGTCTTGGCATGACGATTCACGGTGAAGATAGCTTGCGAGAGGTTCTCAATCGTTGGACTGAGTTGGGGAATCTGGTTCCTTTCCTTATTCAATGGGTCAGGGCTCCTTTCTTCATTTAAAATTGTACAGGTTGGGTACCCATATTTTTATTATACCTTTTCTTTAGCTTTTTGAAAAATAAAAGTATTTCATTCAAATAAGATTTGCTTAATACTGAAAATTTGTAATCTTTTTATCGTTTTTCCTTATAGGAAAAGGTAAAATAGGAAGAAAACGATATCGGATCATGGACCAGGTACGAATGTACTATTGGAATGAGGATGGTTAGATGAATCAGAAGAAGCATACACGAACTACTAAAAGAAGGAGCTTCCTAGCTTCCAATAAAATAAGCCAGATGATTTCAAATATTATCTTTAAACATGTGAAGGATTTAGTTTTTATCATGAAGGTTGAACCAGGCTATCAATTTCGTTACTTATTTGCGAATGAAAACGGACTCCTTCATGCCGGAATGGACTCGCTTGATATTGGCAAGACGATGGAGGAAGTATTGCCGCCTGATCGACTGCTGCCGTTGCAGCAACAGTATATAAAAGCGGTGAAAAATCAAGAGGAGGTTGTTTTCCAGGTCGAGGTCGATTTGGATAATGACAGACAGGTTCTTGGTGAGACGCTGCTGACTCCAGTCAAGGATGAGTCAGGAGAGATCCAATATGTTGTAGCAGTCACCCGGGATATTACCGAAGCATTGAAAGAAAAAAATAGATTGATTGATAGTGAGCAGCGTTATCGTTCCCTTATTGACCATAATCTTGATGCTGTTTTTTCCATCGATCTGAAAGGAAAAATCGTAGATGTGAATCCCGCGGCGCAACAATTAGCTGGATATACGGACAGACAGCTAAGATTGCGGTCGATTACCAGCTTGATATGCGGGAGAGATCTGCCGTTATTTAACGAGCTCTTGACTGAAACGAAGTTAGGAAATGCCAAGGAATCTTTGGACTGCCGCTTTGTACACCACAAAGGCAATTTCCTGACCGTCCAATTGAAGACGATACCAATCGTAATCCATTCTGAAATAACAGGAATGTATATCATCATACGAGATCTTTCCGAACAGGCGAAAAGTAACGAGTTGATAAGATACATGGCGTTCCATGACCAGCTGACAGGGCTGTTTAACAGAAGGGCGCTTCTCGACCACCTTGATCGTCATGTAAAAAATCGTGGGAAGCAAAATTCTCCTTTTGCGCTTCTCTTTCTCGATATCGATCGCTTTAAGTATTTGAACGATACACTTGGGCATATTGTTGGCGACCAGATCCTCAAACAGGTGGCCGATCGGCTAGTTGAAATCAAAAAAGAAAACGGCACTGTCTATCGGCAGGGTGGGGACGAGTTCATCTTTGTTCTAGAAGAAACAGGCAGAGCTGCTGCAGGAAAATTCGCACAAAAAATATTATCCAAATTTAATGAATCCTTTTATTTCAATTCCCAGGAGTATTACATAACACCGAGCATTGGAATCAGCCTGTATCCTAATGACGGCAGAGACGCTGAATCATTGATCAAATATGCGGATGAAGCATTATATAGCGTTAAGGAAAAAGGAAAGGCACATTACCAATTTTATCGTTCAGACATGCAATCAACGGGTATTAATGTCATTACGCTTGAGTCGCATTTACGCAAAGCCATTGAACGGGAGGAACTGGAACTGTATTTTCAGCCGCAAGTGAACTTACTTACCAATGAGATACCCAGCTTTGAAGCTTTGCTGCGCTGGAATAGTGCTGACCTAGGCTTTATTTCGCCAGCTGAATTTATTCCGCTGGCAGAGGATACAGGATTGATCATCCCAATCGGCAACTGGGTCATTGACAGGGCGTGCTGGCAAATTAGGGAATGGGCAAAGAAGGCAAAGAAGGAGGTCAGAATTGCCGTCAATATTTCTCCAAAGCAATTTTTGCAGTTGGATTTAGTTAAGACAATCCATCATGCGGTCGAGAAGCACGGTATCGATCCTTCCCTTTTGGAAATTGAGATCACAGAGGGTGTTATGCAGGATACGAAAGAAGCGATTCCCATTCTAAACCGGTTAAAAAATCTGGGAATCAAAATTGCTGTTGATGATTTTGGAACGGGCTATTCTTCGCTAAGTTATTTAAAGCAGTTCCCGATTGATGTTTTGAAAATTGACCAGAGTTTCATAGGAGATATTAAGTATAACGGAAAGGACGCTGCGATCATTACTACGATTATCCACCTTGGAAAAAGCCTGGGCATGGAAGTGATTGCTGAAGGGGTTGAAGAGCAGAATCAAGTGGAGTTCCTGAAAGATGCCGATTGTGAGAAAGCACAGGGGTTCTTTTTTGGCAAACCCTTAAAGGTGGAAGAGGCAGAGGAGAGGTTCATCCTGAGATCGAAAACAAGCAGCTGATCAGCTGCTTGTTTTGTTGAGGCGTAACGTAAACAATGTAAGCTCAGGCTGGGACAAAAACCGGAAAGGAAGCCTGGTAGTGCCCAGTCCGCGATTTACATATAGTTTAAACTCCTTGTTGTGTGCTGCACCATAGAAACCTTCTGCGTATTTTTCCGCAAAAGGAGGAGTAATGAGCGGGCCATAAAAGGGGATCTGGATTTGACCTCCGTGGCTGTGTCCGCTCAGCTGCAATTGAATCGAATATTGTGCTGCTTCATCGGCTTTATCAGGAGCATGAGACAAGAGGATCGTGTAAGAGCCTTCTGGAACTTTTGTCATTGCTTCTGCAAAATTCGGTTTGCCAAGCATGGCATCGTCTATACCGGAAATCCAAATAGAACTGCCATCAAGAAGCTTGACAGCAACAGAATCGTTCAGCAACAAGGTAAAACCTGATTGTTCCATCATTTGTTTATATAAGTCGGAGCCATATCCTCCATGATCGTGATTTCCATAGACAGCAAATTTTCCAAGAGGTCCATCTAACTGACTTAACAGCGTAATGATTTTGTTTTTTTCCTCTGTTAATCGCCGGGGATCATCGAGTAAATCACCTGTAAATACGATCAAATCAGGATTCAGTTCATTGATCTGCGCCACAAGCTTTCCAAGCTGTTCAACTGTATATTGAAAACCAAGATGAGTATCGCTGAATTGAATGATCTTCACCCCATCAAACCCAGCCGGCAGCCTAGTGCTCCCGATAGTGTGACTAGTGATATCAAGCATTCGGGGCTCGATTTCTCTTGCATAGAAATAACCGGAAGTGGTTAGTCCGCCAGCAGTCAATAGTGTCCCAATTGTTTTTTTTATAAACTGCCTCCGAGTAATTTGATCAGTCATAAAAGTACCAGCCTATCTCCGAATTTTCTATCCTATCCTAGCAAACATCCATGAAAAAAAGAAGTACCATTTTCAGGGCAGAGACGATATTATTGTGTTTCTTGATCATAACTCCGGGGAAGAGATAGGAAAACATAACTTGTCCTATCCGCAAATGAGGTGTTGCTGATGAAATATTATGAAATGAGAATGGAAATAATGTTAATCCCGTTGAAAAATGGTTATTTAAAAGTTTTTGTTTCCGGTTTTGACCGGTTGGGAACGTGGGGACATTCGGTTGCTGTCTTTAATGGGATATCGGCAACAGCAAAGGGATTTAATAAAAAAAGGACAATTGTTCAATCTATAGCCAAACTTCACAAATCGCTTGAGGAGAAAAGCGGAGAAAAGTAAGAAAAGACAAGGGTAGAAGGAAACCCAGCTTTTCTCCTTGCCAATTCTCTCCCCAGTTGCTGATCCCTTTGTTTTTTGCAACTCATTAAAAAGCTTCATGGAGCATATTGTGGTAAAATCGGTGATAACAAAGTAGTGGATTGAAGTATGCGCCGATTTTTGAAGGGGGGATTGAGTTTTTTTGGATGCTCTTGATATTTTGACGGACCTTGAGCATGTTGTTCCATACTATCAACCGATTTTTAACGCCGAGGAACATAAAATCATTGGTTATCAAATAGTAGGAAGATATGTTGGCAATAAGGGTGATTTTAGGCTTGATTCTTTTTTTGCAGATGAAATGATACCGGAAGAATACCGGATCGAAGTGGAGAATGTGTTACTGGGCAAAGCTCTAGAAACAGTATCCGGTGAAAGCGGGAACGAAGAACTGCTTTGGTTCATTAACAGGAATGCAAATTTATTAATGATGGATGCTGGAGAAGGTTTTTTGCAATTGCTTCTCAGTTTTGAAGAAAAAGGCATGCGTCCAGAACAAATTGTCCTAGGTATTACCGATCGGCAATACGAGAGCCAGATCGAGCACCTAATCAAGTACTATAAATCCTACGGAATAAAAATCGCCTTGGATAAAGTAGGCAGTGAAAGCAGCTATTTACACAGGATTGCAGGTATTGAACCAGAAATACTAAAGATTGATATGTCCTCGCTTCGCTCTCATAACACCGGTCCGGCACACTTAGATGTTCTTCATTCTTTATCTATCCTTGCGCGTAAAATCGGTGCAGCAATATTATTTGAAAACATCGAAACCACGTACCAGCTACAATTCGCCTGGAAAAACGGCGGGAGATTTTATCAGGGATTTTACTTAAAAGAACCTGATATTGGATTAGTTGACAAAGAAATACTCAAGCATAAGTTAAAGGACGAAATCCATGGATTTATTTTATCTGAGAAAAAACGGCTTCAGGTATTCTATGATTTAAGGATCGAATTGAACAGCAAGTTACAGGAATGGATCAGCAAATACAAAAAAGAACAAAAATCAAGTGAGTTGCTGCTGGCTCTCGGGGATCGTTTGGACGGGGTAGCGTTCCGGATTTATGTATGTGATGAAGACGGATTTCAGCTGTCACCGAATCTTTATAAAGTTGGCCGAGAATGGGTGTTGCAGCCGGAATATGAAAATAAGAACTGGAGTTGGCGCCCTTACTTTCTGGAGAATATCATTCGAATGAGAGGCGGCAAAAAAGGGATTTTGTCCGATCGCTACAGTGATATCGAAACTGGAGAAGTCATTAGAACCTTTTCGCTGCAATTAAATGAAATGGAGTTTCTGTTCGTTGACCTTTGTGCATCTTTTTTGCATGATAGAGAAGGTTTATTTTGACAGAATCAAGGATGAATAGGAAAACGGATCTTGGATAAGTTATCAATACAGCCTTTTATAAAGGGGATTCAGATGAGTATTTATATGACATTGCTGTTAGTAGCAGGTATGGGTGTGCTGGTCGGCGGTCTTTTCTATACATGGTCATTAGGCAAGGGGCAGAAGAGAGCTCAGGGAAATCTTGATTCCCAAGTTCCAGACGTTGTCCAGGAGCACGCATATATTCGCAATCCAATCTTTTTAACCTATATCATTTTCGGCTTCATCGCCCTGTTGTTTGTCATCTATTTTGCGGTGATTGCTAGGTAATAACCCCCTAATAGGGGGTTATTTTTTTTCCTGAAAAACCAACATTTTTTTTAGCTTTCCCGTTAATTCGTGCCTGTTTAGGGTAATTGGAGAATAATAAGCCGTGGATTATGTCAGATGATGAGGTTATTTTACGAAAGAATATCATCATCTTCTTGGGTAAATATTGGTAAAATGGTACGTATCAATGATCAAGAAAGAGGGGAGAAAAATGGACAAGCTATTATCGCTATTATTTGGCATTATTATTTTGTACACCCCGGCGCATGCATTTGCACAGTCCGATCTGCATGGCAGGGAAGAAGTTTTTGAATTCCTCGAGAAAGCTTTTGAATCACAGGTCTCTCTAAGTGAAAAGGGGAGATCGATGGCGGAGATTGACAGCATCCTTGACCCTTATTTTACAGAAGCGTATAAGTCGGGATTCATTAAAGAAAACGTAGTCGGTCAGGAAAATAATTTCCAGACGTACGGTACCGACTTTGCTCTTTACTATATTCCGTTTTACGCTTTTTCCGAAAAGACACGCGTAGTGCAATCCGCAAATAGAGTATATGTTGTTGAATTTTTTCCTGCGAATAAGGAGGGACCTGTAGGCTATGAAGACCATTATGAAGGACTGCAGCTTGTTAGGGAAAAGGATGGATGGAAGGTTGCTGACTATTGGTATGATCAGATACCTCAAGAAGTAATTCAACAGGCATATCCGGAAAAAATCAAGAGTCGTGACAGCGCTATATCCGAAAGGGAAAAACCGTTCTTAAGTGACATTGTTTATGGGCCGAATTTCTCCGCATTGAAGATGTTCTTGGAACTAGGGGTGGTATTCCGGAACGAAACAAGGACCATTTTATTTTGGATACTATAAAGGTGCTTTTCAAAAAAAACTCCTTTTCGCAAAGCTTTTACTTGTACATCGTCTGACAATATTTTATTCTGTTAATATTGACATGTAAAGAATTGCGTATAGAAAATTCTGAAATTATTTTACATGGATATAAATTCGCCAATTGCAAAATCTATTGATAAGTTATTGGTTTTTGTTTTGAAAGGAGAGGGAGCACAATGTCACAGCTTCAAGGAATTATCACCCGTTTAAAGAATCTGCAAGAGCAGTCCAATGGAGGGGAGCCTTCCCAACGCTTTTTTGAGGTAGAAGGGGAACGGAAATGCCAGGTTACATATCATCCGAAAACGGAAACATATGAACTGGAAGTATACAACGATAAGGAAAAGCCAAAGAAATACCAGTTCGATAATATCGATATGATTACGATTGAGATCTTTGACCTAATTCAGTAATCAAAAATCATACCAAAAGGGCCATGTTTTGCGGTCCTTTTTTGTTGTTTTCTAAAAAACTAAATAAAAGCAGCTTCATTTATTTTATGATAAAATGAAATGGAAAGAAATCCAGTTTAGGGAGTTTTCGCCATGATAAGTCTTTATAGCGGTGAATTTTTGGGATTATCGGTTAAGGAGCTGATGATTCCTTCTGAACGTGTAGCTCACGTCCAAGTCGGCAACAGTCTTGAGCACGCCCTGCTTGTCCTGACAAAGAGCGGATATACAGCAATTCCTGTACTTGATTCCCGATATCGATTAATGGGCTTGATCAGCACGCCAATCATAATGGATTCCATCCTTGGCCTTGAAAGAATTGAATTTGAGCAGCTGGATACGAAAAAAGTTGAATCCGCAATGAACACAGAAATTCCCAGAATCAATGTCCAATCGAATCTGCAATCTTCCCTCAATTTGCTGGTTGATAATCCGTTTCTATGCATAGAAGATCAGTCAGGGATCTTTGAAGGAATTCTGACAAGACGTTCTGTTTTGCTGAGATTGTCGAACGAGGTAAAAAGAAATTATAGAAAATAATGCTTGAGCCAGCTCCCGAATTCGGGAGCTAAATTTTTTACATTTTGAGGTGGATGTATGGGAGCAGCTGGGCAAAGCACTGCAAAAAAAGTAACAAAAAGACCTTATGTTCTCGCGGCAGTTATGCTCGCGATGTTCACGGGAGCAGTCGAAGGAACGATCGTGTCAACCGCAATGCCGGCAATTGTCGGAGAACTTGGCGGTTTTGCTTTATATAGCTGGGTTTTCTCATCTTACTTGCTAATGAATGCTGTGACGGTCCTCATTTATGGAAAACTTTCTGATCTATTTGGTCGGAAACCAATCCTTACTTTTGGAATTGTAGTGTTCCTGATCGGATCCATTCTGTCCGGGACGGCAGAAACGATGGAGATGTTAATTTTATACAGATTCATCCAGGGTTTTGGTGCAGGCGCTGTGATGCCGATTGCTACAACGATTGTCGGCGATATCTATTCCAAGGAGGAAAGAGCCAAGGTACAAGGGTATCTGTCTAGTGTGTGGGGAATATCAGCCGTAACTGGTCCGGCACTTGGAGGTCTCCTCGTGGAATATGCAAGCTGGAGATACGTGTTTTGGATCAATGTTCCGCTTGGTATTCTGGCAATCGCGGGTTTATGGTTATATCTTCATGAAAATATCGAGAAAAAGAAGCATAAGGTTGATTATCTGGGAGCTACGCTGCTGACCATCTCGATTAGTTCCTTGATGATTGTCCTTGTAGAAGCCGGGGGGAATTGGGCCTGGATGTCAGCGAAAACAATGAGTCTCATCGGCTTGAGCATTCTCGGATTGATTTTCTTTATTTTTCAAGAGAAGAGAGCAGAAGAACCGATAATGCCATTTACTATTTGGCGCGAACAGTCGATCTTTATTGCCAATATAACTTCCTTAACTACCGGCGTCATGCTAATCGGCGTTTCGAGTTTTTTGCCCGCATTCGTCCAAGGTGTTATGGAAAAGTCGCCGATCGTCGCCGGTTTCACCCTGACTGCGATGTCGATTGGCTGGCCTATTGCATCGGCAGCCAGTGGACGGCTGTTAGTAGGCATTGGGTACCGCAATACTTCCCTTTTTGGCGGCGCGTTGCTAATCATAGGCAGTATTCTATTTGTCACTCTGACACCGGAGGCAGGTCCTTTATGGGCTGCAGCAGGGTCGTTTTTCGTTGGAGCAGGGATGGGGCTGACTAGTACCGCGTTCATCGTATCGATTCAAAGTACGGTCGCCTGGCAGCAAAGAGGAATCGCTACCGCTGCCAATATGTTCATGCGAAATCTTGGCAATACGGTTGGTGCAGCCTTGCTTGGCGGTGTGCTGAACAGCAGCATTCTCAGCTATATGAAAAAGCATGGGGCAGAAGATCAAGGAATTTCGATCGATGCAGCAAATGTGCTGCTCAATGAGGGAGAACGCCAAAAACTATCGGCTAGTATGAAAACGCTCCTGCAGGATGGACTGACTAATGCCTTGCATTCTGTTTATATTGTCGTATTTCTATTTGCCATCATCAGCTTTCTGTTCATCTTGTTTCTGCCAAAAAAAGAAGCTTCAGCAGATTGACTCAGCTGTAGTTTATCCTTTTTTTAAGGAAATGTTACGATATAGAAAAAAACAGGCAAAGAGGGTAAGCAATGTCATCGATTTCTGAATTCCATTTGTTGTCCGTTCTTGCGCAGGAAATGAATATGAGAAAGGCTGCGGAGAGACTGTTTGTGTCACAGCCAGCTTTATCGCAGCGACTTCAATCGATTGAGAAAGATTGGAGCACAAAATTGTTCCTTCGCTCCCAGAAGGGGCTGACCTTGACACCGGCGGGAGAGATCGTCCTTCAATTTGTTAATGAGACCATCACCAGAGAAGAAAAAGCACGCGAGACCATCTTCGCATTAAACGCTGAAGTGTATGGAACCCTTAAAATAGCTGTCGCATCGATTGTTGGGCAAAATTGGCTGCCACAGGTGTTGAAGAAATATGTAAGCCGTTATCCACAGGCGAAAATCTCGCTGATGACTGGCTGGAGCAGTGAAATAGCAAAAGCGCTCTATGAGGATCATGTCCATATTGGCATTATCAGGGGTACACCAGATTGGAAGGGTGTCAAAATTCACCTATTCAAAGACAATCTCTACTTGGTTGATACAGAAATCTCGAGCCCGGAGCAAGCCTTGGATGCAGACAGGCCGTTTATCCAGTTTAAGAGTGATTCGAATTACTACCAGGAAATCCAGGATTGGTGGTTGCGAAAATTTCAGACAGCACCGAAAAGAACGATCATTGTGGACCAAATTGAAACCTGTAAACAAATGACGTTCAACGGAATTGGCTATGCTATTCTCCCGGCAATTACGCTAAATGGAGCCGAACAGGATATCTTTAAGGTACCACTTCATGACGAAAACAATGAACCTTTAGGAAGGGACACATGGCTTCTTGGCTATGAATCTGCCTTTCAGTTGAAGCAGGTCCAGGCCTTCATTGAGATTGTCAAGGAACATATTGACGAATCTAAGAGAAACAATAATTAGTTTTCCTTGTTTTAAAAACCTATGTTTGGTAAAGTAATTTTTAGAAAATGCTGTTTCCGTGCTGGTGTGGATACTAATTCACAAGGCGCTTGCGAAAAAAAGAACAATACATACATATATGGAGGTAAGGAAAAATGAAAATGATGGATGCGAATGAAATTATCTCGTTTATTCAAAATAGCAAAAAAGCAACTCCCGTAAAGGTATATTTGAAAGGGGACTTAGATCAGATCGATTTTGGCGAGAATGCCAAGACATTCATTTCAGGCAAAACAGGAGTTGTTTTTGGTGAGTGGGCAGAAATCAATCAGGCAATTGCGGCAAACCAAGCTAAAATAGAGGATTATGTCGTTGAAAACGACCGTAGAAATTCGGCGATTCCATTGTTGGATATGAAGAATATCAAGGCTCGAATTGAACCAGGGGCAATCATCAGAGACCAGGTTGAAATTGGCGACAATGCTGTTATCATGATGGGCGCATCAATTAATATCGGTGCTGTTGTCGGCGAAGGAACGATGATTGATATGAACGTGGTCCTAGGAGGACGTGCGACAGTCGGTAAGAACTGCCATATCGGTGCAGGCTCTGTGCTTGCAGGGGTCATTGAGCCACCTTCAGCAAAGCCGGTCGTGGTCGAGGACGATGTCGTCATTGGTGCAAATGCAGTTGTCCTTGAAGGGGTAACAGTAGGAAAGGGAGCCGTTGTGGCTGCAGGTGCTATTGTCATCGATGATGTGCCACCGTATACAGTGGTTGCGGGTACACCAGCCCGCGTTATTAAGGAAATCGATGAAAAAACGAAATCAAAAACAGAAATCAAGCAGGAGCTTCGCCAGCTTTAATAGCAAGATAGAAAGCGTGGATATTGGTCCGCGCTTTCTTTTATAAGAGGAGAGATCAATATGAATTGGGATCTATTTAAAAAAATGAGACGAGATTTGCACCAGATTCCGGAACTCGGTTTCAAGGAGTTCAAGACTCAGGCATATCTTCTTGAATACCTGAAAAGTCTTTCCTTAGACCGGCTAGAGATAAAAACTTGGAAAACCGGGATTTTTGTGAAGATCCAAGGGATGAATCCTAAAAAGACGATCGGTTACAGGGCAGACATCGACGGGCTGCCGATTACCGAAGCAACAGGCTTGGAATTCGAATCCCTCCATCCAGGTCAAATGCACGCGTGCGGACATGATTTCCATATGACAATCGCTCTTGGGTTGATCACCTACTTCGTGGAAAACCCGATTGAGGATCATTTGCTGTTTATTTTTCAGCCGGCGGAAGAAGGCCCGGGTGGTGCTGAACCAATGCTCAAGACAAATATCATGCAGGAATGGAAGCCCGATTTGATCATAGCCCTGCATATTGCTCCTGAATATCCAGTCGGAACTATTGCAACAAAGGAAGGGCTGTTGTTTGCCAATACTTCTGAATTGTTCATTGACCTGGAGGGGAAAGGCGGACATGCTGCATATCCACATCAAACGAATGATATGGTCGTTGCGGCATGTGCTCTTGTAACCCAGCTTCAGTCAATAGTCTCAAGAAACGTCGATCCGCTTGATAGTGCGGTCATCACCATCGGAAAAATCTCTGGAGGCACGGTCCAAAACATCATCGCGGAAACAGCAAGGCTAGAAGGCACAATCCGAACGCTGTCTGTGGAATCAATGGCAAGAGTGAAGGAAAGAATCGAGGCACTTGTCAAAGGCATGGAAGTTGGTTACCAATGCCAAACGACCATTGACTATGGAGCGATGTACCATCAAGTTTATAATCAAGAAGAAATAGCGCGTGACTTCCTTGCTTTTGCTGAAAAAAAAGAAGATGTGGAAGTGGTCATTTGCAAGGAAGCGATGACAGGAGAAGATTTTGGCTATATGCTGAAAGAAATTCCTGGGATCATGTTCTGGCTTGGCGTGAACTCTGAAAATGGACTGCATCACTCTAAACTTAGCCCAGATGAAGCAGCAATCAAGATTGCTATAAAGTTATTGACGGAATATATCGAATATAAAAGTTTATAACAAATAAGAATGGACTGACCGATAGAGCAATCTATCGGTCATTTGCATTGGTTCAGATAATTCTCATTTACAAAAAAATATAAAAAATTCAATAAAAAAGCTGGAAAAATAATTCGAAACTCGATATATTAATGTATACGCGCCTTTTCTTTTTTTGCTATACATTTCCAAAGGGGGAAAATGAATGGAGACATTCAAGAAACTAAAGGATTATTATTGGCCTTACAAAAATTACTTTATTTGGTCCATTTTATTTATGTTAATCGTGACGGCAATTACGGTAGTGTATCCGATGATTCTTCAGCTTACGATTGATGAAGCCGTTATTGGCGGCAGGTATGAGATGATTCCGATGCTGGCAGCTAGTTTTGTCGGATTCATGATTGTCAAAGGAATTTGTACGTATATTTATCAATATACAGGGGAGCTATTCGGAATCCATTCTGTATATAAACTTAGGAATTCTCTTTATGAAAAGCTTCAATATCTTTCTTTCCGATACTATGACAATGCGAAGACAGGGGACTTGATGTCACGGCTTACTGCTGATGTGGAAGGATTCCGCTTTTTTCTTAGCTTTGGATTCTCTGAATTGATTCATTTTGTTCTTTTAATTGCAATAAGTTTCTCCGTAATGGTCTATTACTCGGTCCCGTTGACATTGGTGACGCTTGCAACTCTGCCCTTTCTTGCAGTGGTTGTTTATAAGTTTGATAAGGCAGTCCACCCAGCCTTTAGGGGAATCCGAAAATCATTTGGGAAGTTGAATACGAAGGTCCAGGAAAATATCAGCGGAATTAATACGGTGAAATCCTTATCACGTGAAGATTATGAGATTGGCAGATTCAATGATTCAAACGGAAACTACAAGGATCAATATTTGTTCACATCTGAAATTTGGGCGAAGTATTTCCCACTCATGGAGTTTCTCGGCAATTTGAGTGTCGTCTTATTATTAGGGTACGGTGGATACCTCGTCATGAACGAATCGTTGTTGCCAGGCGAACTGGTCGCATTTTACAGTCTAGTTTGGTACATTATGTGGCCGATTATGAATCTTGGATTCGTCGTGAATCTTTTTTCGCAATCAAAGGCATCTGGTGAAAGATTATTGGAAATTCTCGAGGATGAAGATGAAGTGGAAGAGAAGAAGGAAGCTTTGCAGGTGGAAAAGCTGTCTGGAAAAGTAGAATTTGATCATGTCACGCTCCGATATGGGAATGATGAGAATGCCGCTTTAAACAATATTTCCTTCAAGGCCAGGCCAGGACAGACAATCGGCCTTATTGGTACGACTGGTTCTGGGAAAACAAGCATTACCCAGCTGATGACCAGATTCTATGAGCCTGTTTCTGGCAAGGTGCTGATTGATGGCCGGGATAGTAAAGATTATTCTGTTCGCTCACTCAGAAGCAATATCGGCATTGTTCTTCAGGAATCATTCCTGTTTTCTTCCTCGATCAAAGCCAATATTTCCTACGGAAACCCAGAAGCAACAATGGACGAAATCATTGCAGCCGCCAAAAGAGCCCAGGCGCATCGGTTCATCATGGAGCTTCCTGATCAATATGATACGATTCTAGGCGAAAGAGGCATGGGACTTTCCGGGGGCCAAAAGCAAAGAATTGCGATCGCGAGGGCTATCTGCATCGATCCGAGTATTTTAATCCTTGATGACGCCACAAGCGCGGTTGATATGGAAACAGAGTTCAAGATTCAGCAAGCTTTGCTCGAGGTCATGAAGGGACGAACAACTTTTATCATTGCCCACCGTATTTCTTCTCTCAAACATGCAGACGAGATTCTTGTACTCGAAAACGGATCGATTGCCGAGCGAGGAACACATGAGCAATTGATTCAGAATGGCGGAACGTATCAAAAGATTTATGAGATCCAGTTTAAAGATCGTCACAAGGTGGAACAGACTGGCTGAAATGTATGATCAGCTAACTCAAGGGGGAAGGTTTTTTGAGCACGAAAAACAATTTTCAAGTTCTAAAAAGATTTCATTATTCTACTGACCAGATAATCGATAAGCCTTTTAACTGGAAGCAGATGTTGAGGCTTTTCGGCTATATGGTACCTTATAAAAAGAAGCTTGTACCGATGTCTATTGCAATGGTATTGATCACCACTGCGGTTAGGCTGGTAATCCCGATCTTAATTGGGATTTACACCTTAGATAAGGCCGTGAAAAACAAGGATGCCGCAATGCTGTTTTGGCTGGTCATGATCATCGCAGGATTATATACTGCCGCTTATATAGCAAATATTTTCCGAATTCGCTGGATGAATGAATTGGGCCAAAATGTCATATATGATTTGCGGAAGCATTTGTTCACTCATGTACAGAATCTTTCCCATCGGTTTTTTGACCAACGTTCGGCTGGTTCCATACTGGTAAGAATCATGAATGACATCAACTCCCTTCAGGAACTGTTCACAAATGGTGTTATCAACCTGTTAATGGATGTGGTCCTCCTGATTGGGATCTTCTTTATTCTGTTCTCGCTAAGTCCACAGCTTACGATGGCGGTCATGATTATATTGCCAATCATGTTCTTTATATCAACTAAATTGCGAAAAAATATTAGACGTTCCTGGCAGGATGTTCGGATGAAGCAATCAAAGTTGAATTCTCATTTAAATGAAAGCATACAAGGGATAAGGGTTACACAAGCATTTACCCAGGAAAGGGAGAATATGGCTTTTTTTGATGGAGTAAATGATGAAACCTTCCAAAGCTGGAAGTCTGCTTCACAGAAAAACGCCATGTTTCGTCCAATGGTAGAATTGACCAATGCACTGGGGACCGCTGTCCTGATCTGGTATGGAGCAAGCCTGATTCAAAATGACACCGTTTCACTCGGGGTATTTGTCTCTTTTGCCTTTTACCTAGGCATGTTTTGGGAGCCAATTTCCAGATTAGGGCAGGTGTATAATCAACTGTTGATGGGGATGGCCTCGTCAGAAAGAATCTTTGAATTTCTTGATGAAAAGCCGATCGTCTCAGAAACAGATCATCCCATTGAAATGGATACCATTCACGGGGAAATAAAATTTGATAACGTTGTATTTTCGTATGATGAAAATCGGACTGCATTAAAAGGGATCAGTCTTGAAATGGAAGCTGGCCAGACGGTGGCATTGGTCGGCCATACGGGCTCTGGAAAGACGACGATAGCCAATCTGATCAGCCGGTTTTATGATCCGACATCAGGGACTGTATTAATCGATGGATATGATCTCAAAGACATCTCGATAGCCAGCTTAAGGAAACATATCAGCATTGTCCTGCAGGATACCTTTATTTTTTCAGGAACGATCTATGAAAATATCCTCTTTGGCAGACCAGATGCCTCTGAGAAAGAAGTCGTGGCTGCTGCTGAAGCAGTTGGGGCAGCGGATTTCATTGCCAAGCTGCCAAACGGCTATCAAACAGAGGTGGAAGAACGCGGGAATATTCTCTCAGTTGGCGAACGGCAGCTTTTATCCTTTGCCAGAGCATTGCTTGCAAATCCCCGTATTTTGATCTTGGATGAAGCGACGGCAAGCATCGATACAGAAACAGAGGTGAAAATCCAGAAAGCTCTCAAGACATTGCTGAAGGGCAGAACAGCGATCATTATTGCTCACCGCTTGTCCACGATCAGGGAATCAGACAATATATTCGTATTGGAAAACGGGGTGATCAAGGAACGGGGAAATCATCATCAACTAATGGAGTATCAAGGCGAATACCATGATCTTGTAAAAGCACAATTCAATATGCTGGATGTAGGATAGAAAGTTTTCGTTCCGTGATTTTTTGATACCATTAGGAAGTCCAGACTCCAGCATCTAGCCTCTCGAGCCGCATGTCTAGCTTCGGCTTCTAACTCTTCGAGACGCTTAGTGCCTGCCAATGAAGAAAAGAAGTATTAGGAAAAAACGGAAACAGTTTTAATTATTTAGATGATCCAAATACCAAAATTATATTAAAAAGGGAATTAACGGGGTATCTTACTGCTTGTAAGGTGCCCTTTGCTCGCATAAGGGTATCATTCCGCATGAGAGATGCCCTTATAGCAGCAAAGCGATGAGGCTCACCTGTCGCCCCGCGGAAAGCGAGTTTCTGGAGTGGAAATCGATTATCCACCAAAATCCAAAAAGGACCGGGCGGT